>DATEPX010000320.1:0-2720 GCA_035272945.1 Terriglobales bacterium
CACGAGAAGGGCGCTTTCACGGGCGCAACCCAACGACGCCTCGGACGTTTCGAATCGGCCAACGGCGGGACACTTTTTCTGGACGAAGTCGGCGACCTGCCTGCCGAGATCCAAGTGGCACTGTTACGGGTACTGCAGGAGCGCGAGATCGAACGTGTGGGGAGCAATAAAGTCATTCCTATCGACGTCAGGGTAATAGCAGCCACCCATCGTGACTTGAACACCCTCGTCGCCGAAGGCAAGTTTCGTGAAGACCTCTTATATAGACTGAATGTCGTTCCTATCGATGTCCCGCCGTTACGGGAACGTGTAGCTGACACTCCCTTGCTCGTCGAGTACTTCATTGACCGGTTCGGCAAGAAGGCTGGGAAGAAATTCGAAACGATCGACAAGAAGAGTCTTGGATTATTACAGGCATACGACTGGCCCGGGAACATTCGTGAACTGCAGAACGTAATTGAGCGCGCCGTCATTCTGTGCGATGGCGAAACCTTTTCCGTGGACGAAACCTGGCTTCGGCGCGAACTCCCAGTGGCCCGAAGCCGACCGAGTGCTCTGAATCGCGTGCTCGCGCGGCAGGAGAAGGAAATGATTGAAGCCGCATTAACGCAATGTTATGGACGGGTCTCAGGTCCGTCGGGCGCCGCCACGAAACTTGGGCTACCAGCGCGAACGCTCGATTCGAAAATCAAGCGTTTCAAAATCAACAAATATCGGTTCAAAGTGCCACGTGCTAACTGAGTCCATGGGGCTGGTTTCGACGTTCAGCTTGGCCGAACCGACTTCGTATCCCTGACAAAGCATTAGCAACTCTTCGTGCAACCGAACCACCATCTTCGCCCGCGCACCAGACTCCAACACGGCGCGTGTCGCCCCCGCAATCGCCGAGTTCCCCAATTGACTACCCCTACACTTGCGCGAAGCCGCCGTCGACAAACAACTCTGCTCCTGTAACGAAGCTTGCGTCGTCTGAGGCAAGAAACACGACTGCCTTGGCGATCTCATCGGGCGTGCCCAGCCTGCCGAGCGGAACATTGTTGGAGATATTCTTTAAGCGTTGCTGGCCCGTTTCTGAGGAACCCAGGAGCCCACTCAGTCCGGGCGTGTCAATGGAGCCTGGGCTTACTGCGTTCACTCGAATGCGGCGATCCTTCAAGTCGGTTGTCCATGTCCGCGCGAACGAACGAATGGCGGCTTTGGTGGCGCTATAAACGCTATTGACGGGCAACCCTTTGCTTCCGACGACGGATGAATTCAAGATGATGGAAGCGCCATCCGGCAAAAGTGGTAGCGCCTTCTGCACCGTGAAAAGCAGGCCTTTCACATTGATGTCGAAGGTCCAGTCGTAGAGTTCCTCGGTGATCGTGCCGAAAGCGGCAAACTTCGCGACCCCAGCATTGGCGAACACAATGTCGAGTCTGCCCTTTTCCCGCTTGATTTGTGTAAAGAGACGATCAAGGTTTCCAAGATTCGACACGTCTCCTTGTATGCCCGTTACATTTCTGCCGATCTCCTTTACCGCCGCAGCTAACTCCGCCTCACGTCGGCCTGTGATGAAGGTATAGGCGCCTTCGTTGACAAACGCTTTTGCCGTAGCCAGACCAATCCCGCTAGTCCCACCAGTGATGAGTGCGGTTTTTCCTTCAAGCTTGTTCATATATTTCCCTCCTCTTTTAATCTAAGCTGTCAGATTGCGAGGACGACCTTGCCGAAAGCGCGATCCTCAACCAGTCTTCGTTTGTTTCTGTTTCTGGTTACTTTGAAATCACATCAGTAGCCCCAAACTTGAACAGGATCTTTCCGCTGCGATTCGATTGCAAGGATTGCTTGAACGCTTCCTTGAATTGGTCGAGCGGGTATACATACTCCACTGCGGCGGAGAGCGATCCATCAGCTACGAGATCGCCCAGCTTCTGGTAGATCTCCTCGATCTCTGTGCAGGGCGCGTTGCGTATCCAGTTGATGAGCCAGAATCCGTGGAGGCTAAGACCACGGTAGATCAACTCTTTGGGCGGAATAGCCGGGACCTGCCCACTTTGAAGGGCGTAGACGACGATCGATCCGCCAGGTTTAAGCGATTTGGCCAACTCGCCCACGGGTGTTCCACCCACCGTATCGAGGACGAGACTAAGTTCCTTCCCGTCAAGAGCGTTCTCAATGTCCTTCTGTAGGTTGTCGCTTTGGAGGACTACGCGATCACCTCCCCACTGCCGCACCTGTTCGGCAACTTCTTTCCGCCGGACGACATTCAGCGTCTTGACTCCTGCAAGCTTCGCGAGCGCAATGATGTACTGCCCCATGGCCGCGTTGGCTGCGGTTTGACCGATCCAGTCGCCGGGCATCAGGGAAACGTATCGGTTCAGCAAGAGATAGGCAGTAGCCGGGTTAATCCCTATCATCGAGAGTTGCAGGGGATCCGCTGCGTCGCTCATCGGCACGAGGTTGCGCACCGGGACGACAACTTCATCTGCCCAGGTGCCCTGCTCGTAGGTAGGAAGTATCAGCACTCGCTTGCCCCGCAGAGCAGCATCCACCTTCGATCCGATCTTGGCGACTCGGCCAACACCCTCCGCGCCTACCGATGATGGGAAGGCCGGCCGGACGCCGTACATGCCACGGACGAACAAAAAGTCCGACGGATTCATCGGCGCGGCTTCCATCGAGATGAGAACATCCTCCTGGCCAAGAGCCGGTTCGGAGACCGTGTTGAGTTCGATGAC
>DATEPX010000321.1:0-2905 GCA_035272945.1 Terriglobales bacterium
TACACGTTCAATCCGACCGAGGACCCGCGCTGGGCGGAGTTTGTGCAGCGACACCCACGGGCCTCGGTCTTTCATACGCCGGGCTGGCTGGAAGCGCTTCGCCGGACTTACGGATACGAACCCATCGTTTACACGACCTCCCCGCCCCGAGCGGAACTGACGAACGGCCTCGTGTTCTGTCGCGTCCGGAGCTGGCTCACTGGAAACAGAGTCGTTTCTTTACCCTTCTCTGATCATTGTGAGGCGTTAGTCGATAAAGCTGAAGATCTCGATTGTCTTTTGGAGTCGCTCGAGCGTGAAGCCAAGAGCGACGGTTGGAAATACTTCGAAATGAGACCTGTGAGTCCACTTGTAGCATATCGCGCAGGGTTTGTGACTGATCAGGTCTTCCACTTTCACAAGATCGATCTTCGCCCACAGTTGAGTGACCTCTTCGGCAGCTTTGCTAAAACGGGATGTCAACAAAAGATCCGGCGCGCGGAGCGAATGCAGTTAACCTACGAAGAAGGAAGGTCCGAATTGCTGTTGAAGAAATTCTACAGTTTGTTGCTGAAGACGCGCCGCCGGCAACACCTGCCCCCGCAACCAATGGAATGGTTTTACAACTTAATGTATGGCCTAGGCGAGAAGCTCAAAATCCGCGTGGTCTCCAAAGAGAGCGTCCCCGTAGCAAGCCTCTTAACGTTGGCCCATAGGGAGTCCGTCGTCGACAAGTATGGCTGTTCGGATGAAAGATTTCACAATCTCGGTGGGATTCCTCTTCTTTTCTGGAAAACGATCCAGGAGGCCAAAGACCTGGGGCTTTCAGAATTCGATTTGGGGCGCTCTGACCGTGACGCCCATGCGTTGATTCGTTTTAAAGAAGGTTGGCATGCCACCCGAAGCACGCTGACGTACTATCGGTGCCCTCCCTGCCCGGCGGAACGGCCGGAAGGCTGGAAAATGCGGATGGCCAAGGGAGTGTTTGCGCGCCTACCCGATCCAGTCCTGGCCACAGCGGGGAAGCTGCTCTATAGACACATCGGCTAGAGAGCGGTGGGCTCGGGAGGCAGTAAACTAATTCGGTGCTATGCCGACGTTCTCGGTCCCGGGAACGTCTCCCTGAATTTGCTCTAACCTGTAAGCGAGGTATCCATGGCCAACTGTGATGTGGCAATTGTCGGTGCTGGTCCTTACGGTCTGTCGGCGGCTGCACATTTGCGCGCGCGTGGGTTCGAGATCCGCGTGTTTGGAGAGCCGATGTCCTTCTGGGAGCGTTCCATGCCGGCGGGCCTGCTTCTGCGCTCTCCGTGGGACGCTTCGCAACTCTCTGATCCTAAAGGCGAACTATCGTTGGACGCCTTCCAAGCGGCACAGGGTGTGCAGATTCCAACGCCCATTCCAATTGAGCATTTTGTAGCCTACGGTCGGTGGTTTCAGTCGTGCGCTGTGCCTGAAGTTGACACGCGGAAGGTTGCATGTGTGGACGCAACCGGCGAAGGCTTTCGATTGACGCTTCAGGATGGTGAGGAAGTCCGATCGCAGCGCGTTGTGATCGCGGGAGGCATTACTCCGTTCGCTTCGCGGCCGCCGCAATTTGCAGGTCTCCCCGCGGACCTGGCATCGCATTCCTCCGAATTTACACAGCCCAGCCGCTTTGCAGGCCAGCAGGTCGTTGTTATCGGTGGAGGGCAGAGCGCGCTGGAGTCGGCAGCCCTCCTGCACGAAGCGGGAGCTGATGTCGAAGTCGTGTTGCGCGCCCCGGTTGTTCATTGGACGTGGCAAAGGCCTTGGCTGCACACATTCCGACCGGTGGGAGCGATTCTCTACGCCTGGCCCGACGTTGGGCCTGCGTTTGTCAGCCACTTCGTCGCTCGGCCGGGTGTCTACCGCTTGCTACCCCGCTCCGTACAGGATAAGTGGGCCATCAGATCGCTCCGGCCCACGGGAACTAGATGGTTAAAACCCCGGATCCAGAGCATTCCTATTACCACGGGCCGATCAGTAACATCAGCCTCCCCTGCCGGCAGCAGAGTGAGTCTCACGTTCAGTGACGGAACGCAGCGGCGCGTCCATCACGTCCTCTTAGCAACAGGATACCGCGTAAACGTGGCGCAATACAGTTTCCTGTCGAGCGCCCTGCTGGCATCGATGCGTCGCATCAACGGGTACCCGCAGCTCAGTGCGTGCTTTGAAACCTCGCTCCTGGGTTTGTATTTCGTTGGTGCACCAGCCGCCTGGAGCTTCGGGCCGCTGATGCGATTCGTTGCGGGCGCAGAGTTCGCCGCCCGCGCGGTAACCCAATCGGTGGTAAGTGCCCGCCGTCTCGCAATCGGGCGGGCAATAGTAAATGTCCGCCATGCTCCACAGGCCGTCACAGCACCAGACTGAATGGAGTCGGAAGTTGAGTCTGGTCGTTGAACACCAGGCTGTTGGCGCGATAGTCATGGGAGCTGACTACCGCGGCCTCGGGATCGTGCGCAGTTTGGGTCACCGTGGCATCCCGGTCTGGGTTCTGCATGAGGACGGACACCTGCTGGCGACAACCTCTCGGTATGCTCAACGGAGCCTACCATGGGTATCCGGGGACGACGCAGAACGCGTCGGCTTCCTATTGGACTTAGCCCAGAAGAACGGGCTTGAGGGATGGGTGCTTATCCCAACTGGTGACGAGGGTGCCGCTTTGGTTGCGCGGCACCACTCCGAACTGGCGAAGCGGTTCCGGCTTACAACCCCTCCTTGGCACATCCTGCGCTGGGCTTACGACAAGAGACTGACCTACCAACTCGCGGACAAACTCCAGGTCAGCCATCCCTGGACGTTCTACCCGAGGAGCCGCAGAGAGCTTGCCGAGGCCAACTGTCCCTTCCCAGTGATCCTCAAGCCGGCGTTTCGAAACAAATTTAACCGGCTCACTGCGGCCAAG
>DATEPX010000322.1:0-134865 GCA_035272945.1 Terriglobales bacterium
TCTCAGGCCACCCTTGGTGTGCGCTTCTAGCCCTAGCCGCGAAGCGGCAAAACAGTAAAGCCCACGGCGCAAGCCGTGGGTACAAACGTCGAATTTGGAACCAGCCCCGAAGGGGCGTAAGAAACCCTCCTCAATCACTCGTACCGCAAAGCCTGCACCGGATCCAACCGCGCCGCCCGCCCCGCCGGATACATTCCTGAAACCAGGCTAACCAAAATCGCAAACCCAATCGCCCCTGCAACCAGCCACCAGGGCACAGCCCAAATCTGTTCCGGCGGAATATTCTGCCGTCTCAAATAAACGTTAGTGCCAACATTGATCACGCGTCCGATCATCCACCCCAGGGCCACCCCCACCGCGCCGCCCATCACCCCCATCGCGCCGGCTTCGGCGAAAAACAGTTTCTTCACATCCCTATCGCTCGCCCCCAGAGCCTTCATAATCCCTATTTCCCGGCGCCGTTCGAGAATCGCCATTACCAGCGTATTCACAATCCCAATCGAAGCCACGGCCAGCGCTAGGCTGCCAAATATCCCGAGGAACAGGTCGAGCACCGCAAAGAAC
Source organism: Terriglobales bacterium (assembly GCA_035272945.1). Classification (GTDB taxonomy): domain Bacteria; phylum Acidobacteriota; class Terriglobia; order Terriglobales; family Acidobacteriaceae; genus Gp1-AA122. The sequence continues at coordinate 565 of DATEPX010000322.1, forward strand.
TGCCGTAAGCTGCGCGTGGCGTCGGTAATCGAGAATGTATTGAACCCCATCTTGCGGATCGCATCTTCCACCGGCTGCACGTACTTCGGGCTGGTTACTCGCACGCTGATGGTGGCGTAGGTCGCCGAACCGCCGAGCGTGCGGGAGGTATCGCGCAGATTCGAGGGCTGCATCACGTGCAAATCTTCCGCGAGCGTCAGTGGCAAGAACACTCGTGCCCGCGCCGCCCCCCGCATGCTGTCAGGATCGAGATCGGACAAGCCCACAATCTTCAGCTTCTGCTCGCGGAAGAAAACCGAATAGGACGCCTGCGGCAGATCATCCGCTTCATTCCTCGTAGTAAGCCGGCTTTCCCCCGCGCTCTTGGGGCTTCCCGGATTCTCGACTCGTTCGGTGTAGCGCATGAGCAACTCTTGTCCGAGCAGGGGCTTGGCCAGTTCCGCAACATTCGCCTCATCTGCGCCGGGCTTAGGCCGCTTGCCCAGCAGCTCCTCCGCGAATGCCTTCTGCAAAATGACTTCCGGCGCGGTTTCCGAGGAGAAAAACGTCCCCTGCATTCCGTCAAACGCATCGTTATTTTTCGTCGAAAAAGGCAGGCCAGCCACCATGGTCAGGTGTGGCTTGCCTTCATAGCGAAGTTCGGTAATGAACCGTATATCCGGATACGCCTCTCGCACATTGGGCAAGCGCTCGATCTGCTGCCGGGCAGCCTCGTCCAGGGCAGGACTATCGGCCGGCGCCGGCCCGCTGTTCTGCTGTTCACGATTAAAATTGCGCAAATCTCGCCGCGACATGACCACCACGGTGTCAAACAACCCCGACTTCTGCAGCCGCCGCGAAGCCAGCTGCTGCAGTCCAATCCCGAGTGACAGCATGGCCACCAGCGATGCCACTCCGACGGAAATGCCGACCGTGGTCAGCGAATTGCGCAGCAGCGACTGGCGCAGATTCCGCGCCGCAAGATCGGCCAGGTCGTAAGCCTTCATGCTCGGACTCCCTGGGTGTTCGTGAGATTCGCCAACGCATTCGACTCGTCGCCCATCAGCTTTCCGTCAGCCAGGAAAATCATCCGTTTGACATACCGTTCGGCCAGCGCACGCTCATGCGTGACCATCACCACGGTCATCCCCAGCGACTCGTTGAACTCACGAATCAATTCCATGATCTCAGTTCCGGTATGGCTGTCGAGATTTCCCGTGGGCTCATCCGCCAACAAAAGCTGCGGCTGGTTGATCAATGCCCGGGCCAGCGCCGCTCGCTGCTGTTCGCCGCCGGAAAGTTCCACCGGCCGATGCCGAACACGCGAGCTCAGACCAACTCGCTCCAGAGCCTTCCTGGAGAGCCCTTGACGCAGATCGCGGTCCACTTCCGCAAATCGCATGGGCAGTTCCACATTTTCCATCAGGGTCATGCTGGGAATTAGGTTGAAAGATTGAAAAACCATGCCCACGGTGCGCAGCCGGTAGTTTGCGAGCGCTTCCCGAGACATCCCTGCCAGATCGCTTCCCTGCACGACCACCGATCCCGAGGTTGGCCGGTCGAGGCCGGCAATCAAGTTCAACAATGATGATTTTCCTGATCCCGAGCTTCCCAACAACGCCACGAACTCTCCTGCTCGGACCTGCAGAGAAACGCCATCTACAGCACGGATCAGCGTTTCTCCCATCTGGTACTGGCGGCACACCTCTTCTGTGCGCACTGCGATTGACCCGTTAGGTCCTGCTTGTGAACCCGAACTCATGAAAAACTTAGCGCACCTCTCCCCTGATTAGACGCAACGCATCCGCCGCGCCCACCTCGCCCGTGCCATTCCCCTTCCCTTCCTCGGCCGCCACCGGCGCAATGTCGCCCTCGCCCGGGGCCAGGAATAGGTTCGTCTCCAACCCATGCTGCTTCGTGTACAACTCGTAATAACGTCCCCGCAGCTCCAAAAGTTCCTCGTGCCTGCCTCGTTCCACGATCTTTCCTTGCTCCACCACCAGGATCTGGTCGGCACGACGGATGGTCGATAGCCGGTGTGCAATCACGAAAGTGGTCCGCCCCTGCATTAAGTAAGAAAGGCCTTGCTGGATCATCGCCTCTGATTCCGAATCAAGGCTGGACGTAGCCTCATCCAGTATCAAGATGCGCGGCTCGGCCAGAAGCGCGCGCGCGATCGAAATGCGCTGCCGCTGTCCGCCGGAGAGCTTGACCCCGCGCTCGCCGACCACGGTGTCGTATTTCTCCGCAAAACTCTCGGCGAACTCGTCCACCCGCGCGATCCGGCAAGCCCGCATGATTTCTTCCTCGGTAGCCTCCGGACGCGAAAACGCCACATTCTCGCGAATCGTTCCGTCAAACAGAAACGACTCTTGCAGCACCACGCCCAGCCGCGTGCGATAGGAATCCAGCCGCACCGTGCCCAGATCCACGCCGTCAATGAGAATCTTCCCTTGCGTCGGGACGTAGAACGCAGAAATCAACCCGATGGTGGTTGATTTTCCCGAGCCCGACGAGCCGACCAGCGCCGTTACCGTACCGGGCTCCGCCTGAAACGAAATCTCACTTAAAACCGTGCGGTTCCCGTCATAGCTGAAACTGACATCCTGGAACTCAATCTTGCCCTGAATATCGTCGGGCTCAACTGTACGTCTCGGATCGCCGTCTTCCCGCCGCTCGCTCAAAATCTCGTGCGTGCGTTCCAAGCCGGCCAAAGCTTCGGTCAGCTGGGTCCCGATAGAAACGATTTGAATCATAGGCGCGACCAGGAAGCCAAGAAACAACGTATAGGTGAAGAACCCGCCAATGGTCAGTGTGCCCGCCACGATCTGGCGCGCACCCACAAACATGATCACCACACCCACCACTCCCATCAGCAGGCTCGCGGACAGGCTCATCACAGAAGTAGCCGTCAACGTGCGCATCACGTTATCCAGCAGCCTCTGCACGCCCTTCGCGAACACCTTCTCTTCCCGCTCTTCTGCGTGATAACCCTTGATAACGCGCACCCCGCCCAGCGACTCAGCCAGCCGCCCAGTAACCTCGGCGTTGATCTTGCCGCGCTCGCGGAAAATCGGCCGCATCGTTGCAAAAGCCTTGTTGAGGGCAACCGCAAAACACAGCAGGAACGCAAAAGCCAGGAGAGTCATCAGGGCGCTGATCCGGAACAAAACGACTAGAGCGATAGCTGAAGTGAGCAGGCCGCCCGCAAATTCCACCAACCCCGTACCAATCAGGTTGCGCACACCTTCCACATCGGTCATGATGCGCGACACCAGCGTGCCGGTCTTGGTGGCATCGTAGAAGGTCACTGGCAGCCGTCCCACGTGCGCCTGGACCTTCTGCCGCAGCTCCGTAATCAGCCGCTGCGCCGCCTTCGATAGCAATTGTGTCAACGAAAACGAGGTAATCCCCTGGACTATAGTGGCCCCCAGTACCAGCAGGATGAGCGGCTTGAGCAGCTCCAGATGGCGCTTGACGATGACAGTGTCGATCAGGAATTTAGTCGAGTAAGGCAGGACCAAGCCCGAAACCCGGTTTATGACCATCAAGCCAAAACCGATCGCCAGCAATGCCCGCCTCGGACGCACCAATTCCCAAACCATCGGGATGATTGAGCGCAGCCTCTGACTCTTCTTGGGTTTAGTCTTCGGGGCAGAGTCCATTGGTCATTAGAGTCTAACCGAGGTGCTCCGGGCTCGCGATGTTTTACTGCCTATGCTTTACATGTGTGCTGCTTCGGATGTATGAGCTCGGGGTCTCTGACCCGTGCAGGGCGGGTCGAAGACCCGCCAGCACCGAGAAACATCCGACATTTTCTTGTAAGATTCGGTAGTGGGTCAAACTGACTCACTACCTAAGATGCGCCTTCGTTGACTTGCCTGTTCACCACCCCTTAACATCCCCATCCAGCACAAGGAGCGAATCTTTGAGACCAAGGAAGAATGCTGCAATCCCCGATCGCCGCCGCTTTCTGCAGACCAGTGTGCTAGCCGGAGCAGGTACCGCCCTCCTCCCCGCTCTCGCCGCGGCGCGGGAACTCCCCAAGGCGGACCCGCCAGCTCCGCAAGTCCCCCCGTTCGAGCTGGACGAGATTTCGATCTCTGACCTTCAGGACGGCATGAAGTCGGGCAAATACACGGCCTATTCGATCGCAGAGAAATACTTGAATCGCATTCAATCGCTTGACAAGCAGGGTCCGGCCATCAATTCGGTCATCGAAATTAACCCCGACGCGCTGGCCATCGCCGACGCCATGGACAAAGAGCGCCATGCCGGCAAGCTTCGCGGCCTTCTGCACGGAATCCCCATCCTGGTTAAAGACAACATAGATACATCCGACAAGATGATGACCACCGCCGGCTCCCTGGCCCTGGTTGGATCCAAGCCGCTGCAGGATTCCACCGTCGTGCAAAAGCTACGCGGAGCAGGCGCCGTAATAATCGGCAAAACCAACCTGAGCGAATGGGCGAACATTCGTTCCAGCCATTCCACCAGCGGTTGGAGCGGCCGTGGTGGCCTGACCAAAAACCCCTACGCCCTCGATCGCAACGCCTGTGGCTCGAGTTCTGGCTCGGGAGCCGCCGCAGCCGCTAATTTCTGCCCCGCTGCGATTGGGACCGAGACCGACGGCTCCATCGTCTGCCCGTCTTCGGCCAATTGCCTTGTCGGCATCAAGCCCACGGTTGGCCTGGTCAGCCGCACCGGAATCATTCCGATTTCGCATACTCAGGACGGCGCCGGCCCCATGACCCGAACCGTAAAAGATGCCGCCATACTTCTGGGAGCCCTTACGGGGGTGGACCGCTCCGATGAGGCAACCCTCGCCAGCGAGGGCAAGTTCCTGGTCGACTACACGCGCTTTTTGGATCCCAACGGCCTTAAAGGCGCTCGCATCGGCGTCGCCCGCAAGTATTTCGGCTTCAGCGAAGACGTAGACCTCTTGATGAATGAACTGCTTGACCTGATGAAGAAACTGGGCGCGACCGTGATCGATCCTGCCGATATCGAAACCTTCGGAAAATTCGACGACTCCGAACTCACGGTTTTCTATTACGAGCTGAAGGCCGACTTAAATGCATACCTGGCGCGCCTGGGCCCCAGCGCTCCCGTGCACACTTTGAAAGATATTATCGACTTCAACGAGAAGAACAAGGAGAAGGAGATGCCCTACTTCGGCCAGGACATTTTCATTAAGTCGGAAGCCAAAGGCCCGCTGACCGAAAAGGAGTACCTCGATGCGCTGGAAAAGAATCGCAAGCTGGCGCGCACGGAAGGCATCGATGCCTTAATGGATAAGAACAGGCTGGATGCGACGGTCGCGCCCACCGCCGGCCCGTCTTGCCTGACCGATCTCCTCAACGGCGATCACTTCACTGGCGGCAGTTCGAATGCGGCTGCCGTAGCGGGGTATCCCAACATCAACGTCCCCGCCGGCTTCATTCACGGCATGCCAGTCGGCATTTCCTTCTTCGGACGAGCCTGGAGCGAGCCCACCCTGATCAAGCTCGCCTACGCTTTCGAGCAGGCGACGAGGCTCCGCAAGCCGCCCCAGTTCTTGCCGACCATTCCGCTCAACCCGCGCGGCTAATCATTTCCCTGTCACACTTGTCATTCCGCGCAAAGCGAGGAATCTCGGTTTTGTTATTCACGTCCCACATTTCTTCGTGAAAACATTCGGAGCCCTGTATCAAGTCTATTTGCTCGAGCAGGGTGAAGCAGGGCCTTGGTGTGTGCGTGAGATGATGGGCGACAATTAGAACTCCCGAGCGCATTGACTCACCAAAATTGCTACTGAGAGGTGGGTGGTTGCCTCATTCAAAATGCTACCGGCGTGAACCCACGCCGGAAGGCGAGAATGAGGAGACGGATCAGATTGACCACACGACGAGAGCTCACCACAACCATTAGACAGCGTTATCAAGCGGCGGACCGGCCCGGCAAGAAGATGATCCTGGATGAGTTCACTCAAGTGACCGGGTATCACCGCAAGCATGCGATACGGGTGCTCACCACTCAGCCTGCGAGCGAGCCCAAGACGCGTGCGGTCCGCCGAGTTTATCAGGAGGCGGTGAAGGAAGCGTTGATCGTGCTCTGGGAAGCATCCGACCGCATTTGCGGCAAGCGGCTGAAAGCGCTATTGCCGCTGCTGGTGGAAGCCATGGAGCGACACGGGCATCTGCAGTTGGAAGAGGGAGTCCGGACCCAACTGCTTGCGATGAGTGCCGCCACGATCGATCGGCAGCTTCACTTTGTCCGCGAACGAGCCCGGGGAGGGCATAAGCGATCATCTGCGACGAACCGTGTGCGCAAGATGGTTGCGGTCCGCACCTTCGCCGACTGGGAGCAGCCGCTTCGTCCCGGCTTCATGGAAATGGATCTGGTTACGCATTGCGGACCAAGGGCAGAAGGAAGCTTCGTGCATACTCTGGTCTTGACCGACGTGGCTTCGGGCTGGACAGAGTGTGTAGCGCTTCCGGTGCGAGAACAATCTCTCATCGTCGAAGCCATTAGCGGCTTGCGCCCTAAGTTACCTTTCGCTCTGCTGGGGCTGGATACGGACAATGACACTGCCTTCATGAACGATACGTTGTGCAACTATTGCCGGGAGCAAGGCATCGTGTTCACCCGTAGTCGGGCCTATCACAAGAATGACCAAGCATGGGTAGAGCAGAAGAACGGCGCCATTGTCCGCAAGCTGATTGGTTACGGCCGGCTGGAGGGGCTTACTGCAACCGCGGCGTTGCGCCGTGTCTATGAGGCTTCGCGACTGTACACAAACTTCTTCCAGCCGTCGTTCAAACTGAAATCCAAATACCGAGAGGGCGCGCGAGTTCACAAACAGTATGAGTTGCCCGACACGCCGTATCGGCGTTTGCTGGCGCGGGACAACATTGCACCCGAGACCAAGGAGATGCTGAAGCAACAGATGGAATCGCTCGATCCTGTGCTTCTGTTGAAGCATATTCGTGATGCCCAGGACACGGTGATGGCGCTCAGTCAGAACCGAACACCGGAGATAGTCGCACCGGATGTTACGAGATTTGTAAATAGTTTGGCGACCGCATGGCGCGCCGGTGAAGTACGGCCAACGCATCGGCAAGAGCCCAAGCCGGGACACTGGTGGCGGACACGACCAGATCCTTTTGCCGAAGTCTGGCCTGTCTTGCTGAGCTGGTTGGAGGAAAGGCCGGACATGGAAGCCAAAGAGATGCTGAAGCGATTACAGGCAAGCGGTTATGGCGAGTTTCCGGACGGGCAGTTGCGCACTCTGCAGCGCCGAGTGCGGGTGTGGCGGATGCGGATCGTCCAACAATTGGTCTACGGCGCCGATGGATCTGCCGCACCGAACAAGGAACCTAACTCCCGAATCGCCTCCTCGCCTATGATCGCAAGCAAACGATGAGGAGCGTTGGCGCATCCATCACGTAGAGAGGTCGCACGAAGCAACGCGGAGACGTGAGCAGCAGCCTCTACATCGATGCTGGAGAAGGGGACTCAAGTGCCGTCCCCTTCTCCAGACCTCATCCCCGCTGCTACGGTAAAAAGGGAGAGGTCAGAGCAAACTTTGTTCGGTAACATTTCTGAGTGAGGCAACACGACCGGAAAGAATGCTTGACGCCGGACAGTGAGAACTCGCTTGGCGAGATCCAGTGGTCCAAACTACGTGATTTAGCCCGCAAAGCGGCGGAATATCTTGCCCGGCGCATCAGCGCTGGGTAACGAGCCGAGAAACCGTCGAGCCCCGCAGGGGCGACACAGTTCTTACGCACACACCCTGGCCCTGCATGGTCCTCCCTATTAAGGGAACAGGCTTTAGCCGCTGAGGTGGATTCAGCCTTTGACTATCGGGCACTACTTTATGACTTCTTCCGTCCTCATGACCCGCCCACCATGCCGCCGAACCTCTTCCACCGTTGCGCAAGCTTTTTCTTGATCCAGATGTCGGATCGCATCCTCGACCACATTCACTTTATACCTGCGTGAGATCAGCCCCCGCGCTGCCCGGTCCACGCAAATCTCGGTCACTACCCCATAAAGAATAATTTCGCGATCGTTCCCGAGCCTCTCGAGCAGCGCCTCGATATTCGGATTGGTGAAAACATCAAGCGCCTGCTTCTCGATGATGATTTGCTGATAGCCGGCAAAGTCAGCCGGCAACCGCGACTTCCGATTGGGCACCACCAAATGCTTTTCCAGCACTGTGCCGGGAACCTTCTTCTGTCCGGGTGTTCCCTCCAGGCAATGCGGCGGATAGTCCCGAAACTCAGGGTCGTCTGGCTGATGTGCATCTGTGCTCGACACCACCTGAATCTGATGCGATGCCGCCCACTGATTCAGTCGTTGAATGTTGGGGATCATCTCTTCCGCACCCGGAACATGCAATTTCCCGCCGGGATCCATGAAGTCGACTTGCGTGTCGACATCCCAGAACAACAAGCTCATATTACTCCCCTGCGCGTTGCCGGCTGAGCGAAGCGGCTGCGGAAATCCTCCATGAGCCTCTGCAATTCGCGGCTGAAACGCACCGGATACGGACGTGCCTGATCCAAGCGATGGCACTCCTCAGGCAGTTTGGCCAACTCGAGCTGCGCGCGCTCGCGAACCTGTTGGATTCGTGGCGAACCTGCCAGATGCTCTCCATCCCTCATAACGCAAACCAGCAGCGGCTCTGCCTCCGCATAGTTTTCCGAACAGTGCGCAACCACGTCTTCGACATGCTTTTGGTCGGTCCCCTTCAGGCGGTAAACCTGCTTGCATCCCGGGTAAGTACCTTTCCCGCCCGGGCTCAACTTGGCGCGATACGATGGCCTCTCGCCCACATACACATCCACCAGCTTGTAAACTCCACCCAAGGTAGGGGCGTCCTTGGAAGCCGCCAGACTCGTCCCGACTCCGAATGCGTCGACCATAGCCCCGCGGGCCAGTAGGTCGCTGATCACGAACTCGTCGAGATCGCTGGTGGCAAAAATCTGCGTGTCCGTCAGACCAGCCTCATCCAGTCGCTGTCGCACTGCCCGGGAAAGCTCTACTACATCTCCGCTATCAAGCCGCACCGCCTTGGGACGCAATTCGGCTTGAATAATTTTGTCGATGGCCGCCAGTGTGTCGTATGTGTCCACCAGCAGGGTGGCGTGATCAGGAAAGATGTTCTGAAAGCGCCGGAAAGCTTCTTCCTCATCGTCGTAAGCCATTACAAACGAGTGTGCCAAAGTTCCGAAGGTCGGAATCCCGAATCGTCGGCCTGTTTCCACGTTGGAAGTCCCGATACAACCGCCGATGTAGGCCGCCCGCGCGCCGAGCGTGCCAGCTTCCGGGCTATGAGCGCGGCGTGTGCCGAATTCAATGACGCTCCTTCCCTGTGCCGCCCGCACTACCCGCGCCGCCTTCGACGCAATCATCGTCTGGAACGTGATCATGGAGAGCAGATAGGTCTCGACGATCTGTCCTTCAATGATGGGCGCAGTGACTCGCAGCAGTGGTTCCTCGTGGAAGACCGGGGTGCCTTCCGGAATTGCCCACACCTCGCCGGTAAAGCGAAATGTCCTGAGATATTCGAAGAATTTGTCGCTGACCTGCCGAAAAACCGGTTGCTGGCGCAAGAACTCAATATCTTCTGCTTGAAACCGCAGAGTCTCCAGATAATCCAGCACCTGTTCTAGTCCTGCAGCCAGCAAGTAGTTCCGCTCCGGTGGCAAAGAGCGTATGAAGAGCTCAAAACTAGCTTTGGCGCGGAAGTCATTCTCGAAATACGCTGCTGCCATCGTGAGTTCGTAGAGATCAGTAAGCAGGGCAGCGGATTGGCGTTCCTCTGACAAGGTGTCCTCAAATAGATTATAGGAGCCCGCAGAGAAGCTTATGCCTGCTGAAATGGAATCACTAGTTCTCCCTCCCTCAATCGGCAGCCGGGAACACCGAGTGCTTGGTTGAAGGCATGGGCGCGTTTCCTTTACGGTCCTGCCAGAGGACTTCATTCAGCACCGCGGCACGCGCCGCATCGGGACGAGAAAAGTCCATCTTCTTCGATACCTCCGCCCCTGGGCCTTCAGGTGGGTTCATCTGATAGATCAGGCCGCTGTCACGGTTGCGCCAATCGGCAGTAAAGGGTGGCTGATCTCCCGGCCCGGAAAACAGCGGCGCCATTACGGGAGCGTAAGCATCGTTCTGATTCATGGGCGGCAGCCCGAGCAGCGTTTCCATGGTGTGCACCATGTTGACGGTGGTGTAGAACTGGTGCGCAACAAATGGGTGCTCCGCCGATCCGGGTGAATACTTGCTGATGACCAGTGCGATGGAGCGATGCGCATCCACGTGATCGGCGCCGTTCTGGGCATCGTCTTCCACGACGAAAATTGCCGTGTCATCCCAGTACGGGCTGTGAGAGACCGCTTCTACAACGCGCCCCAGCGCCAGATCATTGTCTGCCACTGAGGCTGCCGGACGAGGCATCCCGGGCCGAGTTCCGGCTGTGTGGTCATCCGGAAGGTAGAGCAGGACAAAGCTGGGCAACTCCGTCCCTTTGCCCTCCCGGTGAGCACGAATAAATCCTCCAAACTCGTTCAAGAATTCGTCCGCTCGCAGCTGGTCCGGGTAATCCAGCCGGAAGTTCGGATACACAGGATCGAAATGGCCGCGCAATTCCGCCTTGGTCCCAATCGTGCGGGTCAACAGGGGCACGGCCCAGGGCCAAGGACTTGCCGCGCCATGCGGCTGCCCCACATTCGACGGCAAGGCCTCGCCTTTCCTGACCGCCCGCCGTGAACACCCTTCTTTCTTTCGCATCGCCTCTTCTCGAGGCGAGGCGCCGCCCTCCTCAGGCATGCACCATTCCACCTCGATGAATTCGCCGTAGTCGCGGTAGCTCATCCCGTGCCGCGCCAGATTGCCCCACAGAAAACCGGTCTGCGGATCATCGACATCGGCCTCGCCATGATCCAGTGCGTATTCTCCGGCGACCGTTCCGCCAAAATCGTAGGTACGTTCCTTACCGCGATATGCGATCTGCCAGGTCTTCTCGTTATAGTCGCTGGTGATGGCGGCGTTCGACCAGATATGCCCATCTCCTGAGACTTCTCCGCTATCGTAAAAGTTGTCCAGCAGCCCAAACTGAAGCGCCAGCTTGTGGGCGTTGGGGGTAATGTCGGAGCCATACATCGTGAGCGCCGGGTCGCCGTTGCCCACGTTCAGATCGCCCAGAATCTGATCGTAGGTTCGATTTTCCCGGAGGATGTAAATCACGTGGCGAACGGGATTAGCTCCATTGTGGAAGACGATCTTTCCCGGATCTTCGCCGATGAGATTGTTCTCCTCAACGTCGCGCGTAAGTTCCGCGAGACTTCCCTCGACCTTGGTCAAATTCACGCGGGCGACGGAGCCCCTCAGCAATTCGGCAATGTAGGGATGCGCCCGGTGTCTGTTTTCTGTCGGGATGAGATTGGGCCCCGCGTTGGGTCCAGTTCCCTCCCCTTTCGCGGTTGCGATCAAAAGATCGTCCCCGCGAACTGCGAGCGCACTCGGATACCAATCCGTGGGAATAAAGCCCGCTGCCGGCCCTGGTTCGTTTCCGCTGCTGCCGCCGCGAATCCCCTCGAGAGCAAAAACCGCGACAGCATTCAGCGAGGAATCGGCTACAAACAGGCGTTTGCCGTCATTCGACATCGCCAACGCGGTCGGAGAAGTTCCCGAATAGCGCTGGCTCGGCAACCGTGTGTCAAAGAAAGTCACCGGCTTGCCGTCTTCGGCGGACACGACAGCGACCATATCGGCGTTGGACAGCGCGACGTATATTTCCTTCTCATCCGGGCTCAACAGCATTGCCGTCGGGTGCGAACCGGGGTCAGTGGAATTCTTGGGTTGCAACAGCGGAATCCACCGAGCTACTTTGCCGTTCGTTAAATCGAGCTCAGCGATTCGGGAAGCATTCCATAAACTGCACCAGGCGCGACGTCCGTCCCGGCTCGCCGCCACGGTATACGGAAACGAGGAAGGCACCAGCTCATTGGTGCTCAGGTCGAACGTCCGTAGAGTTCGCCCGGTTTTCATATCAAGCAGGATCACGCTGTCGGAAAGGTTATTGGCGACCAGCAGTCGTTCGCCCCCCAACCAAGCCAGACCTGCCGGAAAGGAAATCGCTTGCCCCTTCGGCAATGTGCCCAGTTCTTTGGCAATCCGCTTGTTGGACGCAAGCTTCTGCGGAGGAATCTTGATAAACCGCTCAGGAGAGACTTTGCCATCATGAAAACTATAAACAGCGATTCCGTTGCCGGTATCTCCACGCTTCTCGCCGTTCGGATCAGTGATGGATCCCACGGAAGCGTAAAGATGTTTCCCGTCCCCTCCGAAAACTAAGCCGAGAAAATAACTCTGGTGCGCGTCTTCCGGGAAGCGTTCGTCGGGAAAGTCCGATAATTTGTTCGTGCTGAACTCCAGAACGGCAATGGATTGATGCGCCTTGACCTCCTGGACACCATAACCATCGTTCAGCAGTGCGGCATAGCGTCCGTCGGGACTGAGGGCAATCGTAGCCGGAAAGCTGTTCGTGGTTGCAACTCGGCCAATCGAAGGTGCGGTCAGCCGTTTACTGGTCGGAAGATTGATGACGTGGCGCTCAGGTCTTTGCCCTGAAGCCAAAAACAAGAGACTGAGCATCCAAGCAGCAGCGAAACGCGGCAGGAGCTTCAAGCGAATCTCTCCATACCTGATTTGTTGAAGCAGCCCACATCTTACCAGCCAGAGTCAAACGAAAAGGTGTCGTTCTGAGCGGCAGCGGGTTCCATTTGCTTGCGAATGGGATTTGCGGAACCGAAGGACCTCTGCGTTCTCTCGACAGCCGCGGCCTTCCCACACGTTCACTGTCTCGCTTGATGTCGGGAACCCTGTACTTGAGTGCGCCACCAGCTTCAGCCACGAAGCGGCACAAGAGTAAAGCCCACGGCGCAAGCCGTGGCGTCAGCGCAACGAGTGGGGAATAAGCCCCAGAGGGGCGAAAGAATAGGGCCAGCTGATCATACACCTGAATAAATGCAAGGCTATCTCAACTTGTCCCCGGAGTCGGCTGCGGTGTAGCCGGAGCTTCCACGTTGTGGCGCACATCCCGGCCCCGCACCCAGAAGATGACATCTTCCGCAATGTTGGTCGCGTGGTCTGCCACTCGCTCCAGGTTTCGTGCCACCAATAACGCATCCAATGCCTGCCGTGTCACTGCTGGGGTGTCGTTCATCTTCCGCACTAATACAATGAACGCTTCGTCGCGCATGCGGTCCACCACGTTGTCCATCTCCAAGACCGCCTGCGCCAGTTCTGCTTTGCCCTCGATGAACGATTCCAGAGCTCGCCGCACCATGGCCGAAACCGCCGCGGCCATTCGTGGGATATCGACCGGTAGTTCCGCCGGAGGCAGCTCCACCATGTCCATGACCCGTTCGGCGATATTAACCGCCTGGTCTCCCACGCGCTCCAGGTCGGAGTTAATTTTCGTAACCGCAAGAATGAAGCGTAGATCGACCGCCATCGGCTGCTGCAAAGCCAAAAGGTCGAAAGCCAGCTCATCAATTTCCCGTTCCGCCACATTGATGAGCGACTCGTTCTCCAGCACCATGTGACAACGATTTAAATCACGTTCTACATAAGCCTGGCAGGCACGATCTACCGCCTGCTCCGCCAGCCCACCCATGCGAAGCAATTTCTCCCGCAGCTCATCTAGTCCTTGTTGAAACCTCGTACGCATTATCCAAACCTGCCTGTGATGTAGTCTTCCGTTCTCTTATCCGAGGGATTCGTAAAAATCTTTTCTGTCTTGTCGAACTCAATCAGATTTCCCAGCAGAAAAAATCCCGTGTATTCAGCTACTCGCGACGCCTGCTGCATGTTGTGCGTCACAATTACGATGGTGTAACGCTGTTTCAACTGGAAAATCAGCTCTTCAATCTTGCTGGTCGAAATAGGGTCCAGCGCCGAGCAAGGTTCGTCCATCAGCAAAACCTCCGGCTCGACTGCCAGTGCCCGAGCAATACACAAACGTTGCTGCTGCCCGCCCGATAAGCTCGCTCCCGACTGCTTACGCAGCGCATCTTTCACCTCATCCCAAAGCGCCGCCATGCTGAGCGACCGCTCGACGATTTCATCCAGCCGCCGGCGATCGCGAAAACCGTTCAGCTTCAGTCCCGCCGCCACATTGTCATAGATGGACATGGTGGGAAATGGATTGGGCTTCTGAAACACCATGCCAATCTGGCGCCGGACTTGGGTGGCGGAAGTGCCGTTATAGACATTCAGCTCGCCAATGCGAATGTGTCCGTCAACCCGCGCTTCCGGCACAGTCTCGTGCATGCGGTTAATGCAGCGCACGAATGTCGATTTCCCACAGCCGGATGGCCCGATGATGGCGGTCGCATGGTTAGCCAACATCTTGAGATTGATGTCACGCAGAGCCTGCGTCTTGCCGAACCAGGCATTCAGTTGTTCAACTTGGACGTCAACGCCCATCTTAGCTGGTTCCTTTGAGCATCCCGCGTCCTGCAGCAATGCGGACTGCGCTCACGGAGATGACGATTAACACGATTAAGACCAGGGCCCCAGCCCATGCTTGCCGGTGCCATTCATCGAAAGGCGAGATCGCATACACGAAAATCTGGAGTGGCAACGCGGCGGTCGGCTGATTCACGTTCCAGTTCCAGTAGGTATTACCAAACGCCGTAAACAAAAGCGGCGCGGTCTCGCCTGCTATCCGGGCGAAGGCCAGCATCACGCCGGTGATCACGCCCGACGTGGCAGTGCGCAGCGTGATGGAAAGCGTAGTCCGCCACCGTGAGACTCCCAGCCCATAAGCCGCCTCACGCACCGTAGTTGGAACCAGTAGCAGCATCTCCTCTGTGGCCCGGGTAATCGTGGGAACCATCATGATGGCGAGGGCAACGCCTCCAGCCAGCGCCGAGAAATGCCTTTGCCTCAGGACCACGATGCCGTAAGCCACGATGCCGATCACGATGGATGGAACTCCATTCAGAATATCGGCCGTGAATCGGATTATGTCCCCAAAGCGGCCGCGGGCATATTCCGCCAGGTAAATGCCGGCGCCGATTCCTACCGGCACGCCCAGAATGCTGGCGATTAGCAGGATTAAGACTGATCCGGCTATGGCATTGGCCATTCCACCGCCCGCTTCCCCGACTGGTTTCGGAGTCTGCGTCAGAAACGCCCAGTTCAGGGACCCGATTCCGCTATAGATCAGATATCCGAACACCGCACACAAGGGCAGCAAAACCAGCACTACAGCGCCGCCCGCCGCCAGCGTGGACAACAAATCGATGCCTCGCCTCCGCAAGCTCACGCGGAGATCCGCCCGGTCCGCTTGTGTTGCCATCTCGTTAGGCACGGCTCCTCGCAGGGATACCTCGAGTCACGCTCCAAACCAGCAACTGGGCCAGAACATTGACCACGATCGTCACCAGAAACAGTGCCAGCCCCACCTGCACCAGCGAACTCAGGTATAAGTCGCCGGTCGCCTCGCTGAATTCGTTGGCGATCACGCTTGCCATAGTGTAACCGGGCGCAAATAGCGATTTCGCAATTTCGGCCCGATTGCCGATCACCATGGTGACGGCCATAGTCTCGCCCAAGGCTCGGCCTAATCCGAGAATTCCTCCGCCTAGGATGCCTGCGCGAGCGTTGCGCAGCACGCCCATTCGAATCATCTCCCAGCGCGTCGCTCCCAGCGCCAACACGGCTTCTCTCTGCTGTTGGGGCACCGCCGTCATCACTTCCCGCGTAATCGAGGAAATAATTGGGATAATCATGATGGCCAGAATGACGCCCGCTGCCAGCATGCCAATTCCGTAAGGAGGTCCTGCGAAAAGCCCCGTCCATCCCAGATACCGGGCCAGCCACGGCTGCACGCTTCGGCGCAACAGCGGCACCAGCACAAAAATCGCCCATAGCCCGTAAATGACGCTCGGAATGGCAGCCAGAAGTTCAGTCGTAAAGGAGAGAGGAGTGCGCAACCATTGTGGCGACATTTCGGTTATGAATACCGCCACCCCAACGGCCAGCGGAACCGCGATCAGCAGGGCTAGTAGAGAAGAGACGATGGTTCCGTAGACGAACGATAGGGCGCCGAATTGTTCATTGACGGGATCCCAGTCGGTTTGGAAAAAGAACTTCCAGCCAAACGCCTGCCGCGCCAACGTGCCTTTGGTAGTCAACTCGTAGACGATCAGGCATACCAAGAACAGCACGGTCAGTCCGCACGCCAGCATAGCGTACTGAAAGATGCGGTCCGCCCACTGGCTGCCTGAGTCTTTGATTCGAGACTCCGGTTTCTCCGGAGGCTTCGACGTAAGTTTCGGCCCAACCGCTAGTTCCGGGCTAGTCAGGGGGTGCGCTCCCACGGCTCGATTGGCCATCGGCCTAAACCTACCAGAATCGTGTTACAGCACTGTTAAAACCTCCGGGTATCAACAAAAGGTTGGGCTGGACATCAGCCGCCCACGGCGGAACCCATGGTCAACTCAGGACCCTCTTGGCCGTGCCAGTTTGACATCCGGCATGCCACGCTGAAGAAACTGCAATTTGGTCTGGCGCGGCCGCACTCAGGATCGTCCTCCCGCCTCCCCGCAAACCGGAGTCGCAGAGCAGCTTGCCAAGAAGTCACGGTTCCTCCCGTGCCTTGGTTGCCGCTTCAAACCCAAATGCCACCTGGATCAGAGTTGGTTCGTTATAGGACTTTCGCTATAGAAGTTATAGAACTTTCGCAATAGAAAACGTAGGAAAAAATAAAAGGCGCCCACGAAGTGGCGCCCTTGTGTGAGATCCTCAGCGATTGAACTCAGTGGATTTGTTTAAATGCCTCTCTTACTTTGGCTGCCACGTTCTCCGGCAGAGACGCATAGTTCAATTCCTTGGTCATCCTTTCTCCGTCGTTCAACATCCAGTTGAGAAAATCAACCAGGATCTTGCCCTTACCAGGATCTTTCGACTGGGTGGGAATCAAGAGCCAGGTAAAGCTGGAAATCGGGTAAGCATCTTTCCCCGGCGCATTGGTGATGGACACGCGGAAATCAGCCGGCATTTCCTTTACCGAGCCTGCTGCCGCCGTAGCACCTTCCAGGCTGCCTTTCGTCCAGTTCCCCGCGGCATTCTTCACCGCTCCATACGGAATTTTGTTCTGCGCGGCATAAATCAGCTCCACGTAACCGAAGGCACCTTCCATCTGCCGGATCATGCCAGCCACGCCCTCATTTCCCTTGGCGCCCAAGCCTACCGGCCATTTCACCGATGTCCCCTTGCCAACCCGCTCCTTCCATTCCGGACTGACCTTGGACAGGTAATCCGTGAAAATATAGTTGGTCCCGCTGCCGTCAGAACGATGCACTACGATGATCGGCTTGTCGGGAAGCTTGGCATCAGGGTTGTCCCGGGTGATCGCTTTATCGTTCCAGCTCGTGATCTTGCCTAAGCAGATGTCGGCGATCACCGGGGGCGAAAAGTGCAGCTCGCCAGAGACACCCGGCACGTTGTACGCTGGCACCACCGCGCCCAGTACGGTGGGAATATGCAGAATTTTGACTTTGGCCTGCGATAGTTGCTCATCACTCATGGGCCCATCACTCGCCCCGAAATCCACCGTACCTTCCAGCACCTGCCGGATTCCGCCCCCGCTCCCGATGGACTGATAGTTGATTTGCACGTCCGGGTGGGCCTTGTGGTATTCGCTGAACCACTTGGAATACATGGGATAAGGAAACGTTGCGCCCGCCCCGTTCAACGTGGTCTGCGCCAGGACGGGCACCGCCACTGCCAGACTCAAAAGCAGAGCTATGCGACGAATCAATCGTGATTCCTCCTTTTTTGTCGATGATTCTTTTGTATGGCTGTTTTGTTAAAGGATTGTTACAAGGGGGTGAATTTCAGGTGAAAGCGACTCTCGTTCACAAGGGCACACTTTGCTGTGCCCGTGAGACCGAATTTCGCCATTTCGGCGATGGGCAGGTAGCCGGAACCGCGCCCGAAACCAACCCCGTTAGGGTGTTGTGAAAATATCCCAGCGCTTTCAGTCGCTGGGATCAAGTGGGAAATTGGAACAGCTCCCGGAGGGACGAACGAAGCTCTCACGAAGCCACTATAAGCGTGCCAAACGGGAACAACCCAACTACCCGCGAGAACGTGCACCTCCCATCCGGGGACCACACCCACCTCCTCCTCTCCGTTATCATGAACTCTGTCCATGACATCCCGGCGTCCCACCATTGGCGTTTTCGATTCCGGCTTCGGCGGCCTCACCGTTCTGAAAGAACTCGTCTCCCTGATTCCCAACGCCGATTATCTCTACTTCGGCGACACTGCCCGCCTGCCCTACGGCTCAAAATCCGCCGCAACCGTCGCCCGCTACGCCGTAAGCGCTGCACACTTTCTGGAATATCACGGAGCGGAACTGCTGGTCATCGCCTGCAATACCGCTACCGCTCTGGCTCTCGACAAGATCGTCGCCAGCTCACACCTACCTGTAATTGGGGTGGTCGAACCCGGCGCCGAACGCGCCTCCGCCTGCAGCAAGGTCCACAAAGTGGTCGTGATTGCCACCGAAGCCACCGTCAGCAGCCACGCC
Source organism: Terriglobales bacterium (assembly GCA_035272945.1). Classification (GTDB taxonomy): domain Bacteria; phylum Acidobacteriota; class Terriglobia; order Terriglobales; family Acidobacteriaceae; genus Gp1-AA122. The sequence continues at coordinate 19,145 of DATEPX010000322.1, forward strand.
TACCTGAAAGCGCTGCAGGCTCGCGACGTTGAAGCCAGAGAAAAGGCCTGCCCGCTGCTCGTTCCATTGGTCGAAGAAGGCTGGATCGAACACCCGGTAACCGAGCAGGTAGCCCGAATTTACTTGGGAGAGGCTTTTGGGGACGGCTTTCAATCCGCAGACGTCCTGGTGCTCGGATGCACCCACTATCCGCTACTTAAGCCGCTGCTGCACCGTGTGGCACCGTCGCACGTCGCGATCGTGGACTCAGCCGAATCCACTGCTCGCGTTGTGGCTCAGCGGCTAAGCCTCGAGCCGGTGGTATCCTCTTCCGAAGAAGAACGCCGCAACCTGTCAAGGCATAGGTTCTTCGCCACCGACTCAGTAGAAAAATTCCGCCGCCTGGGAGCAATGTTCATGGGTCACTCAGTAGGCGACGTCCAACACGTGGACCTGAAGGAGTGATCCAGGCTGCATAGGGACAGCCGTCCTCGGCTGTCCGGCTCTAAAATGAAGGGAAAACAAAAGCGGCCGCCTAAGCAGCCGCTCACGTCAAACTACAGAGATTACCCTAGTACAGCCGGAAGCTCACTTCCACGTTGATCTGCACCGCTACCGGTCTTCCATCCTTCATCGCAGGCTCAAACTTCCATTGCTTTACAGCCTCGATAGCCTTCTCATCAAGGCCCATACCCAGGTTACGCGCCACCTTGATGTCCCGCGGTTTCCCGTCAGGACCAACGATCAGCCACAGTACGCAAGTGCCCTGGTACTTAGCCTTCCTAGCTTCTTCCGAATACTCGGGATCGGGCTGAAAGAGCACCTTTGGTGCGGAAACTCCGCCGCCCACCTTGAACACGCCGCCGCCGATACCACCTCCGCGGCCAGGTCCGACACCCGGACCAGTACCTGCTCCAACGCCGCCGCCCGAGCCAGAACCGATCCCGCCGCCCGACCCAGTGCCATTCGAAGGCGGTCCGGAAGGCAGGTGCGAGGTTATATCGCCCAGCGTAGGCAGGTTGCTCGCCAGCTTAATCTGCGGAGGAACGACGACAGTTGGCTCGGCCGTCAACTTCGGATGATCGTTGCGTACCACGATCTGGGGAGGCGTAATCTGCTCCATCGCCAGCTTAGGCAGCCGTCCCTTGGGAGCCTTAAAGACATCCCGGTCACCACCGCCGCCACCGCCGCCCACTTGCGTCTTGGCTGGCTGCATGGGCGGAATATCTTCCGAGGGCGCGATCAGGGTCACCGTCTCGTGTTTCTTAACTTCCTCCACTACGCGACGGCCCAACAGCGACAAACCAATGATCGCGACAATCGCAATGGTGTGCACTATGGTCGAACCGTAAGCGCCGCGTTTCGAGTAATTGTAGAAACCCCAGATGTCGCGTACCGGTTCGGGCCGAGAAGTTAGCTTCAACGGTGGGAGTTTCTTCGGGAAAACAAGATCATCGATGTTCTGAAAGAGAGACTTCCAGAGCGGCTTCTCGGCGTCCTGGGGGAGAAGCAAATTCAATTCGGGTTGGCCGGTGGTGCGCAATTTCATGTCCTGTGTCGCCATAGAGTTTCGACCCGAGTTCGTTTTCTCTTTCTTTCAGCAGACGGAACCAACCGCCGTGCTTCTGTAAAGGATGAGCACGAACCCTGCCAAGTTGCTTCTCCGCTGTTGCCGCACTCTTATCTATTGTTTTTCCGGAAGGCTGCGGCTACCAAATGCGGTGAGCGGCGGGCTGCCGGTTTGTTGCTTGACTTGCGGTTAGATGCCAGAATCCACATCTTTAGATGAAAATTGTACACGCTTTTCAGCTGAATTCTTAGTGTATTACCAAGTCCCTCTCGTGACATACCTTTCGAACCATGCCAAAGGTTCAATGGACGTTAGTTTGCCCCCTTCTCTATAATGAAAAAAATCAATCATTTGGGAGAAAGCAAGCGAGTGCCGCTCGACCTGAAATCCACTATCAATCTGCCCAAGACCGCCTTCCCCATGAAGGCCAATCTGCCGCAGAACGAGCCCAAACTGCTGGCCCGCTGGGAGCAGATGCACGTCTACGAGCGCATTCGTCAAGCCCGTCAGGGCGCGCCTACTTACGTCCTGCATGATGGTCCGCCTTACGCCAATGGTCCGATCCACCTCGGCACCGCCATGAACAAATGTCTTAAGGATTTCATTGTGAAATCCAAAACCATGGCGGGTTTTGACGCTCCTTATGTTCCTGGTTGGGACTGCCATGGCCTGCCCATCGAAAACAAGGTAGACCAGATGCTCGGCGGCAAAAAGTTGCAGATGAAGCCCGAGGCTGTCCGCCTGGAATGTCGCAAATATGCCGAGAAGTTTCTCGATCTCCAGCGTTCCCAGTTCAAACGAATCGGCGTCTTTGGCCGCTGGGAGCAGCCTTACTCCACTATGACTCCGCAATATGAGTCAGTGGTGATGGATATCTTCTACAAGTTCTTCGAGAATGGATTCGTCTACAAGGGCCTGCGTTCGACCTACTGGTGCATCCACGACGAAACCGCGCTGGCCGAAGCCGAAGTCGAGTACGAAACCCATGTCAGCCCGACGGTCTGGGTCAAGTACCGCCTGCAATCTGACCCGCGCACCATTGACCCTCAGTTGGCCGACCGACGGATCCAGGGCGGAAAACCGATCTCTACGATTATCTGGACCACCACACCATGGACCCTCCCCGCATCCATGGCCGTCGCCTTCCATCCCGATGAGGAATATGTCGCGCTGGAGACTGACAAAGACATCTTCATCGTGGCCGAGCGCCTGTCCCAGGCCACTGCGGGAAAATGCGGTTTCCCTGACGCCAAGCTGATAGCGCGAATACCCGGCCGTGCTCTGGAAAATACATGGTTCTACCATCCCTTCCTACCCTGGGAGCGCCGCAAGGTTCTAGGGGTGCTGGCCGACTACGTGACCATGGACACCGGTACTGGTGTCGTCCACACCGCTCCCGCCCATGGTGCAGAAGATTTTTACACCGGCACCAGGTACAAACTCGATCCCACCTGCGAGGTGGACGCGTCCGGCGTGATCCACAATGGCTTGCCGGAATACGATGGCAAGAAGGTCTTCGACGCGAACAAGCCCATCGTCGAGTTGCTGAAGATTCGTGGCGTTCTCCTCCACACTGAGAGCCTGGAGCACTCTTATCCCCACTGCTGGCGCTGCCACAATCCGATCATCTTCCGCGCCACCGAGCAGTGGTTCATCTCTATGGAGACTCCCATGAAAGGCGGCACTCTTCGCAGCCTTACTCTGGAAGAGATCAAGAAGGTGAAGTGGGACCCGGCATGGGGCGAAGAACGCATCGCCAACATGATTGCCACCCGTCCTGACTGGTGCATCTCGCGACAGCGCGTCTGGGGTGTGCCCATCGCCGTCTTTCTCTGTAAACGCTGCGGCAAACCGCTGAACGATCCGAAAATCAATAATGCCGTCGTGCAGTTCTTCGCGCGCGCCGGAGCCGATGCTTGGTACACCTCTGCAGCTGATGCTCTCGTTCCGCCCGGGACCGAGTGTCCCAGTTGTGGCGGAACAAAATTCGAGAAGGAAACTGACATCCTTGATGTCTGGCTCGAATCCGGCTCCAGCCACGCCGCCGTCCTCGGTCACGAACCTGACCTGCCCTGGCCTGCCGATTTGTATCTGGAGGGAGGAGACCAATACCGCGGCTGGTTTCATTCTTCCCTGCTCTGCTCCATGGGGTACAGGGGCAGCGCCCCGTATCGCATGGTGACCAGTCCCGGCTGGACCCTCGACGAAGAACGCCGCGCCCTGTCGAAGTCCAAAGGGAACGATGTGGATCCGGTCGACATCGCCAACCGCCTGGGCGGCGAAATCGTGCGCTTATGGGTGGCCTCCGTGGATTTCCGCGAAGACGTGATCGGCTCCGAGCGCCTGATGCAGAGCAACGCGGAGATCTACCGCAAGATTCGCAATTCCCTATTCAAGTATGTGCTCGGGAATCTTTACGACTTCGATCCGCAAAAGCACCGCGTTCCGTTTGATCAAATGCAGGCAATCGATCAGTTCATGCTGCGGCAAACCGCCGACTTGAACGATCAGATCCAGCGCTGGTACGAGGAGTTTGCTTTCCACAAGATCTACCAGGGCGTAAATCAATTTGTGGCCGACCTCAGTGCCTTTTATTTCGACGTGCTCAAGGATCGCCTCTACACGTTCACACCCTGGTCACGGGCGCGTCGCTCGGCCCAGACCGCAATCTGGCTGATCGGCGAAACCCTGGCGGGGCTATTAGCGCCGATCTTGAGTTTTACCTGCGAAGAAGTCTGGCAACACTTGCCGAAGATGGCGGAACGCACCGAAAGCGTGCACCTCACCCGCTTCCCCATGCCGGCAGACATCCTTGGTGCCGCCCCGCGTGAAGACAAGGAGCAGAAGGAAGACTGGTCTACGCTACTGGCCGTCCGCGGTGAGGTCTTGAAATCGCTGGAGGAAGCCCGCAACAAGGACCTGATCGGCTCCGGCCTGGAAGCTCAGGTAAGGCTTTCGGCCGCCGGCCCGGTCTACTCTGTGCTTGCGCGTTATCGGGATCAATTGCGCTACCTCTTTATCGTATCGGCCGTCAACTTAGAGCAGGGCGCCTCGGGTAATGGAACGGGCGGCGTCACGGTGCAAGTGAGCAAAGCAGAGGGCAAGAAGTGCGAACGCTGCTGGAATTATTCCGAGCATGTAGGCGAGGATAAAGCTTACCCATCGGTTTGCGAACGCTGCAGCGCCGTCTTAAGAGAGATCGAAACCGGGAACACCGACGAGTAGTCTAGTAATCTTATGGTAGAGACGGGGTTTGTCCCGTCTCACTCTAGACGCGGGAAACTGCGTTTCTGCCAGCAAGGCGCGTCTGGCCTCCAGCCGCGAAGCGGCAGATTAAAGCCCACGGCGCAAGCCGTGGGTAGGGAGAGTAACGCCTTGGCCCGGCCCCGGCGGGGCGAAAGAACTGTTATGCTGCATTTTGATTTTCTCGAGGAGTAAACACCCCAGCCCAGATGACTCAACACGCCATGCGCAAGTACCACTTTCTGATCGCCTTTTTTGTGCTGCTCTTGGATCGTCTGGCCAAGCTCACCATCGAAAAAAGCATCCTGCTGCACGACAGCATCAGCGTCATCCCGGGCTTTTTCCGCCTTACCCACGTGGAAAACCGTGGCGCCGCCTTCGGTCTCTTCGCCGACTCCCCTTCGGAATGGAAGATTGCCGTCCTGGTCCTGTTCTCGCTGGTCGCCCTGGTGATCGTCTCCGCTTTGCTCTGGAAAAACAGTCACGCCATGACCACCACCGGAGTTGGACTCGCACTTATTCTCGGGGGCGCCCTGGGCAATCTTTGGGATCGCCTGGTCAGCGGCCATGTAGTGGATTTCTTGCTCTTCTACGTCGGCCAGTACCAGTGGCCTGCCTTTAACGTCGCCGATAGCGCGATTGTCGTAGGTGCAGGCCTGCTGGTTTTCGAAATTCTCTTCACCAAAGCCCCTGCCCACGAAAAAGTCAGCGGCCAGTAAGCCTGAGGTAGCGCCGGCATCTTGCCGGCTGTCCGGAGGGCATCCTTCGTTCCCCGGCGTGGGCGGGACACCCGGTTTGAGTGGGGACGGGTCTATGAACCCGTCCGTCGCTGAGCTGTCAGCCGAGTTCCCTCCCTTCGGTTGACTTCCCTCCTCCTTCCGGGTGTATAACTCCCTCCGGCGGACGTTGTGGGACGTCCGCACCGGGGCTCAAGATAAGGCCACTTCTGTCGGTCCGTTTCCGTCTCCATCTTCCCTGAGAGGACGTAAGCCGACCCAGCCCTTCCCATCCCACAACGACACGGCGCGCGTAACTGCAACTGCTTCCACTCGTGAGGTGGGGTATGAACCAGCGCGAACTCGGCTTGTCAGGTTTTCCACAGCGGCAAAGCAAACCTACCCTCCCCTCAATCAACAATCAAAAACTCAACAATCAGCCATCCCCCAAAGGAGACCTAAACAATGGCGACTCAGAGAGTTACGGCTATGTCTGCACCCGTCGAAGCGACCGAGGATCTTAATTCTTTTCGCATTGCCATGCGCCAGTTCGACACCGCCGCGGAAAGGAGCAACCTTGACCCCGGCCTGCGCGAGGTCTTGCGCCGCCCTCGCCGCGCATTATCCCTCTCGCTGCCTGTAAAGATGGATGACGGTTCGCTCCGAGTCTTCGAAGGTTTCCGAGTTCAGCACAGCAGCGTGCGCGGCCCCTGCAAAGGTGGAATTCGCTATCATCCCAACGTCACTTTCGACGAAGTCAAAGCGCTCGCCTCCTGGATGACCTGGAAATGCGCCATCGTCAACATTCCCTTCGGTGGCGCCAAGGGCGGAATTGTCTGCGATCCCCACAAGCTCTCCAAAAACGAACTGGAGCACCTGACTCGCCGCTACGCCTACGAGATTTCCCCCATCATCGGCCCGGACAAGGACATCCCTGCCCCTGACGTCTACACCGACTCGCAAGTCATGGCTTGGATCATGGACACCTACAGCATGACCCACGGCAGCAGCGCTCCTGGCGTGGTGACTGGAAAACCGACTTTCCTGGGAGGTTCCTTTGGCCGTAATGAGGCTACGGCCCGTGGCTGCTGGTTCGTGATTCGCTCTGCCTGTGAAGTTATGGGGATCAGCCTGGACCGTGCCACCGTAGCCATCCAGGGCTTCGGCAATGCCGGCAGCATCGCCGCGGAATTGCTCTCTCGGCAAGGCGCAAAAATCATCGCAGTGAGCGACTCCCGCGGTGGCATCCTCAATCGCGCAGGCCTGCGCGTTCCCGAGTTGCTGCAGCAGAAGGTGAAAACCGGCTCAGTGGTCAATTTCCCAGACAGTGAGCCCATCGACGGCCAAGCCATCCTCGAACTTCAGTGCGACATCCTCATTCCCGCCGCGCTGGAAAATCAAATCACCTTGGATAACGCGGACCGCATCCGGGCACGCATCGTTGCCGAAGCGGCCAACGGTCCCACCACGCCCGACGCCGACGCGGTACTCCACGAGCGCGGAATCATGGTGATCCCCGACATCCTCGCCAACGCCGGTGGTGTCACAGTCTCGTACTTCGAATGGGTTCAGGACCTTCAAGAGTTGTTCTGGGATGAAGACGACGTCAATCGTCGCTTGGAGCGGGTCATGGTGAAGGCTTTCACCGATGTCCACGCGACGGCCAAGAAATACGACGCCGACATGCGCACCGGAGCCTACATCCTGGCCATCGACCGCGTCGCGACTGCCACGCGCGTGCGCGGCATCTGGCCGTAGGAGAAAGCAGAGCAGCAGCTGCGCTCCAACAGTGTGCTACCGCTGCTCACCTCCCAAAGAACCCTGTCATGCCGAGCGAAGCGAAGAATCTGGAGTGCGCAACCGTTGCTTTGACAATCCTCAGGACTGAGGGTGAGCTGCACGGAGTGCAGCTCACCTTAGCCGAAACGCCTAAGCCGATTTCCTCTGTTGCTGCACGCTAGCGAAAAACGCTTTCGTCCTTTCCGTCATCTCCTGGGGAGATAGGTCCTCCTTGTGTGTGGCTAAACCCCAGGTGTAGCCAAAAGGATCGACGAACGTTCCGTATCGATCACCCCAGAACATATCTGCGACTGCCATGGTTTCCTTCCCACCGGCACTCACAGCTTGGCGGAAGCTGGTATCCACGTCAGGCACGTAAACATTCAGCACGGTCGTTGACCCTCCCAGGGTCTGCGGCGACTTGGCATGGGATTGGGGAGATTCGTCGGATAGAAAGATGATGGAATCACCAATCTTGAGTTCGGCATGCATGATGCCTTTGCCGTCCTGACCAGTCATTCGCATGAGCTCTTGCGCCCCGAGCGCCCGCTTGTAAAAATCAATCGCCTGGGCGGCATTCCTCACTATGAGGCTTGGAGTGACGGAATGAAATCCCTCGGGAATCGGCTTGCTAGCACGTGTCATTGCATTCCTCCTTCTTTTTTGCTTCTTTGGCTTGCGTGTTTGTTGGAAGTTGGAAATTCAGAAAGGCTCGGAAGATTCTATCTGGCGGACGCCGGTGGAAAAGGTAAAAATGCAGCAAATCCTGCCAGACATAACAACGCCGATCTGTTACATATCGTCACTGAGCGAAGCGAAGGATTTCTGTCTTTCGCCGTGGGCCACCCTAACGCTTGTCATTCAAACGGCTTTTTCGCCGGTGAGGAATCTGCTGTTCGTGGCGAATACAAGAAAAGCAGATTCCTCGCTCCGCTTGACGGAATGACAATGACTGACAAGGATGAGTAAGCTCGTGCGGGGACGGGCCTCCCCGTCCATCCAGAGCGAAGCTCCGGAGCCGCGCTTATCACCACACACACCTTGCCGTCACGAGCAGGTGCAAAGCCTGCGAAGGACCTCGCGTCCAGTCATCACTGCCCTAAGGATTCCCGTACAGTTGCTTATACACGCTGGTATTCCTGAGGATAGCCTGCACGTACTCGCGCGTCTCGGTAAACGGAATAGACTCGACAAATTCCTGCGGGTCCCGATAATTCCCTGCCGACAACCAGTCCTCCACCCGGTCCGAACCGGCATTGTAAGCGGCCAGCGCGTACTCGAAGGAGCCGAACTTATCCACCATGCTCCGGAAATACCGCGTGCCGAGCTGCAAATTCACTCCCGGTACGAATAGCTGGGTGGCATTGAAATGGCGCAGCTTTGCTTCCTTGGCCACCTTCTTCCCCGTATTAGGCAGCAACTGCATCAACCCCAGCGCGTTGGCATGCGAGACGGCGCCCGGATTGAATTCCGACTCCTGCCGGATCAGTGACGCCACCAGGAAGGGATCCAACCGGTTTTGCGTCGAATACCGCTTCAGATCCGCCCAGTAGGGGCGTGGAAACAGGGCTTCCCAATACGACCGTGGCAGCGCCGGAATATCCATGGCAAAGTAGTTCGGCACTGCTTTCTTCATCACTTCTATTCCCAGATTGAACTGCTGATTCTGCAGATAAAGACGCGCCGTCTCCGGCGCAACCCAGGCCCCTTTCTCTTCCTGGGAGGCAGCTTGTAATTCGCGCGCCGCCAGTTCTACCAAACCTCCATTTCCCAGCAGCTGGGCTTTCTGAACCCGCAAATTATCGGCCGGAGCGTCGTCATCTTCCAGTTCCGCGGGCTTGGCATCGATCGGAGAAATTTTATCGAGCAGGGCGTACTGCTGCGGCTCGCCCGTAGCATTGAGCGCCGCTAATTCCTTACGTGACAGGTCGGCGTAATAGTAGTTGCGGAACCGGTCGGAGATTTTCTGATAGAACGCGCGCGCCATCGCTAGATCCCCGTCCTCACGCGCCAGGCGCGCGCGCCAGTAAAGCGCCGCCGGCACCTCATTAGACGATGGATACAGCGCAATCTGGTCTTCGAACGCTTTCTTAGCGTCTTCCTTCCTGCCCTGACGCAACGTCAGCCACGCCGCCTTCCAATGTGCATAAGCTGCGCGCCCTCCGTTGGGAAAGCGCTCCTGCATCTCTCGATAGGCGTCAATCGCGCGATCGTAATTGCGCTTCAATAGGAAAATGTTGCCGGCTGAAAGCAGTGCCTGTTCCAGCCACGGACTAGTCGGCGCGTCTTGCCGAAGCTGCGTCAGGTTCTTGAGAAAGCCATCTTCATCATCGGACGCGCGCGCAACTTCGCCCAGCAGGTAGATTCGTTGCGCGTTCACCTCTCCGGTCGTGTCTTTCAGCAACTCCAGAACCTGCTTGGCGTCTTTCCCTCGTCCGCTCTTCAGCAGCGCGCTGGCCAAAGCCAGTTGCACAACAGCGCGCGCCTCGGGGCTCACCTCGTTCATGAATTCGCGATATTCAGTGGCGGCGTCGGCATAGCGTCGGCCCTTGGCCAGCAGGTCCGCTCTGATTTTTTTCTGCTCCCATGTCATAGGCGGCGCTGCCCCCGAGAATTTCTTTAATTCAGCCGCCGCGGCATCGGCTTCACCGGACAGTGGCATCGCCAGATACAAATTTTGGAAAACGGTGACTGCTTTGCTCGTCTCGCTCGCAGCCTCGTACGCACGTCCGAGGTTCCATTCCACGTCTGCCCGTGGCGGCTGCCGGTCTTTTTCCAGAAGCGCCACTGCCTCTGCAGCCCGATTCTGCTGCAGCAAGGCGCTTGCATACACCACGTGAGTGTCTTTAATCAGCAGAGAGTCAGGATATTTCACCTCGAAATCGCGCAGTGTTGCCAGCGCCTCCAAGCTCCTGCCCGTCTGCATGTAAGCCGTGCCCAGGTAATATGCGACGTATTCGCCCAGATCGCCCGCGTGCACCTTCGCCCGCTGCAGAGGGGCGACCGCCTTCAGATAGTTGTGATCCAGCGTATACGCATACCCAAGCACCAGCCAGGCCAGCGCTCCCGCGTCTTCGTTGTTATGCCGCCGCGCGTAACCTTCCACCCCGGCGTAGGCCGCCGGAGTGCGGTTCGGCAGCAGTTGTCGAGCCATGGGCCGCAGATCGGCGGACTTTACAAATGCCTGGTGAATTCGCCGCGCTCGCCGCGAACTCACTTGCTTCTTCTTTTTCTTTTTTCTGGGAGTCGGTCTTGTAGCCCGCTTGCCAGCAGCCTTCGAGGAGGAAATGGTTTTCCCAGACTGGGTCGTCGCCGCCGATTGCTGGGCAAGCGCGGGGAAAGAAAACAACAGCAGAACACTGCCTACAATTGAGAGTACCTGGACCAGGACCAACCTGCGCCAACTCACACTGACACTAGTTTATCGCTTAAAGTTGCTGCCCAGAAGAGTCACATCGTCTTCCGCAAGGCTGCGGACCAATTCCTGGTTGAAATAGTTCCCGGAAGCTGCCACCGTATTCCCGTAGCGCTTCGAATAGGTCGAGCGGCTCTTGTCGATGTCTTCCTTCAACCGGTCGTAAAGATCTTTGCTCTTGCGGCCTTCCGCCATTTTGGCTTGGTTATAAAGCTTAATCTCGTCAATCAGCAGCCGTGCGAACCTTTGCGCTTTCCGGTGAACATCCGCCTCCTCAGGCGGCAACCCGGCAAACTGATCACCGGCAGCGTCACTGGGTGCAGGCTCCGCCTCAACGTGGACAGCAGCCGAGGACGCAGGCGCAGCCTTGCTAAATGCTGGCGCGTGCGCCGCGAACGGATCTGCAAATGACGGCGCAGCATGCGCTGCCGACGCGTGTGCCACCGGCGCTTCCTTCTTCTCCGCGCCGCCTGACGCCCCTTCCTTGGGCGCGGTCTTGCGCAGGGAAGCGACTTCCAGCCACGTCCCCGTAGTCAGCACCAGCAACTCCAGCGCAGAGGCGTCAAGCCGGCTTTCGCGATCGGGTCCCGCGTCCGCATAAATCAGCGCTGCCACTTTTTCCCGGAGCAGAAGCGGCAGCAATACACACTTTCCGTCTGCGGGCGGCCCGAATTCGGCAATAAATCTTTGGTCCATCTCCGAAGCATTGCCTGAGAGTGCCGTGTGCCCGCCCAACACCCGCGCCACCAGCCCCGAATTTGCATCCAGCGCAAAATCCTTGATGGCGTCGTTGTTGGCAAACGCGCGCCCTTGCCAGCCACCTGCCATCCCGCCTTTGACGACGAACAGCGCCGCCCGCCCGCAATACTGAACCGCATTGTCCAGCAACCCGCGAAGTACGTCCCGTTGCGTCGTCGCGCTATGAATTGCGGAAACTGCCTTCAGCAGATGATTGGGGCCAGGCTTACTTTCTTCGGCTCCGCCTAGCTGAGGTTTGAGCTCCGCCAGCACCCGCCGCGTGATATCGGTCCGCAGCTGCGGGAGATGGCTCTCCACTACCTCGGAGATCACGCGTTCTACGAGTTGTTCGATTTTTCTTTCCGCCATTCCTGAAAACCAATCAGCTGGTCTGAGGACAGGATTCTCACCCGTCCCGCGCCTTCTCCCAAGCGCCCGAGTTCAGTGATTGATTATACGGCACTTGCGCATTACGCCGAGGTTACCACCGTGTACCTTGGTGGACCCCGCGTCATTTCGCACGTTACCGCAAACGCTTGTGAGTTTCCTACGTCAAAAGACAAATGGGCACAAGGCCGGATTCCCGATTACAATACCCTTTCCTTTTGGCCGCGCGGCCCAAAATTGTTGAATCGGCGGAAGAATGGGAACCATCCAACCAAGAGTGAGTGAGCCCGTCAGTGATGAACTGGCGCTGGTTCAGGCAGCCAAGGGCGGCGACGTCGCGGCGTTTGAAGAACTGGTCAAACGCTACGACCGGAATGTGTTTCGCATCGCGCAGCACATTACACAGAACCGCGAAGACGCGGAAGATGTGGTGCAGGACGCATTCCTGAAGGCTTATCAGAACCTGGGACAGTTCCAGGGTCAGTCGAAGTTTTACACCTGGCTGGTGCGTATCGCGGTCAACGAGGCGCTCATGAAGTTGCGCCGTCGTCGGCCCGAGCGCATGGTATCGCTCGACGAGGACGTCAAGACCGAGGATGACTCGGTTCCTCGCGAGGTCGCGGATTGGTCGCCCAATCCTGAGCAGCTCTACAGCCAGTCCGAGCTGCATGACATTTTGACGAAGACCATCCAGGGGCTTCCTCCGAGCTTCCGGACGGTTTTTGTACTGCGCGATGTGGAGGGTTTGTCGACCGAGGAAGCAGCCGAGGCTCTGGACCTCAGCATTCCGGCAGTCAAGTCGCGGTTGCTGCGAGCTCGCTTGCAGCTGCGCGAGCGGCTCAGCCGCTACTTTCAAAAACGCGATGTTGGCGGAGATGGCACACAGTGAAATGCTCTGAGTTTCTGCAAGAGCTAACCAACTACCTCGACGGCGTCCTGGACGCCCGCACCCGCGCTGAACTCGAAGATCACCTGTCTTGGTGCCACAACTGCTACGTCGTCTGTGATACCACCAAGAAGACCATCGAAATTTACCGTGACTCCCAGCTCTACGAACTTCCCGAAGACCTCCGCGGCCGCCTCCGATCCGCCATCATGGCTAAGTGCCAGAAGAAAAAAGCAGGTCCCGAACCCGTCTAATTCCCGTTTTAATATTCCGGTTAACCCGAAGTGTCCCACGCATTTCCGAGTGTTACTCTTTGCTTGGACCGGGCTTTCTTGACCACTCAGGCGCTCCCCCACTGTCGTGCAATAGAAACTTCTTGGTTACCAATGTAATCTAAGTAGCTGGCCAGAGTAGAAGCTGTTTTTCATAATAAATGCAGGGCTTTAAGTCGCTGTTGGCCAGGTGGCAGCAACCTAGGGCCGGCACAGGACCCGGCCAAAGCGGCTGCTCCGCTGCGGTGAGACGGCCAGCGAGACCCACGTTCTGGGGAGGTTAGGTATGGTTTCCAGGTTGCTCGATGCTTTCTTCGGTTGTTGGCATACTAGTCTTACTTTTCCGATTACGACCCGCTCTGCAGCGCGCCGCAGCGCAGCTGCTTCCCTCACGGGAACCTATGTTGTTTGTCTGGATTGCGGCAAAGAATTTGCCTACGACTGGCGCCAAATGAGGATTGTTGACGAAGCGCCAGAGCCAACTTCTGCCGTCGCCGACTTGGCTCCTAAACAGGCTGCGTAACTCCAGATTACCCGATCCATAACCAAAACCCGCTACTTCCACCGCGGCTTTAATTATCTTTTGATCCCCACGGTGTCAGCTTGGCGTCTTCGCCCTTGCCGTTTCTCAGGCCTTGTGATTCTCGGCTGTAGTGGGATCAATCATCGTCCGAATCTCCGAAATTCGATGCACCGGAAACCCGCCCTGCTTTGCATGCTCCCGAATTGCCTGTTCGTTCTCGGCGAGGTAAACGCAGTAGATTTTGTTGTCGGTAACGTAACTCTGCACCCACTGAATTTGAGGCCCCATACTGCGCAAAACCGAGCAGGATTTCTGCGCCACAGCCTGAAGCTGCTGAGGCGACAACTTCCCCGCGTCGGACAGTTCCCGCTCGATCAGAAACTTTGGCATACCTTGCCTCCCTGCAGATGATTTTCACCCGTGCCGCAAGACTTACGACCCAAGCTCCCGCCTATCGTGGGGCCGGTCTGGGGCAGCCAGATTACCACGCTTCGAAGCAGCCCTGCATGATGGCGTCGGCTGCCGAGTTCCGGACGGCGCGGAAATCTCGGTCCGCAGGAGAGCCCAAAACCCGCGTCAAATAACCGCTCCCCCTTGCCTGCTCAGGGGTATAATCTCTCGCCACACGAGGAGGTACTCGTTATGGCGAAGACTAAGCAATTCACAATTTCTGTAGAGAACCGGCCCGGCGCAGTTGCCGGGATCGCAAGAGCGCTCGGTGACGCGAAGGTAAATATTCTCGCTTTACTCGGAACTGCTCAGGGCGCCGGAGGCTCCATAGAGCTCGTGGTTGACGACGCCCGACGGGCCAGGAAGGCGCTGGACGCGGCCAGAATCTCTTTCCGTGAGACGAGCGCAGAAGAATGCGAGCTGTCCAACAAGCCTGGCGCTCTGGCCGACTGTCTCGATAAATTGGCAGCCAAGGGCGTTAACCTCAACTCCATCCACGCCAGCGTGGCCAAGGGCGGAAAGAAAGCCGTTCTCGTCTACACGGTCGAGGCGGAAGCGAAGGCAACCGCAGCAGCCTAGCCTGTAGAGTTGTGGCGACGGGCCTTTGTCCGTTCAGGGGCGGGATCTGTGTGGAGGCGGGTCTCCAACCCGCCTCCACACAATTTAGCCTGCAGACTCAGTACCTTATAGCCGCCGCGGATTGTCTCTCTAATTCCCTCTGACGCTCTTTACTCCGATTTCGACTGTGTTTACCGTATATCGCCCTCCCGGCACCGCCCGGCTACACTCCCCGACCGCAGCCCTCCACTCCCGGGACTCTTCCTATGACTGTCAAGAAAAATAACTCGTGGGCGTCTTCTCTTCGTGGACGATGAAGAAAGCATTCGGCCAACCTTGCCGCCCATATTGGAAGAAAAAGCCCTGACCGGCTATCCGGCCCTGGAAACCGCATTACAGGCTTTGCCGCCGAGGTTGATGACTACCTGGTCAAGCCGGTTGATGTCGCGACGATGGTTGGCGCGATTCATGGCAGGTGGGCAAATTAAGTGACAGGGGGCGAAACTCTCAAAGACTGCGGAAGCGTAGGGTTTGCCGCTTTTTTTTCTTCACAATTTGGTTCCCTCTCGGAACGAGCGTAGAGGTGTACCCTACAGAATGTACTGTATGGAACACTAGTATCATCCTCGCTAGACTACCCCCCTCTGGGGTGATGGCTTTGACGCGAAGCAATGTCCTCCGGGCTCAAACTTCAGAGTTTCAAGGTGCCAAAGGCGCCAAGAAGCTTGTCATCCTGTGTGTCGAAGATGATGAAACGCAGAGTGAGCTACGCAGAAAAATCCTGGAGAAAGATGGTTATTCCGTATTAACCGCCTCTACTCGGGCCCACGCCATCAGTCTGTTTCGCGAAAATCCCGTCTGCCTGGTAGTGGCCGATCACATGCTACAAGGCCCTTCCGGAACCGACCTCGCCCGTCAACTCAAGCAAAGTAAGCCCGATGTGCCCGTCCTTCTGTATTCCGGAGGCTCACCCGAATCGATGCGGAACATCGACGCCTTCCTCCACAAAGCCGAGCCGGTGTCCCGGTTTCTCGCCATGATCCGCAGTCTGGTTGATCGCTATTGCGCCTAAAAACCAGAACGCTCTTTTGAATGTGAGAGCGGAATCTTCGTCTTCCAAATATCGAGGAGGGCACGGCTTCACAGTTGGGGAAGAGTCTGGTTTTGGGCGTCACTTTAGTGCTAACCCCGTTCTGCGCATGACGGCGAGCGCGGCCGCGCCGGTGAGCTTCGACGAGAGCGGGGAGCGGTTGCAGGGGCTGGCGGAAGTGGAAGTCAGTGCCCAGCAGGTGGAACGAGCGGAATCGCTACCCGCCTCAGCGGGCGGGCATGAGCGGCGTCGTAAAGTTCTTTCCAGAATGTGCTGTCCGACGATCTCTCAGCGCCGGAGTTCATGCCACCCTCGCTTTAAAGTCAACGTTATGACCCTACGGTGATTCCGCACAACCAAAAAATTATTTGGTTTTGCTCTCCCGGCAAGCCTGCATGGGTGGAGGAATTCATCGGCTCTGGCCAATCTTAATGTTCGGCATCCTAGATTCCTCTTGACTTCCCAGAAGGAAGAGTTACTATTCCGCACAATTCAGCCCGAGTTCACTTGCCCCCAACCCCTTCGGGCGACCCATTTCAAGCGGAATATTATTTTGCAGGCACGTGCGCAGAGGCCGTTGTAGTCTCGGCCAGGAGAGTAGGTAGGCAGACCATGATGTGGGGAAGGCAGAAAAGACTGCAGTGCTTGTTCGACGAGCTTCGGGGCATCGCGGTGCTGGAGCGGCTGGACGAGTACCGCACCGAGGAGTGCGGTGCCGATCCAACCGAAGCCGACCGCCGTGCCCGTCTGGTGCGTCAGACGCGGCAGTCCGAACTCTTGCAGGAAATCCTGAAATTGGCTCCAGCGGAACCTAGGCATCCGTAGGGCGCACAAATCTTTTCTCCACCGTATCCTCTAGGCGGAGGCCGTCGTTAGCGATGCTTGCTTCCGTCGGCGGCTCCGGCGGGACTGTCGACGGGGGTCAGCAGGCTGGTTCGTCGCATCGTACTCCAATCGTACGCGTATGCGGTTCCGCAAATCAGGCAAACTTGGTAGTCGCGGCCATCCACTCCTATCCGGGGCCAACTGAACCGATGCGGACACAGTGCCCTCAAAACCCGCTCCAGGAAACTCATGGCCGTATCCCCTGATCCTTTGCCTGACGACGGGTCATCCTTTCGGATTCCGTTCCCGATAGTTGCTCGAACTTAAGAAAACGCTCCGCGGAGTAAGAATTCCAGCGAATCATGCGATTGCTCCAAAACCCGGAGTGGCGAAGAACACTCTTCGACTTCGGCAAAGAGAATCTTACTTCCGTCTTCTCCTAGGGGCAATGAACCAAAGTAGGTGAACCCCACTGTCCACATGGTCCCTAGCTCCGGCACGGCCTCAGTTAAGCCCGCGCGGCCCTGTTTCAGCAGGTCAATCCCCCGGCCACCGCCAGGAGGTTTTGCATTCTGTGCAAAAAGCAACTCTTTAGATTCAAGACCTTGCCGAAAACTCAGGGGGAGGATATATACGCCTTATAATGCGTCAGAATTTTTCCTGAGGAGAACTCGTGCCCCAAGTCCACCCGAGCGTCCGCGAAGTGGCTGTCCTCCAGCAGGCCACCCAGATGATCCTCTCTAGCCTGGATTCGGACACAGTCCTCCACCACATGCTGCTGGTCGCGCGCAACTATTTCGGCGCGTCGCGCAGCGCTGTTTACCTGGTGGAGAATGAGGAACTTTATTGCCGTGCGCAAAGCGGCGATGCCAGCCCGGGAGCTCGCCTGCCTATCGGCAAAGAATCGCTCCCCGGCTGGGTCGCGTTCACCCGTGCTCCTCTCTATGTCCCTGACGTCAGCAAGGAAACTCGCCACCGCATTGAAGACCCGGCCGCCAGGAGCGTCCTGGCACTTCCTCTGCTGGTGCGGCAACACGTGCTGGGCGTGCTGGAAATCAGTAGTGAGCAGGTCGACCCGTTCGGACCTGACGCTATTGGCTTGCTTTCGGTGTTTGCCGGTCAGGCCTCCATTGCCCTGGAAAACGCTCGCCTCTACTCCGCCGACCTGCGCCGCATCCGGCAAATTGAAATTATCAACCTTATTGCGCGCTCCGCCGCCGCCGCCCACGACACGCAGCAGTTCTTCAACATGTTGCTGGACCTGATCTCGGACACCTTTGAGGGAACCATGATCGCCATCGTGCTCACCCCGGCCGAGGGGCATCTCTCGATTGCAGCTTCTTCGGGCTCGGCCGAAGTCCAACTGGAACGCCTCCTGGCATCGCGCCAAAGAGGATTATTAGCGGAAGCCTTTTCGCAGCGCTCACTCGCTGTCGCCAACGACCTCGCCAATCGTCCTGACTGGCCGGCCTGCTTCCCTGATTCCGGAGCAGAGCTGTGTGCGCCTTTCGTCTCCCTGGGAGAACTTATGGGAGCCCTGGTCCTGGGGCACCCGAAGGCAAATTTCTTCAGCTCCGACGATCGCACCATTGGGCAGGCCGCCGCCGACGTCTGCGCCACCGCTGCCCGCAACGTGCAGCTCTCCGAAGAATTGCGCCGTGTCGCCAACCTGGATTCCCTCACCGGTCTTTACAACCAGCGCTATTTTCACAACGCGATGGCGAAAGAAATTCCCCGGGCGCGCCGTCACAAAAAAGAGTTCGGCCTGGTAATGCTCGACCTGCGCGGCTTTCGCGAGATCAACGCCAGCCTTGGAGTTGAGGCGGGAGACGAAGTGCTCCGACGCGTGGCGGCCGTGCTAAAATCCACCCTTCGCAACAACGACGTGATTTGTCGCTATCTCGGAGACCGCTTCGCCCTGTTACTGCCGGAAGTGAATGCCGACGGCGTGGCTGTGGTCGTCGGGAAACTCCAGCCAAGTCTGCATGCAATTGAGGCACGGTTCCCGGGAGCGCCGCGTCCGCTAGCAGCGACCTGGGCTACCGCCCAATTCCCCGCCGATTCAGAATCCGAACTGGAATTGATGAAAGTTCTTCTCGGCCGGATTGAGGCCTCGAAAAAGCAACCTTCGGGCGCAAGAGCTTAGGTCCAGCAGGTTTGAAAATATCCGGCATGGGACAATTTCAGAGCAACCTCCTACTACATGTCGTCATGCTGAGCGGACCTCAGTCCGCGAAGAATCTCGTGTGCACCACCACCTCAGTCCGGCACGCGAGGCAGCCAAAACAAAACCGGCGGCCGCAGCCGCCGGTCAACGACGAACTTGGTTTTGTTTACTGGTCCTGCGAATCGGGCCTGCGCTTCAGAGTCGGACGATCATCGTCATTCTTCGTGTCTTTGCCGCTCTTGTCGGGTGAAGAAGTGCGGCGCAGGCTAGGTTTGTTTCCTTCTTTCTGATCGACCACCTTGCGTCGGTTCTCCAATACGGCCAGCCGGGCCTTGACGTCGCCGAACTCAGAGGTAGTCACAACGTACTGCGGCCGCGCTGGCAGAATGCGGGAAATCTCTTCCTGCGATTTGGCAATGCGATCCGGGGTCTGCGGGTGCGTGGCAAAAGCCTTCGCCAAAGTTCCCGGCTTTTTCTTCTCTTGCGCCTGGACCTTTTCGAAGAAGGAGATAAACGCGTTCGGGTCGTATCCGGTCTTGTACATGTACTGCAAGCCGAGGTAATCGGCCTCCGCTTCAAAGTTGCGTGAGAAGTGCAGGAACGTCATCGGCAGAGCCAAACCCGCCGCCTGGTAGGCGGCATAACCAATTCCGCCGCCGACAAAGATAAGGGGAATCGTCCCCAGGTTTGCCCAGTTCCCGCGAGTCATCTGACGCGTGGCATGGCGCGCCGCCACGTGAGCAATCTCGTGGGCCATCACGCCCGCCAACTCGGCCTCTTCGTCCGCAGCCAGAATCAGGCCCGAGTTGACGTAAAAGAAGCCTCCGGGCAGAGCGAAGGCATTGACGTCATCCGAGTCGATAACCTTAATCGTGAACGGTACCTGGGCGTCGGAGTTGCGCACCAGGTTCTGCCCGATACGATTCACATATTCGTTGACCACGGGGTCCTGAACCAGCTTGGAACTGGCTTCCACCTGTTGGGCATACTGCTTGCCCATTCGAATTTCGCCTTCGATGGAATACCAGTTGCCCAGACCCCGCCCGCCCATCTTGCGGTTGCCTATGGCGTCCACGTCGTTCTTGCCGCCATCGTGCTTGACTTTGCTGTTATCGGGCTGCGCTACCGGCTGGGGCTCGGTCTGAGTCGTATTGGAAGGTGTGTTCTGGTCCTTCGAATCTTGCTTTTGCGAATCCTGCGCCAGCGCCGAAGGCACCCAGTAGCTGGCTAACATCAGCGCCATTACCCACGCAATGCGGTGGAACTTCATAGAAACTCTCCGATCAGTCCCCAAGCCGACTCTTCCTGTTTTCATTATACCTGCTCGCGCACACAGTCCCTCTACCTACTTCGACGCGAGATGCCGCTGGAAAGGTTATCCGGGCGTTTACCCTTGCGGTTCTGCACGTTATTGATACAGCGAAGGATGGCTACTCACTTACCGCGGACGTCGAATTCCACTCGGACCTCGTCCTTCACCTTGACGGTGCCGCCCGCCACCACCACAGGAGTCATGCCGAAGTCCTTTTGTTTCAATTGCGCCCATCCGCGGTAATGCCCACCTTGCCCTTCAACCTGGACTCGAATGAGCCGGGTCTGGCCGTGGAGTGTCAGGCTGCCCTCAACCACCCATTTGCCATCGCCGAGGCGTTCCACATGGCTCGAGCGAAAGAGGATTTCTGGAAATTTCTCACTGTCGAGCACCTTGGGACCGAGCATCGTCTCCTGAATCTCGGCGCGGTCTTTGGCGGAGACGTCTTTGTCCAGCACTCGCAGTTGGCGGGCATCCACGCGCAGCTCGACCGCCGGCTTCTCCTCATCGAAGCTGCCCGCCACGATTGGCGACGCAACCTCGTGATTGTGCCCAAAGGCAGAGAAGACTCCCGCTTTGTAGACACGCACCGTCATGCTGGATTTTGCGGTATCGATAGTCCTAGAAATCGCGGCACTGGCTAACAGGAAACTAGCCGCCAAACACACACTAAGCCTGAATAAAGACCTCATTCAGTCAACTCCCTTCCATGTCGTCATCCTGAGGGACCGCCAGGTCCCGAAGGATCTCGCGTGCAGAACCGACCCGCCCCATGAGCGCACAACCCGCCTTGCCAGCTCTGAGTCACGGTCGTAACATGAACATCCTCTCACTGTCAGGAGGTGACACTTGCTCGTCCGCCGCAGTTTCCTTGGCACCGCCGCCGGAGTTGCCGGAGCCTTTGCTCTCAGCAGCCGCCTTCTGGCGCAAGTCGCAACCGCTCCCGAAGAACTGCCCGATCCCGCTCTCTACGACAAGAACGAAGACGCTTACTGGGGAGAACTTCGCAAGCTCTTTCTTATTCCCGAGGATGAAGTTTACCTGAACAATGGCACGGTCGGCTCCAGCCCTGCGCCGGTGTTGAAGGCCATCTTCGACGGTTACAACGACAGCGAAAAGATGGCCCAGCAGGACCCCGAAGACTATCCCATTTGGGGCTATGCACCGTGGAACGAGTTCCGCGACCCGTTAGCTTCTTTTGTCGGATGTACGCGCGACGAGATCGCGTTGCTGCGCAATGCCACCGAGGCCAACAGCTACATCGCGAACGGCGTCGATATGAAGCCCGGTGACGAAGTGCTCATGACCGATCAGGAGCATCCCGGCGGCGAACAGCCCTGGCAACTGAAAGCCAAGCGCTATGGCATCGTCGTGAAGAAAATCACGCTGCCCAAGCCGGTTCAAAACACGGCACAGGTTCTGAACCTTTTCGGTGACGCCATTACTCCGCGGACGCGCGTAATGTTCTTTAGCCATATCACCACGGTTACGGGTGTCGTGTTGCCGGCAAAGGAGCTGTGCGGGCTGGCACGCTCCAAAGGCATCCTCTCGGCCGTAGACGGCGCTCACGTCCCCGGCATGATGAAGTTGAACCTGCATGACCTGGGCTGCGACATGTACTCGTCCAGCCCGCACAAGTGGCTGCAGTCAACCAAAGGCTCTGGTTTCCTCTACGTGCGCGACGAAGTGATCGACCGCTTATGGAACACGATCGCCACCGAAGGCTGGAACGATCCGAAACTGCGTGCCGAACGCTTTCAGCGAATCGGCAGCTCCAACCTTCCCGCCCTCTGCGGCCTGCGCGCTTCGATCGAATTTGGCAACCGAATCGGCATGGATCGCATCGAGAGGCGACACCGTCAGCAGGCTGACTATATTCACAGTGAAATGATGAAACGCCATGCCGAATCGTGGACCTCTCCCGATCCGGCTCTACGCTGCGCAATTGCGACCGTGAACGTTCCGCCCATTCACATTAGCGAGCTGGAGAAGTGGATGTGGACCCATCACAAGATCCGCATCCGCGGCGGCGAGCCTTACAAGATTCGTCTGTCCACGCCCTATTACCTGCGGCGTGCGGACATTGACCGCTTTCTGGAGAAATTTGACGATTACAGGAAGGAAAAGAAGATCAGGGCGTGATGAGAACTAAGGCGATGGCGTCCTGTGAACACCCACCGAAGGGGTGAGACGGGATGATCAAGAAGACTCGAGTCCCCAAAAGGGGACGGAATTCGTTAGCCCCGCGCGTCAGCGCGGGGTAGCTGCGCCACAGATGTGCTGAGTCCCGTAGAGACGACACTCGCGCGCGGACAAGAGTGTCCGCGCCACACACCCTAGTCGTAATATTCCAGCCCCAAATGCGTGATCAACTCTTCGCCACGCAAATGCCGCAAGGTATTCTTTAGCTTCATGGACTGGATAAACAAATCGTGCTCCGGATACAGCCCCGGGACGGTCATCGGAGACTTAAAGTAAAAACTTAACCATTCCTGGATCCCCAACCCGCGCAGCTCACGACTACGCTTCGCCAGGTCAAGAAACAGCACGAGGTCAAGTACGATGGGCGCCGCCAGAATCGAATCCCGACATAAAAAATCCACTTTGATCTGCATCGGATAGCCCAGCCACCCGAAGATATCAATGTTGTCCCACCCTTCTTTGTTATCACCCCGCGGCGGGTAATAGTTAATGCGAACCTTGTGGAAGATATTCTTGTACAACTCGGGATAAAGCGCGGGCTGCAGGATGTGCTCCAGCACGCCCAGTTTCGATTCCTCCTTGGTCTTAAACGACCCGGGATCGTCCAGAACTTCGCCATCCCGGTTGCCCAGAATATTAGTGGAGTACCACCCGCTCACGCCCAGCAGGCGCGCTTTAAAACCGGGGGCGAGGATGGTCTTCATCAGCGTCTGGCCGGTCTTGAAGTCCTTGCCGCAGAGGGGAGCTTCGTTTTGGCGGGAAAGTTCAAGCATCACGGGCAGATCGGCGGTGAGATTCGGAGCGCCGTTGGCGAAGGGTACGCTCTCCATCAATGAGGCGTAGCAGTAAATCATAGAAGGGGCGACGTTCTCGTCGTTCTTCATCATCGCCTTCTCGAATGACTTCACGTCTTCATGGGCTTCGGCGGGTTGCAGGAAAGTTTCCGTCGAGCCGCACCAGATCGTCACCAGTCGGTCGGCGCCTGAAGTTTTCTTAAACTCGCGGATGTCCTGGCGCACCTGCTCGGCAAGCTCCATCTTGTTCTTACCTTTTTTTACGTTTGGGCCATCGAGCTTGCGCACGTAATTGCGATCGAAAACCGCCTTGCGAGGTTTAATAGACGAAAGAAACGGTTTCACTTGCTGCAGGAGTTCGCGTTCCAGCACACCCGCCTTGGAAGCGGCAGTGTACATGTCATCTTCGAAGATGTCCCAGCCAGTAAAGACCAGATCATTCAGCTTGGCCAAGGGGACGAAATCCTTTATTGCCGGCGAGTTATTGTCCGTGCGCTTCCCCAGTCGGATCGTGCCCATCTGGGTTAGCGATCCAATGGGTCGGGCGAAACCTTTGCGCACGGCCTCCACGCCGGCGACAAACGTCGTGGCCACCGCACCCATGCCCGGAATCATGATCCCCAGCTTGCCCTTGGCGGGCTGAATTTCCGACCCGCCCTTTCTCGCCTCCGCCTTCGACTTTGCAGTTTTTTGCCGCACGGCCATGCTTGGGCCTTCCTGATGAGAACCTAGCTTGTAAGGCAAACGGTTATGTTCTCGTATCGAGCGGGGAAATGCAAACGAGTTGGGCGCGAGTGGCGCCTTAGCGCGCTTAAGTTGCGCCTAGTTGGGTCCGAGCGTTTCGGTTGGATGCACGACATCCGGTTCCGTGGCTCTTCACCTTGCCGTTGAAACCAGCAGCAGGACGACCAGAGCAGCCAATAACATGCTGGCAATCAGGGAGAACGCTTCGTGGAATGAGTGAAGCTGGAAACCGTGATGCCCACCGCCTCTTCCGTGTATCAGGGCACGCATACAGAGTCCCCCTGCGCGGACCGGGAGTTCAGGACAAACCCCTGCTCCCATGATACAAAAGTCTCTATCTAATTAGACCCCATGTCCACAAAAATTGCTGTAATTACCGGCTCCTCCAGCGGCATCGGCCTTCTGACCACGGTGGAACTCGCCAAAAGTGGCTTCCAGGTAATCGCCACGATGCGCGAACTGGCGCGCCGCGAGAAATTAGAACAGGCTGCCAGCAGCGCGGGAGTTCGCCCGTATATCGACACTCGACGTCTGGATGTAACCGAGTTCGACTTGATTCAGCCGTTTGTCGAAAAACTCGTCCGTGATCACGGCCGCATCGATCTCCTCGTCAATAACGCCGGATTCGCGGTCGCCGGATTCGCCGAAGATCTCACAGTCGGAGAAATTCGTTCACAGTTTGAAACCAATTTTTTCGGGCAGGTGGCCATGACCAAAGCCGTTCTGCCTACTATGCGCCAGCAGCGCTCGGGACACATCATCATGGTGTCGTCCATCAGCGGCTTGCATGGCGCATTCAGCATCAGCAGCTACTCGGCCTCGAAGTTCGCGCTCGAAGGCTGGACCGAGTCGCTGCGCATGGAATTGAACTCTCTGGGAATCAAGGTGGTGTTGGTGGAACCGGGATCCTACGAAACCGACATTTGGACGCGCAACGCACGGATCGCCCAGAAGATGCTGGACGGCACTTCCCCCAATCGTGAGCGCGGCCAGAAGATGCGGGACCGTGTTCAAGCCATTCCCAAGCGCGACCCGATTATCGTGGCACGTGCCATTACGCGGATTGCTCAAGATCCTAATCCCCGCTTGCGCTACGTCATCGGCCCCGACGCTCATATTCAACTCTGGATGAAACGGCTGTTGCCCTGGAAGTGGCACGAGAAGCTGGTGGCGAAACTATTGAAGGTTGATTAACTGCTTAGCGCGCCGAGAACGCAGAGACTTCCCGACCTTGCTCTGCTGCGATCTCGGCGGTGAACTATTTTGCCTCGATGTCTACGGGCTTAACCGGCAAATCCCAATGCGCCAGCAGAATCTCGAACCGCCGTTGCTCTTCCCTTTTGAACGTCTGCTGGTCAGGATAGAGCTGGCGCTGCATCGCAGCTTCGTCGAACGGCTCATTGGCCACCGCCGCACTCTTGAACACGATCGTGACGCGATAATCCCAGCGCCCGTCTTCCGTCGCGTGATAGCGGGGTTGATCCATCCAAACCTTCACAATTCGCCCCATCTCTTGTTGTTTCTTCAGAACCGGATAATGGTTTTTCTTGAATAGCTGCAGGAACTCGTCCGCATACCCCCACTTGGCTTTGTAGTAGTACTCGACAGTGAACGGCTGGTCCGGGGTCGCGGGAGCGCTCTGCACGGAAACAATGCTGGTCGTACCAAGGAGGACAACCAATACCGCGAACTGCGCCACCCTTATCATCAAAGCCTCCTCAAGGGCTCATTAACGGCCGAGCATGCGGGTCGAGTCTTCGGTTTTTCTCAGCGTTCTCAGCGATCTCTGCGGTTAATTCTTACGACGCGGCGCGAATTCGGTTCTGCCAATGCGACCAGATGAACCAGATAATTCCTGCTAAGAGCACAATGCCAATGACAGTATCGAACTGATGAAAGTACTCCCCCATGGTGCGCCAGTTTTCTCCCAGCTTCATGCCGAAGTAGGCCAACACGAAACACCACGGCCAGGAACCGAGAAAGGTATAGATATGGAATTTCCCCCGTGGCATCCGTGCAACCCCGGCCGGAAGCGCAATAAACGTGCGGATGATGGGCAACAGCCGCGCGATAAATACTGCCGCTTGTCCCCAGCGCGCAAAGAAGCGATCCGCCCAGTCTAGTTCGCGGCGGGTCAGCAGAATCCAGGTGCCGTATCTTTCGACCAGCGGGCGTCCGCCGTAGTACCCGATCTCATAAGCAACGAATGAGCCCACATTGCAGCCAATTGCCCCAGCCGTCGCCACCCAGAACAGCTTCATTGCACCCTCGAAGACAAGGTATCCGGCGAATGGCATGATCAATTCCGAAGGAAGAGGAACGCAGGCAGACTCAATCGCCATCAGCAGAACGATGCCGCCATAACCGGTAAACCCGATCACCGATCTGATAAGCACAAAAATGATGGCGAGGAGTTTTTCCACCATTGAGGGATTGTATCTTGTTGGGCTATTCTCGGCGCGCTCTGCGATCCCTGAGGTTAAATCTTTTTGTTTCTCAACGCCGAGAACACCGAGTTCGCCGGGAAATCAGGAATTCTTTCAGAACGTGCCGTCTTGGGTGAACGTGTAGCCGGGAAGCGTGGCTCCGGCGTTGGTCTTGACCACGCGCACACGCACGGTTTCTGCATCGGGAGCATTCTTCTCCGCCGGGCGAAGCATCGCGTACTGCGTGAACACCTCGCTGTAAACCTTGGTGACGAGATAGTTCTGGCCATCGAGATCGCTGCGCCACACTTGACCGAGTTGTACGGATTTCACCGCCATGGTTCTTCTCTCAGCTGTATTTGGCTTAGTTTCAGAGTAATCAGCCGGGGGCTAGGCGTCAATTGTGTTTCCCGGAACCCGGATTACCGAGGTGTCAGGCGGGCGCGGTAGAGACGGGGCTTGCCCTTCTCCTGCATACGGTCTGCTAACATTTACAGTTTCAGGAAACAAGGAGAGAGACGATGGTACGCGGCGTAATTCCCCGCCAGCCTGCTAAAAGCGGAGGTCACGAAGGAACCCGTTCCCTTTCTCGCGGCGCGCAATCGAGAGGAAGTTCGCGAGAAAAGGCATTCAGAGGGGCGCCTTCGAGCCGCCTTGGGCGAACGGTGGCGTCAGCTCCTACCCACGCGACACCCAAACCATCAAAGGCTGCCAAGGGCTACGATCCGCTCGCTCCCCGGCGCATTCAGGAAATCCTGAAGCGTCTGGACCAACTTTATCCCGATGTGACTTGTGCACTGACGCACAAAAACGCCTGGGAATTACTGGTCGCGACGATTCTTTCGGCGCAGTCCACCGACGTGAACGTCAACCGGGTCACGCCTGTGTTGTTTCAGAAGTATCCGACCGTCCGGGATTTTGCCGCACTTACGCCCGAACAACTGGAACCGCACATTCGTTCCACCGGTTTTTTCCGCAACAAGTCGAAATCTGTGGTAGGTGCGGCCAGGAAGATCGTCAGCGAGTTCGGCGGAGAGGTCCCCGATGACATGGACAAGCTCCTCACTTTGCCCGGAGTCGCCCGAAAAACCGCTAACGTCGTGCTGGGGACCTGGTTCAAGAAAGGGGTGGGGCTCGTCGTAGACACGCACGTTACACGCATCGCGCGGCGGCTGGAGCTGACGAAAAACACCGATCCCCCAAAAATCGAACAAGACTTGATGAAGGTCATTCCACCGGAGAAATGGATCCTATTTTCTCACCAGATCATCTGGCATGGCCGCAAGCTCTGTTACGCGCGCTCGCCCAAGTGTGCCGACTGCCCGCAGGAAAATATCTGCCACGCGGCCGACAAGACTTGGAGCACGGTAGAAATTCACAAGAGCGCCAAGTAGTAGGACTAAAAAATAATCGGTTGTCATCCGGGGCGAGGGCGTCAGAGATAACAAATCTGCCATCCTGAACGAGGGCTTCAGCCCGAGTCGAAGGATCCCTATGCTGCTTGCGCAGCCTATGCCGTCGCGAGGCATTCTCATAAGAAGTGAGAAGACCTCGATGCAGGCATTGTGAGGGCCCACGCGGCTGCTTGGCGATGCGAATCAGTCGTTCAGGATGACAACAAGAGAAAAGAGACTCCCAATGCGGACCATTCTGATCTCTGCTATGGTCATTGCCATGAGCACGATTTTTCTCACCCAGCCCCTCCCCGCCCCTCAGGCCATCACCGACCCTAAGCTGATCAAGAGTAGGCCCAACGCGCAGGTCGAGAAGAATCTCTCGATTGAGAAGCTCTACATGACCCGCATCGTTGGAGGTACAACGTGGTCTCCCGACGGAAAGATGATCGCATTTATCACGAATATCACCGGCAGAAACAATCTATGGCTGGTGTCGGCCGAGGGCGGCTGGCCCACGCAACTCACCATCAGCGATGAGCGACAAGCGGCGCCCGCCTGGTCCCCCGACGGCAGGTGGATCGCGTACCAATCCGACTACGACGGCGACGAGCAGTGGGACATCTTCCTCGTTTCCTCCAAGACCGGCCAGATCGTGAACCTGACCAACACACGCGAGATCGCCGAAGAGTCTCCCGCTTGGTCGCCGGATGGACGCTACCTTGCCTATATGGTTAAGCCGAAGACCTCGTCCACCTACGAGATTGATGTCTACGACATGCTGATGCGTGAGGTGAAACATCTCACGACCGGCACGCCCAAAGATAAGGGCAATGCCGCACCGATCTGGTCGCGGGATGGCAAATGGATCGCCTACACACAGTTCCAAGCGAAAGGTACCGACTCCAAGGTTTTCGTAGCGGAAGTTGCCACTGGCAAAAGCACGTTATTGACCGAGCACAAGGGTGAGAACCTGGATAGTGCGAACGACTTCTCTCCCGACGGGAAGCATCTGCTCATCACGAGTAACGCAGGAAACGGCTATGACAACGTTGGCTTGCTCAATATTGCAAGCAAAAAGATTGACTGGTTGACACAAGACAAGTGGGAAATCAATGGCGGCAACTTCTCATCCGACGGCAAGATGATCTCATGGACCGCCAACGTCGACGGCAACACGGAAATCTTTCTCCACGATATTGCCGGCGGCAAAACTTCCGCCTTGCCCTTACCCAAGGGCGTGAACACGCCCGGCGGATCGGAGTCTTCGTTTACTCGTGATGGCTCCCGCTTGCTCTACTACCACAACGGCCCCAACGCTCCGAATGATGCCTGGGTCTATTCACTGGCGACCGGCAAATCGCATCAGGTGACCCACTCGTTGATGGCAGGAGTGCGCGGCGAGGACATGGTCGAGCCCTACTTGGTTCACTATCCTAGCCGCGATGGCAAGTGGACGATTTCCGCGTTCGTTTACATGCCCTACAACCTGCCGCGCCAGCCGGTCAGTCCCGCGATTGTTTACGTGCATGGCGGGCCCACCTCGCAGACGGTAAATTCGTTCAATCGCATCGTTCAGTACGTTGCGAATCAGGGATACATCGTGATTGCTCCCAACTACCGCGGTTCGACCGGCTACGGAAAAGAGTTCCAGCACGCGAATTTGTTCGACATGGGTGGCGGCGACCTGCAGGACGTGCTGGCCGCCGCCGATTGGATCAAGCAAACCGGCTACGTGGATCCCAAGAAACTCATCCTGATGGGCGGCAGCTACGGCGGCTATATGACCATGATGGGGGTGACCAAGGCACCGGATATGTGGGCCGCAGGTGTGCCCATTGTTCCCTTCGTGAACTGGTTCACCGAGATTCTGAATGAAGATCCGGTGCTGCAGCAATCGGACATGGCCACCATGGGCGACCCGGAAAAGAACAAGGCCCTTTATGAAGACCGCTCGCCGATCAACTTCATCGACCAGGTAAAGGCGCCCCTGCTGCTACTGGCTGGAGGACACGATCCCCGTTGTCCGAAGGAAGAAACGCTACAGGTGGTCGAGGCAATCAAGAAGCGCGGCGGCGTGGCGGATTACAAGATCTACGAAAACGAAGGCCACGGTTTTGCCAAGGTCGAGAATCAGATTGACGCCTATAAGCGCGTAGCTGATTTTCTGAAGGCGCGCGTTCCGCCCGCCGATTGTGGCTGCTCGTTGAACGAGTGAGCAGCGGCAAATCGTGCCTCGAGGGCTAATAAACCCATCGTTCGTGCCAGGTGGATGTCTTAAACAACTGTAGAACGGTATGATTTTGGGTGGCGCAGCGATTCAGTGGATGCGTGAGAATCGATTTCCGAGCTGGAGGTGTGGGCGGAGGCGCCAGAAACAACCCCGGAGGTGCGCCGCCCGAAAATAGCCCAGCGCTTCAGCGCTGGGATCAAGTTGGAAAGTGGAACAAGTCCCGGAGGGACGACAGACGTTCTCACGCATAGACTTTAGCGCTGCATAAGCTTTTTTTCTTTTAGCGGCTTTTAGCCGATGAGGTCAGCTTCAACAGGTTGCAGCTTCAGCGGCTGTGTCTCGGAAAACTAGACTTTCTCAGAAGCACTCGGCAAGCCGCGTTTCCACCTAAGGCTGAGCCGCCACAATGGCCTTGATAAGCCCGGGGATGGTGTACTCGCGCGCTTCGATATCTACTCGTAACCCTAATTCTCGCAGCGTGCCGGAAGTAATCGGGCCGATGGAAGCCAGCCTGACGTCCTTCAAAGCGCGGCTGTGGTCATCGCCAAGCAAATCCATGAAATTTCGCACCGTCGAGGAACTGGTGAAGGTGATCACATTGGGCACTCGTTTAGAGTTTCCTAGCGCGGCACGCAACCGCGTGCGCGAGGCTTGCGGAATGACTGTCTGGTACGCCTCCACCACATCTACCTGAGCTCCTGCGGCCCGCAAGTCGCGTGGAATCACGTCGCGGGCCACCTTGGCGCGGACCAGCAAGACTCGCTTTCCTTTTACCTGTTTGTGCAGCCGGCGCACAACGGATTCGGCGATATAGTTCTCGGGCACGACATGAACCTTAAGACCTCGGCTTTCGATCGCTTTCTTGGTCGCCGGCCCGATAGCGGCAACGTGCAAATGCCGAAACTGCTTTCTGTTTAACCGAAGTTTCCTGACCCGCTCCCACATTGCAGCCACACCATTCACGCTGGTCAGAATCAGCCAGTCATAGTCGTGCGCATTTTTGAGAGCCGTATCGAGTTGACGAAACGAGCGTGGCTTGCGGATCTCGATAAAAGGAATCTCCAGCACCTGCGCACCCAACCTGCGCAGGCCGGAGGACAATGCGCTTGCCTGGTGGCGGGCTCGGCCAACGAGCACACGAGAGCCATGGAGCGGCTGCGATTTTGCGATGGATTTCATTCTAGGTCGCGTGTGGGCCGGCTCTTTGACCCGGGCAGGCGCGTCGGAGACCGGGCCTCCACACAAGTGATTACACAACTAATTATGGCTGCTGCGGTGCTGCCGCTGCTTGCCCGTACACTTCCTGCAGGATGGCGTCTCCCCCTCTGCGCAGCAGAGTCTTCCCTACTTCATGGCCGAGCTCCTGGGGATCGTTGCCGTCGCGCGATTCGCGTAAGACCTGCGAACCGTCAGGCCGCGCCACCACCGCTTCCAGGTGTAAGCACTCCTTGCGTATTTCCGCGAACGCGCCGATCGGCACCTGACATCCACCGCCTAGTTGATTCAATAGCGCCCGTTCGCAGGTCGTCGTTATTCGGGCTGACGAATCGTCCAGGAAGCCCACGTGTTTACGATTGCCGACATCGCCTTTGCGAATTTCAATGCCCAGAGCTCCCTGCCCGGCTGCCGGACACATCATTTGCGCGGGAATCACCTGCTTGACCATAGCCGTAAGCCCGAGCCGGGTGACGCCCGCTGCAGCCAAAATGATGGCATCGTACTCGCCAGACTCCAGCTTGCGCAGGCGGGTATCCACATTTCCACGGAGCGGATGAACCTCCAGGTCGGCACGCAGCGCCTTCAGTTGCGCCTGCCTGCGCAGGCTGCTCGTACCTACTCGCGCACGTTCAGGCAACTCGTCAATGCGCGAGTACTTTTTTGATACGAATACGTCGCGCGGGTTCTCGCGCTTAGTGATGGCGGCAATTTCAAAACCAGGCGGCACTTCGGTGGGCAAGTCTTTCAAACTGTGCACCGCCAAATCTACGCTACCCGCGGCCAGGGCTTCTTCAATTTCCTTGGTGAACATGCCCTTGGTGCCGACTTGGGCGAGAGCCACCTCTGTAATCTTGTCGCCGGTAGTCTTGATGATCCCGATTTCCACTTCGTGGCCGCGCTCACGCAACAAGTTGGCGATGTGATTTGCCTGCCAAAGAGCGAGTTGCGACCCGCGAGAGCCGATGCGTAGGCGTGCCATTTAGGTCTTGGCTCCGGCATTCGAAGCTGAATTCGATTTGTCTTCGGCTTTCTTATCCTGAAGGTTGAATAGCCGCCGGACTACCTCGATGACCGTGGTGGCCTCCGGTTCACGCGCAGCACTCTTCAAGGTGGTGATTGGCGTGTGCATAATCTTGTTGATGATGCCCTTGGTGAGCGCATCTACCGCAAGTTCCTGGTCCGGACTCAGCTCGCCCAGACGTCCCCGCACACGATCGATCTCGGCTTGCCGGATGGTCTCCAGATGATCTTGCAGGCTGACAATGGTGGGCACCACCTCCAGGGTCTGCAAGCGCGCCTGAAAGCGCTCGACCTCGTTCGCGACAATCGCTTCCGCCCGCTCCGCCTCTTTCTTGCGATCGGCCACATGGGCGGAAACGGCCTGCTGCAGATCATCAATGTCGTAGACGAAGATACCGTCCAGCTTATTGACTTCGGGATCGACATCGCGCGGGACAGCGATGTCAATGAAGAACATCGGCCGGTTCCGGCGCCGCGCCAGAAACGCTTCGCCATGCTCGCGGCGGAAGATGGCAAACGGCGCGCCGGTCGAAGTGATCACGATGTCGGCGCGGTCGCAAGTCTCGTAAAGCTGCTCAAAGAGAATTGCCTGGCCGCTGAATTTCCGGGCGAGTTGCACCGCCCGGTCGTAGGTGCGGTTGGCAACGAAGATGGAAGCGGCTCCGTGCGCGAGCAGGTGACGCGCTGCCAGTTCGCTCATCTTGCCCGCCCCCACCAGGTAGACATGCTTTCCGTTCAGTGAACCAAAGATCTTTTTCGCCAGTTCCACCGCCACTGATGCGACCGAAACGGCCGATGAGCCGACCGCGGTCTCTGTCCGCACGCGCTTGGCAACTGCAAAGGCGCGGGTCAGCAGCGAATCTAGCTGCGAATTTACTGTTCCTGCCGTCCTCGCCACTGCGTAGGCTTCCTTCACTTGACCCAGAATCTGCGGCTCTCCCACAACCATCGAGTCCAAACTGGAGGTCACCCGAAAGACGTGGCGAACCATGTCCTGCTCGCGGTACTCGTAGAAATAGCTGTCGAGTTCCCCGGGATCCAATTTGAAAAATTGCCGAATGAAGCCACGCAGGTCCGCGGTGCCGTTAACCGTTCTTGCCAGAACTTCCACTCGATTGCAGGTGGACAGGATCATGCCCTCCTCTACGCCCGGTTGCTCCGTCAGGCGTTTGCAGGCATCGGCCAGGCGCGAGTCGGGCAGAGCGAGACGCTCGCGAACCTCCACTGGCGCGCTCTTGTGATTGACGCCGATGAGCTGAAAATTCATGAGGACACGAACCTATGAATGCCGCTGAAATAATTGGCGGCCCAGGCCACGACTGCAGCCACGAACGCAAAGGTCGCCAGATAGGCAGCGCGACGCCCTCGCCATCCAGCGTTCCACCGCGTATACAGCATGATCAGGTACACCGCCCACATCAATACCGACAGCAGTATCTTGGGATCAAGCAGGTTGACTCGACCGTACGTCGACTGCGCGACTACCGTGCCTGCGATCAACCCCAGCGTCATGAAAGGAAAGCCCAGCAGCAGCGAGCGATAACCGATTTCGTCAATGGTTTCGAGCGCGGGCAGCCGAGACAGGATTCCGTTCGATTTCTTCGATTTCAGACTGCGCTCTTGCACCAGGTAAAGCAGGCTGGCTCCAAAACTTAAGAACAAGGCCGCATAACCGGTGAAGATCAGGGCAATATGCGCAAACAACCAGCTCTTTTTCACGCCTGGTGTGACGAACAGAAATGGCTGCTCGCCGGTGGCGGATACAAAAGTCAGCAGAAACACGATCGGAAATATGACAATACCCGGCGAGGTCGTTCGATAGAACAGGTACACGATCATGAAAAACACCATAATCAGCAGGGCCAGGAGGGACTCCGAGTTGTGCACTGAAGTGAGTGTCGGATGATCGGAAAGGAGCACGGCTTCCGTCAGCGATACAAACTGGAAAACCATTCCCAGGACCATCGCGGGCAGCGCAATCCGATTGAGCAGTTCGCTGCGCCGGGTCAAGGCGAGCAAAGCGTAAAGCAGGCCAACCGTGTAGAAGCCGACTGCGACTCGTAACCAGGTTAGAGGCATGATCTAGTTTATCGGACCTGGAGGGCGGTCCTCGCCCGGTCTCATGATTATAGTCTGCCCTGCAGGCCGGGCGCGGCAGTTGGCCTTATCACCAGTGCTTGTGACCTGGGTCACACTGCGTGGGCCGGCACTAGGCTACCCCCAGCGTGGCCAGCAGCTCTTCCAGCGCAGGACTGTCCAGCACCAGGCTGCGGCCCTGGCCCATCATGTCCTCGATCTCGTCAAAACCGCGAAAAAGGCGCATTTTGACGGCGGCGTATTCTTCGGCTTCGGTAAGCTCGCGTCCATGGTGTGCAGCCCAGCCTTTTAGCGTGTCCTTCGGGACAAACAGGCTGACCGAGAACATGGTCTTACGGTCCGAAGTGACGTCGAATACATATTCGACGGCAGGCGCGTTGGATAACCCAACCATAGCCGGACGCTTTCCCACATAGTAGTACTGGTAAACGTAGCCTTGCTCGCCGGTATAGGTTTTAAGACGACGAACGGTCATTTTGGAACACAGCTCAGCCCGACAGCCGAGGGCAGCTGCCCTCTAGGTATTTTACGGCTTGCTGCTGTTGCTGGGCGACACCACGCGCCCATATTCTGACGCCCGTCCCAACCGATCGAACATACGGTAGGCCAGCGCGGAGACTCTGGTGATTGCTTCCTCGCCCTCACGCTCGTTCTTAAGGTAGGTCGTCATGACGCAAATGACGTACGGGCGATTCTTGGCAAATACGATGCCGGAATCATTGCGCACCGCCTCCAGTTCGCCAGGTTTATTGGCGATCCGAACGTCATCAGGCAGATCGCGTGGAATGAAGCTTTCCTTGTGGGTGCTGAGCATCTTCAGAAAATCGTCCGTCATTTCCTTGTTCAGCACCTTGCCTTGGTAGATAGCCTCGAGCAGCGTCATCATCTCGCGCGAAGTGGAAATATTCTCTCTTCCCTCGCCGGCTGCCTTCACGTCCATCATCTTGCGGCGCAAGCGGGTGTGGCTCAGACCTAAGCTGTCCATCAGCGCGTTGACATTTTCCATACCCACTCGATCGATAAGCACGTTGGTGGCTGAATTGTCGCTGACGGCAACCATCATAGTAGCGAGATCGCGGTTGGTAATGCGCGTGACCCCGGGGGTGAGCCCGCCCATGATGTCGCTGTCCGGAACTAGATCAGACGCTTGCACGGTGTAAGAATCGGCAAGTCTCAGCCTGCCCTGCTGCGCCTGACGATAGAGTTCCGCGAGAACTGCAATTTTGATCGAGCTTGCTTGTGGGAAGACGTCATCGGCATGCAGCAGGAATTTTTGTCGGCTGGTGAGATCAAGGATTGCCAGGCCCAGTACCCCATCCAGGTTGCGATCAACCTGGCCGACGTCGGCTTCCAGCTTTTCCCAGAGAATCTGCTGTTTCTCGGATTGCTTTGGAGCGGTCGCAGTCTGCGCACAAGCACCCGCAACCAGCAATAACAGAGACAGAAGCTGCTTCAAAGGCGAAGTCCTCCCGGAAGGCTGCATTATAGGCGTTAGGGACGTCGTGGAGCTGCTAAGACTCGATTCTGGCTTCTTTGAGTCGCTGCACCGCTGTCTCGGAAGTCACAGGCGAGTAGTACACCTCTTTGAAGGTGTATGACTTGTTCTTGGAGGCGAGCACCGGCATGATCTCAATATGCCAGTGGTAGTCCTCGTCGATTGTCTTCCAGTAACCCAGGCTCTCCGAGCGGTGCAGACTGTTCGGCGAAGTATGCAGCACCAGGTGAAAATCCTCAGTGACGGTCCGGATCCGTTGCAGGGTTCGCCGAAGCAGAACCGCTAAATCCGTCATTACCCCCAGCTTGGCCACGGCGGAGCGCTCGAATGCCGCCTCGTGAGTGCGTGGCAGAAGCCAGGTCTCATACGGGACGCGTGGCGCATAGGGACAGAGTGCAATGTAGTCCCCTCGTGTCTCCAGCACGCGTTGGTTCTGGCGCTCCTCTTGCGACAGAATATCGCAGAACACGCAGCGCTCTTTCTGATCGAAATAGTCGCGCCCAGCACGCAATTCATAAAGCACTCGTCGCGGAACAAACGTCGTAGCTGTCAGTTGCGAATTGGGATGTTCGAACTCCTGTCCGGCCGGTACGCCGTAATTCTTGAAAATGCTGATGTACTTGAAACGCTGGTCACGTTTCAGATCCTGGATACGGTGTCCCGCCAGCAGCAGGAATTGTTCGATTTCGCGATCGCTGGCATTCCACAAATGTCGGTCGTGCCGCGGATTCTCTAACAGGACCTCATGCGCGCCGACCGAGCGCATGCGGTCGTACAGGCCGTCTCCACGGCGGGCGGGCTCCCCTTCAATACGATAAAGCGGATTGGGATGCACTACTGACCGTGCGGCCCATGGGCTGCCGTCCAGTCCAGGCGTCGTGGAAATCACCTGCAGAGGGCTCGCCGAGCCCGCACAAAAGCGACAGAAATCTTCCGGTCGGGGTGCACTCTCGGGAACGTCGTCCCCGGTGATTACCCAGGAACGGGTTATCGGATCTTTGCGAAGCTCCATCAGCTTAAGGAAAACACCTGTGCACAGGTTGCGTCAACTGCCACACGCCAACGTGATGATTGACGCCCTGGAACGGCCGCTCCGTTTGTTATAATCCGCGCACGCACCCGCAGCAGATGACCGAGCCGTCCACCCCGCTGATGCGGCAGTACGCCGCCATCAAGAAAGAGCATCCCCAGACCCTCTTGTTCTTCCGCCTGGGAGATTTTTACGAACTC
This sequence comes from Terriglobales bacterium, assembly GCA_035272945.1. GTDB lineage: Bacteria > Acidobacteriota > Terriglobia > Terriglobales > Acidobacteriaceae > Gp1-AA122. The sequence continues at coordinate 55,908 of DATEPX010000322.1, forward strand.
TTCTTCGAGGATGCGGTCGTAGCCGCTCGCGAGTTGCAGATTACGCTCACCTCGCGCAATAAGGAAAAAGGCATTGCTGTTCCCATGTGCGGCGTCCCTTACCATTCCGCCGAGAACTACATCTCCAAGCTCATCCGTAAGGGATTCAAGGTCGCCATCTGCGACCAGATGGAAGACGCGCGGCTCGCAAAAAAACTGGTGCGACGGGAAGTGACCCGTGTCGTCACGCCGGGCACGGCAGCCGATTCGTCCCTCAGTTCGGAAGAAAACAACTTTCTCGCCGCTGTGGCGCAGGTAGGTGCAAGGGTCGGATTTGCCGCGCTCGACCTCTCCACGGGTGAGTTTCGCGCGACCGAATTTCAGGGCGACGATGCAGCCCGCCGTGTCCAGGAAGAATTGGAGCAGCTGCGGCCGAAGGAAGTGCTTTACGCTTCAACCGCGCCTCTCTTCGACGAGCCGACCAAGTCTGGGGACAATTCGGCCTTCGCGCGGCCCTCTCCAGACGATCCTCGATGCTCCGAAACCCCTCTCGATGACTGGGTCTTTGCTCCCGACCACGCCATTCCGCTGCTCGAGAACCATTTTGGAGTGCTTTCCCTCGAAGGTTTCGGTCTTTCCGGCAAGATGGCCGCAGCCTCCGCGGCAGGAGCGATTCTTCATTATGTCCGTTCCACCCAGCGTGGCAAGTTGGACCACGTCGATCGCATCGGATTTTATGAGCGGCAGAATTGCCTGGTGCTCGATGCCGTCACCGTCCGCAACCTCGAACTGATCGAACCACTATTTGCCGGAACCGATGATGGCGTCACCTTATTCCGCTGTCTGGATGCAACCGGCACTCCCATGGGCAAGCGCCTGCTTCGCTCTTGGCTGCTGCGACCGTCGATTGACCTGGCAGAAATCCAACTGCGTCTCGACGCCGTCGAGGCCCAGGTTAAGGACACGATCGCGCGCGAGCAGTTGCGGCAGGCGCTCGACGGCATTCTCGATCTGGAGCGCCTGCTCAGCCGTGTAACCCTGGAAACCGCGAATCCTCGCGACGTGCTGGCGCTTTCCGTCTCCCTGGCAAAGATTCCGGCAGTCCGCACCGCCCTGGGACGCCTGTCAGCAGAGCGCCTGGACGCACTGCATCGGTCGATTGACGAACTTAGTGATCTCCGGTCGCGCATCGACAAGACCATCGTGCCCGAGCCACCGCTTACCTTCAGCGATGGTGGAGTCATCGCCTCCGGCGTGGATAAGGATCTCGATGAACTCCGCGATCTCAGCCGTAACAGCAAGCAATACGTCGCGCAGATCGAGCAACGAGAGCGGCAGCGCACGGGAATCGCATCGCTCAAAGTGAAATTTAACTCGGTGTTTGGTTATTACATCGAGATTTCCAAGGCGAACCTCCACCTTGCTCCGCCGGATTACGATCGCAAGCAAACCCTTGTCAATGCCGAACGCTTCACGACGCCGGAGTTGAAGGAATATGAATCGAAGATTCTCGACGCTCAAGAGAAGATCGTCGAGATCGAGCGCCGCCTCTTTGCGGAATTGCGGGCGGCCATAGCCACGGAAGCCCGGCGTATCCGGCAGAGCGCGCTTGCTTTGGCGGAAGCCGATGTCCTCGCATCCTTCGGTCACATCGCGGCCGTGCGCAATTACTGCCGTCCAAAATTTGACGATACTGGTGACCTGGAGATTATTGAAGGCCGGCATCCGGTCATTGAGCAGCAGGAATTGTCGGGCGGAAATGAGCGGTTTGTTCCGAACGATCTGTTTCTGAACTCCACCACGCATACCATCCTGCTTCTGACCGGGCCCAATATGGGGGGCAAGTCCACATACCTCCGCCAGGCGGCGCTGATCGAGATTCTGGCGCAGATGGGATCGTTTGTGCCCGCTCGCTCGGGGCGATTAAGCGTGGTGGACCGAGTATTCACGCGCATCGGTGCCAGCGATAACCTGGCACGTGGCCGGTCTACATTTATGGTCGAGATGACCGAGACCGCCGCCATCCTGCATACGGCTACGCCGCGCTCGCTGATTCTGCTGGACGAAGTTGGGCGGGGCACGGCGACTTACGACGGCTTGGCGATTGCCTGGGCGGCCATTGAGTATCTCCACGCGCGGACCCGCGCCAAGACTCTGTTCGCCACGCATTACTTTGAATTGACTGAATTGGCCGACCGCCTATCAGGGGTGAAGAACTATCACGTTTCGGTCAAAGAAACTGGCGGCGGAATCGTCTTTCTGCGGAAGGTCGAAGCGGGAGCCGCGGATCGGAGCTACGGTATTGAAGTGGCAAAACTCGCTGGTCTGCCGCACGACGTCGTAGTTCGCGCCCGCGAAGTGCTGGAAGAGCATGAGAATGCGGAGCAGAGGTTAACCGATCAGTTGGCGAACGACGAATTGCAGCCGCGCCGCCCCGCGCAGCTGACTATTTTTACTCCGCTCTCGCATCAGGTGGTGGACCGATTGCGGGAAGTGGATTTAAACGGTCTTACCCCGCTGGAGGCGCTGAACCTGTTGGCTGAACTGAAGAAGCAAATTGAATAAAACTGCTTCCACAACCCTCTTGGCAGGCATCACTAGGGGTGAGGGAGAACCTATTCCTGTGCCTAGCTTAGCTAGGCGGTGATACGGCCCGCGACCAACAACCCCGAAGGGGTATCGCGATGATAGCCCAGCGCTTCATCGCCGGGATCAAACGTGAAGTTGGAACAAGTCCCAAAGGGACGGCCGAGGTTGAGACTCACGAATTCAATTAACCACGCACGTTGGATCCTTCGCGGGCTGGACGCCCGCTCAGGATGACGACATGAAATCGAGTGACTGACAACAAACAACTAGCCGCCATCCGCGCCCGGGTTGGCCAGCTTCTCATCATCGGCTTTGAGGGGACCGACATGTCTCCACGCCTCGCTTCCCTGCTCAAGCGCCTGCAACCGGGGGGCATAATTCTCTTCGCCCGTAACATTGTCAGCGCGCAACAAACTCATGGGCTGCTGAAGGCCTGTCAGCAGCTGGTCTCAACGCCTTTGTTTCGCTGCGTTGACATGGAAGGCGGCCTGGTTGATCGCCTGAAGAAAGCTCTCGAACCCGCACCCTCCCCAGCGGAAGTATTCGCCACGGACGATCCCAAGCTCTTCCGCAAGCATGGCAAAGTGATCGGTGAAGAATGTTGTGCCTTGGGCTTCAACACGGATTTTGCCCCGGTGTCGGACTTGGCATTTCAGGCTTCGCGTTCGGTAATGAGTTCGCGCGCTGTTTCCGACAACCCGAAACAGACCGTGCTGTACGTTCGGGAATTCTTGCGTGGCCTCGCCGAAGCAGGCGTACTCGGTTGCGGAAAGCATTTCCCGGGCTTGGGCGAGGGCAACCTGGATTCACACCAATATCTGCCGGTTATCCATAAGTCGTGGAAGCGGCTCTGGGCCGAGGATTTGTTCCCTTATCGTGCCTTGCGGCGCAATTATCCGTTGGTCATGGTTTCGCATGCTGCCTACCCGGCGGTAACTGGCGACACGATACCTGCTTCTCTTTCCAGTAAATGGATTAGCGACGTGCTCCGCCAAAAAATCGGCTATCGTGGACTAGTCATTTCAGATGACTTGGAAATGGGCGGCGTTCTGAGCGCCGCTCCTATTCACGAGGCCGCGGTGGGACACATCCGCGCGGGTGGGGATTTGTGCCTTATCTGTCACGAGGAGGAACGCATCGTCCAAGCACACGAGGCGCTTGTCAGAGAAGTGGAGCGCGATGGTAAGTTTGCTGATCGCGTCGCCGACTCGGCCGCGCGCATTCTTGGTTTCAAGAAGAAGGCGAAGCATGTGAAGCGAAGCATGCCCCCACCGACACCCACTAAAATTGAGCGTCTGACTCGCCAATTGTGGGAGTTTTCCGAGCAGGTGCGCCTGGGAACCCTTGGCCGACAGGAGCAGTCGTGATCGTCGCGGGCGTGATGAGTGGGACTTCAGCCGACGGCATTGACGTTGCTCTGGTTCGAATTACCTCTCGCAAGAAAAACCGTAATAAGGCGCCCGGCTTTCACTGGCCAACGTTTCAACTATTGGCTCACGCCGAGTATCCCTATCCGAAAGATGTGCGCCGCGCTGTGCTGGCCGCGATGAATGCGATGCACACTAGCGTCGCCGATCTCGCACGGCTGAATTTTCTGCTGGGAGAACTCTATGCGGAAGCGGTTGCCGCTACTCAGGAGAAGTACGGTTTCAAAGTCGAACTCGTCGGCTGTCACGGGCAGACGCTCTACCATCAGGGTGAACCGGGGGCCTTTCTCGGACGCAATCTGGCCGTTACTTGGCAAACGGGTGAAGGCTCTGTGATTGCCGCTCGCCTTGGGGTGCCGGTTGTCAGCGATTTCCGGACCGCCGACATGGCTGCGGGAGGAAAAGGCGCCCCCCTCGTCCCGTTTCTTGACTACACTCTTTATCGCAGTCCGAGTATTGGCCGAGTAGTACAAAACATCGGCGGGATTGCCAACCTCACCGCCATCCCGGCAGGCTCCTCGCCGCAGCAGGTGCAGGCTTTCGATACCGGGCCGGGCAACATGGTGATCGACGCCGTCATGGACCAGCTATACGACAAGCCTTATGACATCGATGGCTCTGTCGCCGCCACGGGCGCCGTCATGGAACATATTCTTTCGGAATTGTTGTGTGCTCCGTTCTTTCTGCGCAAGCCGCCTAAGACCGCGGGACGTGAAGAATTTGGCCGCGAGTTCGTCGGCGACTTCCTCCGTCGTTGCCGGCGCTCGCGCAAGCAGGACATCGTAGCCACTGCCACCGCCTTGACCGCACGTTCCATCTCCCATGCGCTGCGACGATTTGTGGTGAAGGTGCCGGGATCGTACAAAGAACTCGTCATCTCCGGCGGTGGCGCGAAGAATCCTACCTTGCTGAGCATGATGAATGCCGAATTGGCTAAGCCGGGAATTCAACTCCGCCTTTCCGATGAATTTGGTTTGCCCACCGAGGCGAAGGAAGCCGTCGCCTTTGCGGTGCTCGCCTTTCAAAGCTGGCATGGGCAACCGTCCAACATCCCATCCGCTACTGGCGCAAGCCGCCCGGCGATTCTGGGCAAGATCTCTTATGTGTGAAATCCGGCAGCGGATACTGACGTTTCTCCTATGCCTGCTGCTGTTGTCCGCCCTTTCCTGTTCCAGCAAGCCTGCCCCCGACACGCTGGTGATGATCATCGAGAGCAGCCCCACCAATCTCGACCCGCGTGTGGGTATTGACGCTTTTTCCGAGCGCATCGACACTCTCCTGTTCGATGATCTGCTCACCCGTGACGAACATTTCAATGTCCGGCCCGGCTTGGCCGAGCGTTGGGAGATTCCTGACCCGCTGACGTACATCTTTCATCTGCATCAAGCAGTGCGTTTTCACGATGGCCGTCTCCTGACTTCGAAAGATGTGAAGTGGACGTTCGACAGCCTCTTGCAGGGAAAAGTCCGCAGCACGAAATCTGCCGTCTACCGCTTTGTCGATCACATCGAAGCACCCGACGACTACACAGTCATCTTCAGAATGAAGGAGCCCTTCGCTACGCTGCTATGGAACCTGTCGGGCGGCGCGATGGGCATTGTTCCCTACGGCAGCACGGGAGGCGAGATCACGCGTCATCCCCTGGGCTCAGGTCCCTTTCGTTTTGTGAGTGCCGAGCAGGACAAAGAAGTCGTTCTCGAACGCAACGAAGACTACTGGGGAGTGAAAGCACATCTGAAGCGTGTTCGCTTCGCAGTTGTGCCGGACACGACAACACGCGCCCTCGAGTTGCGCAAGGGCAGCGCCGACCTGGAGAGCAACGCCCTTACCACGGACATGGTGCTGGCTTTGCAGCAGGATCCAACTTTGGGAGTCACACACGGGCCCGGCTCGATTCTGGCTTACATCGCGCTCAACTGCCGGGACCATTATTTGAAAGATGTTCGCGTGCGCCAGGCGCTCGCCTATGCTATCGACCGGCGGCCTATGCTCCAGTATCTGATGCGAGGTTTTGCACGGCCCGCCGACAGTATTCTTCCGCCGGAAAGCTGGGCGTACAAGAAGGATGTCCCCCGTTATGATTACAATCCCGCCCGTGCCCGCCAACTCCTCGATCAGGCCGGATATCGTGCCACGAACGGTATTCGTTTTCGCCTCACCATGAAGACTTCCACTATAGAGGAGAATACGAGACTGCTGGCCGCGGTTCTGCAACAACAATTACGGGAGGTCGGTATCGCACTGGACATCCGCAGTTTTGATTTCGCCACCTTCTTCTCGGATGTGACGAAGGGCGCTTTCGAGATGTACTCGCTGCGTTGGATCGGTGGAAACGAGGACCCCGACATCTTTGAATACGCTTTTCACTCTTCCAAATTCCCGCCCCATGGTGCGAACCGGAGCTTTTACTCCAACCCCCGGCTGGATACTCTCATCGATCGCACCCGCAGTGAACTTGACCAAACCACTCGCAAGCAGCTCTACGCCGAAGTTCAGACCATCCTGGCGAAGGACCTTCCCTACATCAACCTCTGGTACGTCGACAACGTAGTGGTCCACTCCAAGCGTGTGCACAATCTTCAGTTGAATGCTTCCGGAAATTACGACTTCCTGAAGACGGCAGAGCTCACTACGGAAAAGACAGTGGCGTCCAAAGCACCTTGAGAATGATCACCGGGTGCCCGTCTCGCGGTTTGAGGCTGTTACGAAACTCGGTTTAGATCCCGAACGGTGGGAAGAAACACGCCTTAGCCGCGCAGCGGCGGCATTCCATTAGCCCAGCGCGTGAGCGCTGGGAACGCGAGTGGAACAACCTGAGTCCGCTTTAGCGGCCGGCACGAATTTCGTAACCGACTCTTTTCCGAGACCTGGGATACTCATAAACAAGGGATTGCCAGCGACAGCGTATCGCTCATTGCGTGTTACCATCGAACCCGTGCGCATTCTTTTTATCGGTGACATCTTTGGGCGGCCGGGACGAACTGTCGTCAAGGACCGGCTGCCGGGACTTGTCAAGCAACACAGCATCGACCTGGTCATGGCAAACGGCGAGAATGCTGCCGCCGGCTTCGGCATAACGCCCGCCCTTGCGGAAGAACTCTTCGAGATGGGTATCGAGGTCCTTACCACCGGCAATCACATCTGGGACAAGCGCGAGATCATTGACTATTTTCAGTCGGCCGACGGAAATCCTCATAGCCCCGCCCGACGTCTCCTGCGTCCGGCAAATTATCCGTCCGGAATGCCGGGCACCGGGGTGTATGAAGGACAAAGTCGCAGCAACGTCCCTTATGCTGTTCTGAACCTGCAAGGCCGCGTATTCATGACCAGCAACGATGATCCTTTCCGGGTGGCAGATGAACTGCTTAAGGGAATCAAGGCCAAGATCATTCTGGTGGATATCCACGCCGAAGCGACTTCAGAAAAGATCTCCATGGGGTGGTATCTGGACGGACGAGTCACGGCCGTAATCGGCACTCATACTCACGTTCCCACCGCCGACGAACGCGTTTTGCCCAATGGCACCGCCTACATTACGGATGTCGGCATGTCCGGCCCCTACGACGGTGTCATTGGCGTAAGAAAAGAGCTGATCATTAATCGTTTTCTGACCAACATGCCCACGCGCTTCGAGGCCGCCACGGGCGATGCCCGGCTTTCAGCAGTCGCTATCGACTGCGACGAAATAACCGGCAAGGCGCGAGCGATCGAACGTCTCATGGTCACCTAGCAGGCGATATCTTGCGGACAGGTACCAACGGCACCTTTTTCCCACATCAAGAAACTGCCATCCCGAGTACAATTTGTTGAAATGCGCCTGCTGCCGCCTCTTCTGCTGATTCTCGTTTTGCAAGCGTTCGCGTTGGCCACTGACGCACCGATGGCTGCCGCTCCGCACAAGTTCTGTGTGAGCAATACAACCGGCGCTTCTGCGTGTGACGTCTCTAAGCAGGACCTGAAGGAGGCTAAAACCGCTTTCTCCCACGGCTTAAAACTCCAGCGTGAGCAGCGCTTTGACGAGGCCCTGGAGGAATTCGAGACTGCAGCCCAACTGGTGCCGCAGGATGTCGAATTTCTGACCGCGCGCGAACTGGTGCGCCAACAACTCATCTACGAGCACCTAGAGCGGGGCAACTCGTCGCTGACCAGCGGCAATCAGGTCGAAGCGCTGGCGGAATTTCGCATGGCGTTACACTTGGATCCTGAAAATCAGTTCGCAAGGCAGCGTCTCGATGAAGCGCTGGACGAATGGACGCCCCGTGCTTCGGAACCGCCGCGCATCTTGACCGATGCTGGCGACCTTCGCCTCGTGCCCGGCGGCAGGCGCGCCGAGTTTCACTTCAGGGGGGATTCCCGCGAACTCCTGCCTCAGGTAGCTAAAGCCTACGGCATAACCGCCATCATCGACGATTCTGTCCAAACTCGCCGAGTGCGCTTCGATATCCAGGACGTCGATTTCTACACTGCCATGCAGGCTGCCAACGCCGTCACCAAGACGTTCTGGACACCTCTGGATGAAAAGCAGATCTTGCTGGCTGCCGACAATGCGGAAAACCACCGCCAGTTCGACCGCATGTCGGCACGCACTTTCTACATCCCAGGCATCAGTTCGCCACAGGACTTGAACGACGTGGTGAACACTTTGCGAACCGTCTTTGAGATCCGCTTGATCGCGCAGCAACCCAACTCCGGCACGGTTACCGTGCGCGCGCCACAACGTATCCTGGATGCGGCCACCCAATTCATTGAGAGCCTGGATTCATCCCGTCCGGAAGTGGTACTTGACGTTAAAGTCTACGAAATTAGCCGCACGTTGACGCGGAACCTGGGCCTGCAGCTTCCCACCCAGTTTCAGATGTTCAATATTCCTGCCAGCGCCTTGACCGCGCTGGGGGGACAGAATATTCAAGACTTGATCAATCAACTTGTCGCCAGTGGCGGCATCAACCAGGCCAACACTACAGCGATTTCCGCTCTGCTGGCGCAGCTCCAGAATCAGCAGAATTCCATTTTCTCTCAGCCATTGGCCACGTTCGGTAACGGAACTACCTTGTTTGGGGTCACGCTGGGCAGCCTGGGGGCAACCCTCTCGCGCAATGAGGCCTTGGCCCGTAATCTGGAGCACGCCACTTTGCGCGCCAGTCAGGGCAAGGACACTAACTTCACGCTGGGAACTCGCTATCCCATCATCAATGCCACCTTCGCTCCTATTTTCAATAGCTCCAGCATCTCCCGAGTGATCGGCAATAACAGCTTTATTCCGGCAGTGCCGTCAGTGAACTATGAAGACATCGGACTCACGATCAAAGCCAAGCCCCAGATCCATGGCAATACAGACGTCAGCTTGACCCTATCGCTGCAGCTGCGATCTCTCGGCGCCCAATCGGTAAACGGAGTGCCCATCATTAACAGTCGTGAGTACAACGGCACGATCACGCTGAAGGACGGGGAGCCCGGAGTGATCACGGGCTCCGTTTCCCGCAGCGAACAGTTCAGTATGAGCGGCCTTACCGGCTTGGCTAATCTGCCCCTGCTGAATCGGCTCGACAGCAGCAACACCAAGCAGCATGAAGAAGATGAATTGCTAGTGGTGATCACGCCCCACGTCGTCAGCGAGCCGGCTCTTAGTGGTGAATCGGAAATCTGGATGAGTCCCGCGAGATAGTCTGCTCTATTGCAGGGTAGCCGGATCCCCAGTCTGGTGTTCTTCAATCTGAAACTTCAAAAAGTGGTGGATCGCTTCGACTGCCGTGGGGTGGCTGGATGAAATCCTCAATCTCCCCTCCTTGAGGAGTTTTTCGGAATTCGTATCTGATCTCGTCTCTTGGTCTCTCCATGCTGGGGACACCTGGTGGGACTTGGCCGTGCGTATGCTCCGGGGCGTCGAACGAGCAGCAAACCGCATACTGTCAGAGCCAACCGTCTGTAAAAGCCGCTGTCCATGTTCCTTCTTACCTTTCCTGATTCGATGCCCCCACCCTGTTCCGGTTAGCAGCTACTGTCTCTCCTTGGCGGCGAACTCCACCATGGCTTTCAGAATTTCGGGCGGGGTGCCACTTATGCTGGAGATCTTTCGGCCATTGATGAACAGCGTTGGCGTGCCCGTAACATCCACAGCTTTGCCCAATTCAACCGAACGATCGATCCGAGTCTTGGTTTCAGGCTTGGCGGCGCAAGCTGCTGCGTCAGCGCCTTTGACGCCACTCTGAGTCGCGATGGCCGTGAGCTTCTCGTCAGCATTGGCCTGCGTGATGTCAGATTGCGCGTTATAGACCGCATCCACAAACTTCCAGAATGCCTCATTGTTGGCTCGGCCCACGCAATCCCCATAAGCAGCAGCCTTGGCGGCCCAGTCGTGTGAGGGCAGAGGAAACGGTTGAAACACGAACCGCGCATTGGGCTCCTCGGCTAGTAATTTATCGACAGCCGGTTGCGCAGCCTTGCAGTGCGGACATTGCAAGTCGCTGAACTCGACGATGGTTGCCGGGGCATTGGCCGGGCCGCGGAGAATGCCGTTCACTCCCTTCTGCAGCTGTTCTTTCGCCGCGTCGAAGGGACGGGGTCCAAAGGGCAGAACCTCTCCAACCAGGGCATGCTTGCCATCCGGCGTCACGTACAACACCGTGCTCTGTTGGCCCTGCTCTTTGGCTAGAATCACTGTTACCTCAGCCAGACCGTGCGCTGCAGAGGGCTTGATCGCATTGATTTTCCAGCTGATCGACGAATCGTACCCAAACATCTGTTGCAGAAAAGAATTGACCGTCTCCTCCGAAGGCAGGCCGGCGGAGGTTTCTGTCTTTTCCGGGGACCTGGCAGCCGGGACGGAATGTTCCGGCTTGGGTTTCTGTTGAGCTGCAAGGAGGGTTCCGAACACAAGAATGACTAGCAAGGGAACGAAATAACTTTGCATGCGGTCCTTTCAACGAGTTTTGCAGACTGGCAGCTTTCTAAACCTCATATTTCGCGGCGATGGGAAAACGGCGGCCGTAGCCAAACGCCTTAGCAGAAATCTTTATTCCCGGCGCAGCTTGCTGGCGCTTGTATTCGTTGCGGTCTACCATGCGAATGATTTTACGCACCAGTTCGATGTCAATCCTATGATCCTTCGCAATCTGCTCGGCGCTGTGCATTTCCTCAATGTAGTCTTCGAGAACGGGATCGAGTACCTCGTAGGGTGGAAGAGTATCCGTATCTCTTTGATCGGGTCGCAACTCCGCTGATGGCGGCTTCTCCAGACTGGCCTTCGGTATGACTTCGCGCCTGGAATTGAGGTAACGGCTCAACCGGTACACCATGGTTTTAGGCACGTCGGAGATTACGGCGAGACCGCCCACCATGTCGCCGTACAAGGTGCAATAACCCACTCCCAACTCGCTCTTATTACCGGTGCTGAGCACGATGCCGCAAAACTTGTTGGCCAGCGCCATCAGCAGTGTACCCCGAGCGCGTGACTGAACGTTTTCCTCGGTTTCGTCCTCTTTCCTGCCGGCAAAGACAGGCTGCAGAATTTTCCGGTAGGTCTGAAAGACCTCGCTGATGGATAAAAGTTCGAAACGGATACCCAGATTGTTGGCCAGAGTCCGCGCGTCCTCGATCGACCCCGGCGAGGAATACAGTCCCGGCATGCCAACCGCAATCACGTTCGCCGGTCCCATCGCGTCCGCGGCAATCACCGCCGTGAGCGCCGAATCGATTCCGCCGCTTAGGCCCACAATGACTCTTCCAAACCCGCACTTCCGAACGTAATCGCGGGTCCCTAGGACCAGTGCGGCGTAGGCCTCTGCCTCTTCACCCTCAACCTGCGTGTGGATTTCGCCCTGCAGATCATTGGAATCGAAGTACACGAGATCTTCTTCAAACGACTTCCCCTGCGCGATGACCTCCCCGGCAGGATTCAAAACGGTGCTGGAACCGTCGAACACCAGGCTGTCGTTGCCCCCAACCTGATTCACCATGACCACCGGCACGTTGTGATTCTTGGCGATGGAGGCTAGCATCCTTCGGCGAAACTCACGCTTCCCAACCCAGAAGGGAGATGCCGAAATATTGAGAACGAAATCTCCACCCGCCCGAATCAGTTCCTCAACCGGGTCGAAAGTGTAGAGCCGCTTGTTCCAGAAGTGCTTGTCGTTCCAGGCATCTTCGCAGATCGTGAGCGCCATCTGCTTGCCGCAAAAGGAGAGGAGTTCCTGCCGCGTAGCTGGCGCGAAGTTGCGCATTTCGTCGAACACGTCATACGTCGGCAGCAACATCTTCGACTGGGTGAAAGCAATCTTTCCATCTTTGAGGAGCGCGGCGGAATTCATAGCCGACTTGCCCGTTTCCGCCTGGGCGCGTATCACCAACCCGCAAATCACAGCAATGCCCCGCGTGCGTTCCGCGATCGATTCTGCCGTCTCGCGATTGCGCTCCACGAACGCCGGGCGCTCTACCAAATCTCGTGGCGGATATCCGCAGATGGAGAGCTCCGGAAAGAGAATCAGTCCGGCTCCCGCGGCCTGCGCGCGCTGTGAGAACTCCACAATCTTGCCCGCGTTGCCGGAAAAATCTCCCACCGTGGGATTAATTTGGCCGAGCGCGATCTTCACTATTCCAGTGTAAAGCCGGACTGGGTGCACGCCAAGATGGCCGAAGTGGAACACCGGTCCCTAAAGAAGCATGCTAGACTCGACCTGGTCGCAAGAGCGCGCCAACCCGATGCGCATTCTGACCCGCTACATTCTGAAGGAAGTTCTGTCGCACGCGCTGATCGGTGTTGTGGTCTTCACATTTGTGCTCTTCACCCGCGACTTGGGACGCATTCTCGACCTGGTCGCTCGCGCCAGCGCCCCGCTTCCCAGCGTGGCAGAAATCTTCTTCTTCACCGTTCCGGTGGCGTTGACCTACACCATTCCCATGGGCGTGCTGGTAGGCATTCTGATCGGGCTTAGCCGGCTGGCTGCCGACAGCGAGATCACTGCGATGCGAGCCAGCGGCATCGGCGTTTGGTCGTTTCTGCGGGTGGTTTCGATTTTCGTGCTGGGCGCTTGGCTGCTGGCGTTGACCAATGGAGTCCTTGTCGCGCCCAGATCTCAGGCCGCACTAGGACGGCTTCAGAATAAGCTCAAAAGCTCGCAGGCATCATTCGAAGTTCAATCCAACGTGTTCTACGAGGGCTTCCCTCATCTCGTCTTGTACGTGCAAGACGTTCACACCCGGCCTGGCGCGGCTGAATGGAAGGGCGTATTTCTAGCCGACGTCACCGATCCGGTTTCGCCCAAGATCACGCTGGCCCAAAAAGGTATCCTGATCAGTGAAGGCCCTCAGACTCTGCACCTGCACCTGAGCAATGGTTCGACTCATGAGACGATTACAGGTTCGCCCGATCACTATCAGATATCGACCTTCGCCGAGACTGATATTCCAATTCTGTTGCCGGCAGCTAGCTCCATCCAATCCCAGGCCGCACCGGTCAGCGAACTTGCAACCACGGAACTATGGCGGCAGGCCAAGAGCGCGGATCCTGCAACCCAGCGTTGGGATTTGATCGAGCTTCATCGCCGATTCTCGCTCTCCACTGCCTGCGTCGTGTTGGCCCTCGTGGGCATCCCACTGGGCCTTTCCTCGAAAAAGGGAGGCAAGTCCGGAGGTTTTGTCCTCACGATTCTGCTGGTCTTCGCCTATTACTCCCTGTCATTAGTTGGTGTATCGCTGGCAAAACAGGACAGAATCTCCCCTGCCATGGGCGTATGGATGGCAGACATCGTCTTCTTTCTCACTGGCATGTTGCTCTTGTGGAGAGTCGAGCGGCGACCGATTGACACATCGTACTTGCGTGCGCTGTGGAAACCCTTTAAAACCGGCCTGAAGAGAAGCGGCGAAATTCTGGCGCTCAACGGCGGGCCCGAGGACACCTTCGAGCGGGTCGCCACGCGGCGGCGCGTGTTTTTCGCCCGCTTTCCCATGCTGCTGGACGACTACATCGTACGCGACTTCTTGATGTACCTGGTGATGATCCTGGCAACCTTCCTCATGCTGCTCCTGGTCTTCACTTTGTTTGAGCTGATTGGCGACATCCTGCGCAACCAGATTTCGCCCATCATCGTAGGCGAATACCTGCTTAATGTCTCGCCTTATTTTCTCTACAATGTCACTCCTTTAAGCATGTTGCTGGCGGTGCTCATTACCTTCGGCCTGATGACCCGATCCAACGAGATAACGGCAGTCAAGGCGACGGGGATCAGCATCTATCGTGTCATCGTTCCCGTCTTGGTGGCAGCCGGCTTTGTGGCAGTCGCTTTATTCTTTTTCGATCAACTTTATTTGCCGCATACCAACAAACGCCAAGATGAGTTGCGCAACCTGATCAAAGGGAAACCTGCGCAAACTTACCTGCTGCCGGATCGCAAGTGGATCAAGGGCAAAGAATCGAGAATCTATTACTACCGCTTTTTTGACGCAGACCGCGACCAATTTGGCAGTCTCTCTGTGTTCGCATACGACCAGAATACGTTTCACCTCACGGAACGGATTTACGCGACACGCGCCCATTGGGGAGAAAACCTGCAGAAGTGGATTTGCGAGCAGGGTTGGGAGCGTCAGCTGCACGGCGCAGCTATCCAGGACTATCGCACGTTTGACGTGGCCACCTTTTCCGCGTTGACTGAACCACCTCCTTATTTCAAAAAAGAAGTAAAGCAGTTCACGGAGATGAACTATCAGGAGCTCAAGAGATACATCCGTGATCTGCAGCAGAGCGGCTTTGAAGTGGTGCGGCTCCGGGTGCAATTACAGAAAAAGTTCGCTTATCCACTGATCACTTTTGTTATGGCGGTCCTGGCGGTTCCTTTTGCGTTCTCCGCCGGACGCCGCGGCGCCTTGACCGGTGTGGCGATTGCGGTCGGCGTCGCGCTCGTCTACTGGACCATCTCGGGGTTGTCGGAATCGATGGGCAATGTCAGCCAGTTGCCGCCCGCCCTGGCTGCCTGGGCCCCTGACTTCTTCTTTGGAATGATAGGCGGCTACTTAATCCTGAGAGTGCCCACCTAGGTTTCCACTTCTCCCGGTACGAACTCGACCCTGTCATCCTGAGCGAAGCGAATGATCTCTGTATTTCGCCGTCGACCACACCAACGCTTGTCATTCCGAACCGGCTTCAGCCGGTGAGGAATCTGCTCTTCGTGACAAAAGCGAGAAAAGCGGATTCCTCGCTCCCCTCAGAATGGCATTGAGGAAACAGCTCGTGTGGGGACGGGCGTCCCCTCCGTCCAGGCGGAGCGAAGCTCCGCAGCCGCTCTTATCACTGCACACACCTTAATCATGCTGAGCGAGTTAAAAGCTTTCGCTCGCTAAAGCTCCCGGCGAGTCGAAGGATCCCTTGTAGGGCTACAGGCAAGTCACTCTTCTACCGAGCCTCATTTTCCGAACGCGATCCCGGTCGGCTGCGTGCCCGTGGTCACAGTAGACGACACAGCCGCCAAATTCCCGCCCGCAGGATCGATCGAGAAACCCGAAATCGTTGCCGCTGAATTATTCGATACGTATAGGAATCTGTTGATGGGTGATATGGCGACAAAAATCGGGCCTGCACCCGTATTGTAGGGAGATCCAATGGTAGGCGTCAGATCCCCCGTGGTAGCGGTGATGCGATAGCCGGAAATCTGATTCGAGCCCTGGTCAGCTACATAAAGGAACTGGCCCGATGAATCCACCGCTGCCGAAGAGGGACCAAGCTCCGCTGCAAAAGGTGATTTGTCCATTGCCGTGAGGCTGCCGTGAGAATTGATGTTGAAACCGCTGACATTGTTCGAACCGGCATTCGCCACGTACAGGAAGGATCCAGCCGGACTCATGGCAACAGCCGAAGGTGCCGTTCCGACCAGTGTGGCCTCGGAAGCAACCGTCCGCGTGCCGATGGAGTCTGAAGGCAGCATCCCGGTCGTGGAGTTATAGGGGAAGGTCAGTACATACCCATCGTTCTGGTCGACCACGTAGAGAAGATTCAGAGCAGAGTTGACGGCTAAAGCGACCACTGCCGGGTTGGGATTTGCCACGGGAAAATTAAGAGGAAACCCAACAGGTAAATCCTGAACCGACGTCAGAGAGGCGCCTGATCCCACCGAAAAGACAGAGATGCTGCTAGAGTTGGACCCTGCAACGCCTGTTCCCTGATTGGCAACAAAGAGGAACTTGCCGCCTGAATCCATGGCCATGGCTACGGGATTAATGCCCGTGGGAACCGGGTTTCCGCTCATGGGGACAAGAGAACCATTCAGATCGAAAGAGAAGCGCTGGATCTGGCCTCCCGCGACAGCCAAGTACGCGAAACTTTTGGACGGATCGATCAGAAGGGCCGAAGCCGGTGCCGCCGCGAAAGGCGAGCCGTTGATTGTAGACAGCCTACCGTTATTGAAATTGGCCCGATATCCCCAAACCTGAGCTGCGCTCTGGGTCGCAACGTACATCGTATTGCTGGTGGGAAACTTGGAATTCTTTCCACAGCTCATGAGAAAGAACACCGCAATCGCGACCGACGCCAGCCAACTGACCCTCATCAACATTTTTTCTCCCGCTGCTTGTCAAACTCTGCCCGTCGGCAATTGTGCCAGCAAACCGGGGCTACTCATTCTGTGCATCGGAATCCATAATTGTGTATCAGGAAAGCGCAAGAAAGAGCAACTTACAGGCCAGGCGGTGGACCGGCTCGGGCGCTCTGGCTCGCGCCTACCTCGCACCTAAGAGGATTTCGGGCTGGACAGAACGTATTCTTGAGGAATTGCCCCTGCCGGTTGAGCGATAGCAGGCAGCCGAAGTTCGACAACCAGGCCGCCACCGGGACGATTGGCAGCTCGCACTGACCCTCCATGCAGGCGCACGGCGCGTTCTGCGATGGCCAGGCCCAGGCCTACGCCCCCAGTCTGCCGCTCGCGGGCGTCATCAAGCCGATAGAAGGGCTGAAATAATTTGTCGAGTGCGGCTTCTGGAACACCCGGCCCTTGATCGCTAACTCGGATTAGCGCCTGCGGGCCGTTAGCTTCATCCATCTGCTCGAGTCGGACTTCAACTTCGGTCCCTTCTTGGGTGTACCGCATGGCGTTGCGAACAACATTTTCGATGGCGCTGTGAAGAAGCTCCACGTTGCCCAACACCACGACGTCATCGACGACCTCACATTTTATGCGACAGTTTCGGCCCTGGGCTTCAAACATCGCGTCCTGCGCGATCTCCCGCACCAGGTCTTCCAGTTGGATTTCCGATTTCTCCACCGCTTGTTCGCCACCCTCCATGCGCGCCAGGACCAAAAGACGCCCGATCAGCTGGTTTAGACGGTTGGCTTCCAACTCCATCCGATCCAGCGTAGCCGCGGCTTCAGGCCCGGTGCGCTGGCGGGCCAACCCCAGCGCCACGTTCAGACGAGCCAACGGAGAACGCAACTCATGGGAAATATCGTTCAACAATCGGGACTGGGCCTTGACCAGATTTTCCAACCGTTCCGCCATGCCATCGAAATCGCGCACCAGTTCCGCTATTTCATCCCTGCGGCGGCTGCCCACCGTTCCCGCGCGTGCTGTCAGATCACCCGCAGCCAACCTCTGCGTAGCCTCCCGTAGGCGCACGACCGGCGCCGTCAAATAACGGGCGAGCAGAAAGCAAACCAATCCCGATGAAAGAATCGCAATGAAAATTCCCAGGCCCGGCGTTCGGTTAGGGCCGAAAAAGAAGTGCGGCGGCGCTGGACGCTCGATGACAAACGTGTAGTGCCTACCGCTCGGGCCGACTACCGCCTGAGCGAAGCGATGTTCTGATTCCAACCAGCCCCACAACCCCGCCGGTTTAGGCTGCACACCTTTGGCCAACTGTGCTGCCCATTGCGGAACTCTCCGTCCAGAAACCTCCTGCCCCTGCTCGTCAAACAGGAAAACGCGATCGCGAACCGATCTCTCTCTGTTTTCGAAATCTCTCATCAGTTGTGCTTGGCCACCCTGTTCGTAAGCCTGCGCCGCCTGCGTAGCCGCCGTCAGGCGGAAGTATTCCCCGCGAGGATCGGTCTGAGGACGAATCGTCAGCGTAACCAGAATCGCGAGCACCACGAACAGCGCCTGGGCCGCCCAGTACGAAAGAAAAATTTTCAGAAACAGACTTCTCATGAAGTTTTACTCTTGGCTTCCCGCGGACGCGCAAAAATATACCCAGCTCCCCGCACGGTTTTGATGTGCTCCGTACCGCCCTCGGTGTCTCCGAGCTTCTTTCGCACCTTGCTAACGTGCATATCAATGCTGCGGTCGAAAGGGGAAAACTTGCGCGCTAAAACTGCACTCGCCAGCCGCTCGCGGGTGACGACGCGTCCGGCCTCACGCAACAAGACTTCCAGCAGGCTGAATTCCACTGAAGTCAGGTCGACCGGTTTCCCCTCCTGGCGGACCGTGCGAGTTGCAGGATCGAGTTCAATGTCACCTACCTTGAGAATCTCGGGGACGCTCGCCCCGGCCGACTTTCCCTCTTTGGTTCGCCGCAAGACAGCTCGGATTCGCGCCACTAGTTCTCGAGGATTAAATGGCTTCGGCAGATAGTCGTCCGCCCCGATCTCCAGGCCGACAATTCGGTCCACATCTTCCCCACGCGCCGTGAGCAACAGCACTGGAATCCGTGATGCAGAACGAATTCGCCGCAGCACTTCGAAACCATTAATCCCGGGCAACATAACATCCAGCACAACCAGGATGTATTCGCCCTTGAGGGCCCGCTCCAGACCGCGCTCGCCGTCATAGGCAGCTTCCACCTGGAAGCCTTCGGACGCGAGGTATTCCCCAACCAAACTGCACAATTCGACATCGTCGTCGATGACCAGAATACGGTCCATTCGCAATCTCATTTTTACAATAATCGGCAGGCAATTCCACGTAAAGAATTGTCAAACCTGGATTTAGCCTATTTACGAAACTTTACCCGGTTTGACCGACTCTTTACCGCGCTCTCGCCGGAGAAGTGTTTCTATTACTGCAAGAGATTTCGAGGGCTGTCCGCAAGGATGTCCCAGGAGGAATGGATGAAATCAGTTCGCAGCAAGATACTCGCTATCGCGTTGGCCGTCGCCGTAGTGGGAGCGGTAGCGGTCTCGCAAACCGTAGCCAAAGCACATCACCACATGGGCGGCGGCGTAGGATTTGGCCTTGAGCACATGGTTGGCTTCATGACCGATTACCTCGATTTGACCGACGCCCAGCAAGCGCAGGTCAAGCAGATCATGGCATCGGAGAAGCCCAACGTTCTGCCTTTGGTTCAACAGTTCCATCAGTCGCAGCAGCAGCTACACCAACTTGAGACGAGCGGAACGTTTGATGAAGCTAAGGTACGGGCCGCCGCATCCCAGCAGGCCCAGGTCATGACGGAACTCACTGTTCAAAAGGCAAAAATCCACTCGGAAATCTTCAACATCCTGACGCCGGAGCAGAAGACCAAAGCCACCCAGTTCCTGCAGCGCCGGGAAGAAAGATTCCAGAAGCACATGCAGCAAATGCAGCAGGCCCCTCCCGCATAGCAATAGATGGGGTATCTGAACCGCGCCGGGTCGGGAGTAGCGGACTTCCGTTCCCGGCGAGGTACAAGGAATCCACTGAACCGTACTAGCGGAAAGGAGTGATCCGACCTTGCAAACTACACCTATCCAAAAAGACTTTGTAAACGCCGTAGCGGCCGAGATGGTGACCTGGGTGGATAAGGCCGTGGAATGTTGGATGGCGGAATTCGAATCGGTTCTTCAGGACCCACGCCTCACTACTCTGGGCAGGTTGCAGGCGGTTGGTGACGTTTTAGCGCGGTACAAACGTGTAACTGGCAAAGAGCACTTACGCGGGCGCACCAACTGAGCGCACATTACTCCCGAGGAAAACCGGCATGGACCTGGATCGTGTGTACCCGTATTTATTCGAACTCGATTGTTTCTTTCTGATTACCTGCGCGCTGCTGGTCGCGGCCGCGAGCATGATTGTCTTTCGCGATGATCTGCTGCCAAAGGTCAACGAACCCGACTGCCTGGAGGTTGATTCCGTCAGGTCTGGAAACTGAAGCCCATGCTGTTAAAATCGCATCTACTAGAAGCACATGGTGCCCAAGAACCTTCGTCCACTCCTGCCCTACTTGAAGAAGTATCGCCGCGGCTACGCGCTGGGCACTCTCTGCGTCTTTCTCACTAACGGCATCTGGATTCTCTTCCCACAGGTCATTAAGAGGGCAATCGATGATCTGCACCTGGGGGTCACGCAGCGAAAGCTGCTCATCTACGCCTCACTGCTGATCGCGGTGGCGGTAGTGAAGGGCATCTTTCAATTCCTCACCCGATGGGTAGTGATCGGCATCTCGCGCGACATCGAGTTCGATCTGAGAAATGATCTCTTTCAGCACCTGGAAGGACTCAGTTACTCCTATTACCAGCGCACGCGTACCGGCGACATCATGGCGCGAGCCACGAACGACCTGAATGCCGTCCGCATGCTGCTCGGTCCCGCCATCATGTATTCGGCCAACACAGTTGTGTTCACTGCCGGAGCGCTAGCCTTCATGCTTCACATCAGCCCGCGGCTGACCTTCTATGCCTTCCTCCCGCTGCCGGTGGTAAGCATCGTGGTGCAGTATTTCGGCCGGCAGATTCACGAGCGCTTTGAGCGCATCCAGGCCATGTTTTCCGACATCTCCGCCCGAGCCCAGGAGAACTTCTCAGGAGCGCGCGTAATCCGCGCCTACGTACAGGAACAGCCGGAGATCGAGTCTTTCGAAAAGGCCAACCAGGAATACATTGCACGCAGTCTGAAGCTGGTTCGGCTGATGGGCATGTTGTGGCCAACCCTGGAAACCATGCTGGGGTTTGCTGTCGTACTCGTCTTATGGCTGGGCGGGCGTGAGGTTCTGCTAGGCCGCATCAGTGTAGGCGATTTTGTCGCGTTTAACACCTACATGGTGCAACTAACGTGGCCGGTCATAGCTCTAGGCTGGGTGATCAACATATTTCAGCGCGGAACGGCCTCCATGGGCCGTATCAGCGAGATTCTAGTGGAGCAACCGGAGATTCGCGACCGTGAAGTCGCTGCGTCCGTTCCTCCACAACATGTGCGCGGCGAAATCGAATTCCGCGGGCTGAACTTCGCCTACAACGGTACGCCCGTGCTGAAGGATGTGAACCTCCGTATTCCTGAGGGAACTAGTCTCGCGATTGTCGGACCGACCGGTTCCGGCAAAACCACGCTGGTAAGTCTCATTCCCCGCATTTATGACGCTCCAGCGGGGACAGTGCTAGTCGATGGCCGGCCGATTCGCGAGTTCCCGCTTGAGAGCTTGAGGCGCAATATCGGCTTCGTGCCACAGGAAACCTTTCTCTTTAGTGACACCGTGCGGGAGAACATCGCGTTCGGGACCGAGGAAGTGACCGATCAGGAAATTCGCGATGCGGCTGAAGGCGCCAACATCGCGTCCGACATTGAGAGTTTTCCGGAACAATATCAGACCATTGTGGGCGAGCGCGGCATCACGCTCTCGGGCGGGCAGAAACAGCGCGCGGCGATTGCCCGCGCCATCATCCGCAATCCTCGCATTCTGATCATGGATGACGCGCTTTCCAGTGTCGATACTCACACCGAAGACAAGATTCTTAATCATCTTCGCGAGATCATGGAAGGGCGCACCACAATCTTTATTTCTCACCGCGTCTCGACAGTACGCAATGCCGATCGTATTGCAGTCCTGCACGGCGGGCGCATTGTGGAACTGGGCACGCACGACGAACTCATCGCCCTTAACGGCTACTACACCGATCTGTACAACAAACAGTTGCTGGAAGAAGAACTGGCGCAGGTTTAGTCGATAGTGGATAGTGATACGCCCAACTTCCACATGAAGACTATCCACTATCCACTTACCGCATGAAGCGTCTACCCACCACCGAACTGCTGGATACTGATGCCGGCACCCCAGCGGAGATTGCAGCTTCTCTGGCCGATCTATGCCGTATCAATCGTTGGTTCGGGGGAATTAACACTAGCGAAGCCCTAATCGAGCGAGTTGCACGCCGGCATGGGGTTTGTGAACTTTCCCTCCTGGAGATTGCCGCGGGCTCCGGAGGGGTCCCAAATCTGGTCGCAGCACGCCTGGGTCGCCGCGGAATCAATGTCAGCATCACGGTTCTGGATCGTGCCCGCTCTCACCTCAACGGCTCGAATCGGGCAGTCGTCGCCGATGCCTTGGCTCTCCCCTTTACTGGCGGGAGCTTTGACCTGGTGAGCTCCTGCCTATTCGTGCACCATCTGGGGCCGGGGCAACTCACTGAATTCGTGCGGGAGGGATTGCGAGTCTGCCGAAGGGCGTTCCTGATTAATGATCTGGTCCGCGACCCCCTGCATCTTATGGCGGTATACGCGGGATATCCGCTCTACCGAAGCCGGCTCACCCGCCACGACGCTCCGGCTTCTGTGCGGCAGGCTTATACCGTCGAAGAAATGCGCAAAATGATCAGTCAGATTCCGGGATCGGAAGTGGACATTCAGCGCCACTACTTCTATCGAATGGGTGTGATCGTTTGGAAGGCGCCTGCTCATGTGGGGGCGGGCGTCTCGCCCGTCCAGGCGGAGCGAAGCTTCGCAGAAGGCGTGACATTCCGAGCGGTCTAGATTCTTCGCCGTGCTCAGAATAACAAAATCTTCGCTATGAGCCCCTACGATCTCATCGTCGTCGGAGGCGGACCGGGAGGAACGTCCGCCGCCATCACTGCTGCGCGATACGGC
Organism: Terriglobales bacterium; assembly: GCA_035272945.1. GTDB lineage: Bacteria > Acidobacteriota > Terriglobia > Terriglobales > Acidobacteriaceae > Gp1-AA122. Next base: position 78,652 of record DATEPX010000322.1, read on the forward strand.
GCGCGCGTGCTACTGCTGGAGCAAGGCCGGTTTCCACGACACAAGGTCTGCGGTGAATTCGTTTCGGCAGAGTCCCTGGAGCTCCTTGCTGCCCTGTTGAATTCTTCAGGATCATCGCATCAGATCTTGCAACACGCTCCGCGCATCGGCCGAGGACGCCTCTTTATCGACGGCAAAGTACTGGACTCTCCGGTTCAACCCACGGCGTCGAGCATCTCTCGTTTTGAGCTGGATGCTGCCCTCTGGCAGGCAGCGCAAGGCGCGGGTGTCAATGCCCGAGAACAACAGGCTGTGCGGGCCATCACCCGCAGTGGCCACTTCCGCATCTCAACTTCCAGCACAGCCTTCGAAGCTCGCGCCGTAATCAACGCTTCGGGGCGCTGGTCGAACCTGAGGGACTCGCGTGCTGAAAATTCCGTGCCAGTCAAGTGGCTTGGTCTAAAAGCCCATTTCTACGAGTTTGCGCCCGCTGACTCGGTTGATCTCTATTTTTTCGACGGCGGTTATTGCGGGGTGCAGCCGGCGAAGATCCACGAGGACGATCACGATTCTCGGATCAACGTGTGTGCCATGGTGCGGGCAGATGTCGCCTGCTCGTTGCCGGAAGTTTTCGGTTGCCACCCGGCGCTTCGGGAGCGCAGTGCGTCTTGGCAAAGGTTGAGCGAACCGGTAGCGACCTCTCCGTTGAATTTCGGCATACCGAATCCCGAAAATGGCGGCGTGCTGGTGGTGGGCGATGCCGCCGGCTTTGTTGACCCCTTCATTGGCGACGGGATCTCGCTTGCATTACGCAGCGGAAATATGGCGGCTCGTTCTTTGCAAGGCTTCCTTCGAGGTCAGGCTTCCTTCGAGGATGTGATACAGCGATATCGCGAAGCTTACCAGCTACAACTGATGCCCATATTTCGGACGTCTTCCAAAATCAGGGTGTTATTCGGCTTCCCGAAGCCAGTACGGGCCGGATTGCTGCACCTGTTTGGAACCCTTCCCGCGCTGACTCGCTATTTAGTCCGCAAGACACGCTCTACCGGCTGAGACCTGGGCTGGTGGCTACCGAACCACGAGAACTTCTCTTACATTGTCACGTGCGAGGAAGAATTTGATGGAGGCGAAATCGCGGAAAAGGTTTTCAATGTTCCGGTTATTGAAGACGCGCTGCAAGCGGAAGTGCGATTTCGACGGGGGATAGGTCCGGCCACTCGATCCCTGATTCGGGCTAGTCTCCGGACGAGCCACAATAGGCTGCATTTCCAGCGTATCTTTGTTGGCGATGTGATAGCGGTAACAAGGAGCATCGGGCCCCGCGTCGCGGGTATGAAAGAAGGCCAACAGCATCCCACCAGGTTTCAACGTGGTCCAGAAGCGCCCGACTACCGGCTTGACCAGCGATTGCTCCAAATAATCGGCAAGATTCCAGCAGAGCACTACGTCAAACAGCGAAGGCTCGTACACCAGGTTCTCTGACAGGAAGCGTTTTTCGTCCAAAACTCGATTTCCCTGGTCGTCCTTGGTAACCAGGGAAGCATCGAAAGATGCCAGCAGCACGTCCTCGCTGTAGCACTTGTGGCCCAGCTCCGTTAAATATCGGATGTTGCCCGGCGATGTCGCGCCCAAATCAAGAACGCGCAGCCCTTCCTGGCCTGACAACGTCTCCGAGAGCTCTACCAGGCCGCTCGAACGGCGTGTCAATCTCTGCGAGGTGGCAGGCGAAGCGTTTTGCTGTTGCGGACCGGTGGTCCCTCCGCGAAAAATTTTCATCAGATTTTGGGATACGGACGCCATTTCTAAACATTCCGGACCAGTGTGCGGCATCCGAGAGTAGTTTAGCGCGCCCGAGTGCCGAACATATCATGACTTCCTAGGCTCCAGTGCGGTGGCCGCTGCTGGGCCGCCCGCCTTGCTCCCCGACGAGACCCCGGACCCGGCCACAACCGCCGTTTTGGGCTCCGCTTTCGCCTCCGGCCGGGCGGCTTCCTTCTGGATATCGACTCCGCCCTTAAAATAAGCGCCCTCCTCAATCGAGATGCGCTGGGTGGCGATATCGCCCAACACAACCGCGGATTGCTTTAAGTCAACCCGGTCGGTCGCGCGGATGTTCCCTTCCAGCTTGCCTTGAATTACCGCGCTCCGCGCGTTAACGTTCGCCTTGATCCGGCCGTTCGGTCCGACCAGGAGCCGGTTGCCATGCAACTCGATCGCGCCTTCCACTTGGCCATCGATGTAGAGATCTTCGCTGCCGGAAAGCTCGCCTCGGACGCTTACCGATTTGCCGAGATTCGCCATTTCACCACGGACACCATCCGGTGCTTTCGCTGTTTCCATGAATGCAACCTCCTCGGAAGAAACTGGCTGGAAAAACTGGGTTCTTCTCCCTCTGCCTGCAACCAACGCAGTGGCCACAGAGAGATCGAGCGAAGGGCGGTCTGATGCGGCGAAGCGAGCACCTGCACTAGCTTCACAGACTATACCGGACCATGCGAAGGCGGGCAAGACCGGCGCCGATCCGAGATCAAGAGCTTGCAAACTGGATAGAAAGGGCGCATCTAATTGTTCGAGAGCCGGTTTCGTGAGCTGTCTTGGGTAGGGACGGCTTTCGGCCGTGCCGCTGAAGTTCCAAGCGGGCGGCTTCTTAGCCGCCAAGGTAGCTCTGGCAACCAGCCGGATACCATTTGTGAAACCATCTCTATATAGTACGAGTAGGATGGGGTGCTTGGGACGCAACAATCTTGAGAGAACAACGTGTGGCCGGACTCTGAGAGCCGCTGCCTTAATTTTGGCTCTAAGTCTGTCGCTTCTCGCGCAAACCTCGTCGGTGGCGCCCGGTGATCTGGTCCGCCAGACCGCGGATAACGAGCTAAAGGCTGCCAATGACAACATCAATTTCATGTTCCGCTCGCGCAGAGAAACTCCCCATGGCTCGCAAACTAAGCTCTTTGTGCAGACTCGAGATGCAACTGCTGCTTTGCTGATCGCCATCGATGATCGTCCTTTGAGCCAAGACCAGCGCCGGGCCGAAGAAGCTCGTCTTCAGACCCTTGTCAGCAATACCGACGAGCTCCGCCGCAAGCAGAAACAGGAAAAGGAAGACGCTGATCGGGTGAGCCGCATCATGCACTCGCTGCCCAACGCATTTACGTATGAATATGACGGGATTGAGACCGGGAGGCCAGGCATTGGCAAACAGGGCGACGAGTTGGTCCGCTTGAAGTTTCGACCCAATCCTAAGTTCAATCCCCCCACACGCGTCGAGCAGGTCCTGACCGGAATGACGGGCTACCTGTTAATTGACGCCAACCAGCACCGCATCGCCAAGATCGACGGTACGCTCTACAGGGACGTCAGCTTCGGCTGGGGCATTCTCGGCCATCTCGATAAAGGCGGACAGTTTCAGGTAGACCAGGCCAGCGTCAGCGATGGCGACACCTGGCAAATTACCCGGATGACTCTGAACTTCACCGGCAAAGTTCTCCTCTTTAAAAATATTGTGCTCAAGAGCAATGAGATCTTCAGCGATTTTCGCCGGGTGCGGAGCGATCTGACTTTCGCCCAGGGAGTGGACTTGCTGAAACGAGAAGAGAATGCTTCCGCTGCCAACCGCAGCGGAGAATAGCCTTGAATCTGGGCCGGCTCACTTGCCGGCTGCGGCAGTGCGGATCGTCTCTTTGCGGACGGTAAGTTTCTCGATCAGGTCTTCGCGCACGCGGTACCCCGTGCCAGGTTCGTCCTTGATTGCAATCGTTCCCTGCGGCGAGACTTCCACCTCGGGTTCGATAATGTCTTCCTTCCAATAGCGTTTTGAGGCCGACACATCGCCGGGCAGACGGAAGTTCTCCAGCGTCGAGAGGGCGACATTGTGCACGCGGCCCACTCCCGACTCCAGCATGCCTCCGCACCAGACCGGAAGGTTGTGCGCTTGGCAGACATCATGAACGCTTTTTGCCTCTGTGAATCCTCCCACCCGCCCAACTTTGATGTTGATAATCCCACACGCCCCAAGTTCGATGGCAGCCTCGGCGTCGCGCGCATTGCGGATGGATTCATCGAGACAGATTTTGGTCTTGAGCTGTTTCTGCAGACGGCCGTGAAAATAGATGTCGTCGTTCCACAGAGGCTGCTCCATCATGAGCAGGTTGAATTGATCGAATTTCCTGAGGTGTTCGACCTCGCTCAGACGGTAAGCAGAATTGGCATCACAACTGAGCAGGATGTTGGGCCAGCGGGAGCGAATCCGTTCCAGCACATTGATATCCCACCCCGGTTTCACCTTAACCTTGATGCGTCTGTAGCCGGCGGCAAGTTCTGTTTCGATTTTTCCCAGTAGCTGTTCAATGCTGTCCTGGATACCGATCGAAACCCCGCAAGCGATTTCCCGCCGGGTCCCGCCTAGGAGTCTCCAGAGCGGTTGCTTCTTTTGTCGGGCCTCGACATCCCACAACGCATTCTCTATGGCCGCTTTCGCCATCCGGTGTCCACGCACTTGAGCAAGCAGCGCCACACATTCCCTGGCCTGGTTCATGCTGCGATTGACCAAGACGGGTGCCAGATAATCGCGAGTCGTAGCCCAGGCGGTCTCGACCCATTCATCGCTGTAATACGGGTTCTCTCCCGCCACACACTCTGCCCAACCATTCAATCCTTCGCAGTGCGCAGTGATGAGCAGAATCCGGCGGCTCGTAGTACGGCCAAAGCTCGTCTCAAAAAAATGGACGAGCGGCATTTGAATCTCGCGGATGGTAATCGCTTCAATTTTCATGGAACTGGTCCATACCACCACTTCTCATCCCATTCACCTAGCAGGAATTTCCCATTGCCCTGCGAGTCTCGCTCGTAGCCCAAGACGCTCAACCCTTCCGAAAATGCTTTCTGGAACTCAACCCGGTTTCTCTCCTGCACATCTTTCGCCCTGGCCCGATGATCGGCAGACGCCCTCCACTCATAAATCTGGGCGGGTACGCTGATGGCTTTCAATGTCTTAAACGGCGGCCTAGAACCGATGCGCAGCCAGCTTTCAACCCGCTTGGACTTCAGCCACCATTCCGCAACCAGCCGGTCTGTGGGGAGTCCTCCTTGCAGCGGTGAAGAACTGACTCCGTACTGGTTGACGGTGTACCGCCTCGTAATTGCACCCAGCTTCTCCAGATTCAGGTAGGCATTTTTGATCTCCAGCGGGTCGAATGTCCATTCCATCAGATCGAAGCCGCGCGCCAATGCATCATCGCGCTGCACAAATTTGATGCGCCGGCCCAGCCCCCAATTCCGGTATGCGGAGCGTACCGCCAGCATCTGTGAATGCAAATAGGAATGCCCCCCGCGAGCCCCCGGAATGGCCAGAGCGAACCCCACCATCTCGTTTCCGTCGAAAGCACCAATGACTTGTCCTCCAATCTTCTCGGCAACGACGAACAGACGCAATGGGATAAGCTCGGCATCGCTGAAGTTCCAAACTTCTTTCTGCAATGCTACGCAAGCCCGCATTTCGTCCAGGCTGTGACACTTGCGGACAGCAATCGACTCGGCGCTCACCGGCCTGATTTTTCCTGCTGTTTCGACTGTTGCCACAAGGATTCTAGTTCCTCCATCGATGCTTGTTGCGGACCACGGCCGCAAGCCCGTAACTGCTCCTCCATCCACTGAAAGCGGCGTTTAAATTTCCGATTCGTTTTCTTGAGCGCTGATTCCGGATCGAGCGACAGGTAACGTGCAATGTTGACCAGAACGAAAAACAAGTCCCCAACCTCGTCCTCCAGCCGGTCGCGCAGTTCTTGCGGGATCTTCTGCCGCCCAGAGCCGGCCGTTCCACGCAAGTGAGGCTGAGGGCCCGGCGCCGGAAACTCTTTCAGGTTCTCCCGCAACTCTTCAGTTTCTTCCTGCAATTTGCCAAAAAGCCCATCAATGTTGGGCCAATCGAAGCCCACATGGGAGGCACGAGAGCTCAGTTTGAAGGCTTCCAGGAGCGCTGGGATCCCGCTAGAGACCCCTGTCAGGACCGACTCCGGTTTGCTTTCCTCTTGCTGCGACTTGCCCCCGCCCGCCTCCAGGCGCTTCTTTTTCTCCGCCGCCTTGAGCGCCTCCCAGTTGCGCAGCACATCGGAAGAAGTTTCGGCTTTTACGTTGCCGAACACGTGCGGATGCCGGTCTACCAGCTTGTTCGAGAGGTGATCCAGAACTTCATCGATGGAGAAGTTGCCTTCTTCCTTCGCCATCTGTGCATAGAAGAGAACCTGGAGCAGGAGATCGCCCAGTTCACCGGTCAGCTCTTCCCAGTCCCGGTTATCGATAGCTTCTAGGACCTCATACGTCTCTTCCAGTGTGTAGGGCTTGATGGAGTCGAAGGTCTGCTCCCGGTCCCAGGGGCAACCTCCGGGGGCCCGCAGACGCGCCATAATGGAAACTGCTCGCTCGAAACGTTCTCCGGTATTATTGGACATCGAAATTAATCTAAATGACCTGTGCACATATGGGCAATAAATGGTCAGTCTCAAGGCCACTCGATGGCTACTTTCCTCGCGATCGGGTTTCAGTGCAGACTTAAAGTCCGGGAATATTCTTTTTTCCAGCCTTAGGCGAGGAATCGCATCCAAAATCGTATGAACGTCCCGCAGAAAACCCGCCCTTCCCTGGATGGCCAGCGGTTCCAGGTCGTGGTGATCGGTGGCGGCATTAACGGCGTCGCCATTGCTCGCGAGTGTGCCCGAGCGAAACGTCGAACCTTGCTGCTTGAACAGCATGACTTCGGCTCAGGCACTACCAGTCGCTCCACGCGCATCATTCACGGCGGCCTGCGTTACCTCGAGTTCGGCGAAGTTGGGTTAGTCCGAGAATCATTGCGGGAACGCCAACGACTGCTGCGAGAGCGCCCTCACCTGGTGCACACGGTTCAGTTCCTGCTCGCGTTGGGGGAACAGAGCCGTCGCAGTGCCATGAAGATTCGTCTCGGCCTGTGGCTATACCGCCGCTTCGGTGGGAAGACGCCTGCAGCAAATGGCACGGCGGACCGGGCAAGATTTGAACGCATGCTCGATTCTGGCAAGCGTTGGTCCATTTTCAATTTTGAAGATGCACAGTGCGAATTTCCCGAGCGGCTGGTGGCAGAATGGCTCGTGGAGGCCACGGCCGCCAGTGCACTCGTACGAAACTATGCCCAGGTGCTCGCTGTAGACGTTGCCTACGGGCGTGCTAAGGGATTGCTGTTCCGCGATCTGCTGACCGGGACTGAGCAACGGATCGAAGCCAGCTGGATCATCAATGCTACCGGTCCATGGGCCGACCGCTTGTGCCAGCACTCGGGGATCAACACGAACGGCCCGATGATCGGCGGAGTTCGTGGCTCCCACATCGTGCTGCCACGTTTTCCGGGCGCGCCTGATGCCGCCGTGTTCACCGAGGCGGTGGACGGACGCCCGATTTTCCTGATCCCGTGGAATGAGCAGGTTCTGGTGGGCACCACCGAAGTGCCCGATCAATCCGACCCTGGCAAGACACAACCTTCGCCCGACGAAATCGAGTACTTGCTCAACTCCGTGCATGCCCTCTTCCCGGGAGCAAGAGTCTCCGCCAATGATGTTCGTTACGCATTCGCGGGGGTGCGACCATTGCCCTTCGTTCGCGGTAAGAACCCCGCCGGGATCACCCGCCGCCATTTTCTGCACGATCACGGAAAGCAGAGTGTGCAGCGCATGATCTCGATCATCGGCGGCAAACTGACGACGGCAGCCGAACTCGCCCGCGAATGTGCTTCCAAGATCGGCATACCGGCCGCCGAATTGAAGCCAGTAGCCACGGTGGCCCAAGGCGAAATCGATGCCACTCTGGACGATTGGGTCGCCGAAATTTCCGGCCTTTCCGGAATTTCTGACGAAGCCGCCGAAGCCATTGTGAACTGGCACGGAAAGCGAACTCTGGCCATCGCCCAACTCGCGCGCAGCGGAGCCCAGATGCGTGTACCCTTGTGCCCGCATACTCAGCACATCGTGGCGGAAACGGTGGACGCGTTTCAGAACGAACATGCCGTTACTCTGGGCGACGTATTGCTGCGCCGCGTGCCCGTAGCCATGGCCGCCTGCTGGTCTGAAGAATGTAGCCGGACGGCCGCTAGCCGTATTGCAGCGGTCCTTGGCTGGAGTAAGCCCGAGGAGATGTCTGAATTGGAGGCTTTTGAACGGGAACGGGATGCGTTTCTAGTGAAGCCATCCACTGCCCGTGCCCGCAGTGAAGTCCCCGGCTAGTTCGTCTTGCCGAGATTGTGCACCAACAGCTCAGTGTCGTCAGAGATGATGGCGTCCGCGCCCCACTTTGCAAGACGTACCATGTCTTCGGCGCGATTGACCGTCCACACAAAGAGTTGCTTGGCCGCTGTGTGTACTTCTTCTACGAGCTCCCTGCTGGTCAGGCTCTGGTGGGGGATCACGTGCGTGATGGGAAGTTGACGCCAGCCCAGCAGTTGTTCTCGCCTATCGCAGATGATGCCAAGCGGAATCGCTGCATCGCGAGCATTCATTTCCTGCAGGACTTGAGGAAGAAAACTTGAGACGATAAAGCCTCGCTCCGGTCGAAAGCGTCGCAGAGCAGCGAGGATTGTTTCTTCCAGTCCCGGCACCTTCAGCTCGATATCGAGAAAAGCTCTAGACCTGTACCGCCCCAGCAGATTCTCGAAAAGCGGCAGGTCCTGCAAGGAATCGCCCTTAGCCTGCGAGATCTCAATTCCATTAAAGCGCGGATCATGCCAAATCACCGGACGTCCATCACCCGTCAGCCTCACATCAAATTCAAACCCATGGCAACCATGCTGCAGAGCCAGATCAAATGACGGAAAAGAATTCTCGGGAACAGAGGCAACGGCGCGCGCTCCGCGATGGCCGAGCAAAAGCGGACGCGGGATCGGAGAGTAGTTTCCCAAAGGTGAGATGTGTGGGGGCCGGTCTCTGACCCGCCCAGTCCGAGCGAAGCTCTGGTTAATCAGTCACGAGATTATTCCAAATCCCAGTCTCGGATCGGCTTGCCAGTATCAGGCGATTCCTTGGCCTTCTTTACGGCCTCCTGGAATTTCTTTTCCAGCAGGTCGGAAGCGTGTTTCTGGGCCTCCACCGACTGCCGGAAAATGGAGTCTCGCCGGCTGTCCTGCTCTTTCATCGCCTTCGCGGCAGCTTCAATATCGGCGAAAGTCTTGGGATGCGCAGGAGCCGTGTGCGAGATGACCGCCTGGGTTCCAGGGTCCACCTTCAGGACCGCATTGCAGCAGGGGCAAGTGACTTCGAAGGGTAGCGCATTCTTTGCCATTTACGCAAAATCATACCGCAAACCCGCTTACCGTGGAGAAAGCTTTATCGGAAAGATATGCAACAGGTTCAGAAGTTCCCAGCCCAGCAGGCTAATGGAAACCATGACCACCAGCACCGCCAGCACTTCCCCAAAGCTTAGTCGGCTACGATCAGGTTCGAATCGCCGGGCAACGAGTCCCAGGATGTTGAGAGTGGCAAATCCGAAGACCAGAACCCAAAGGACGCTGTACACGTCCCCTTTACGTCCCGGATACTGAACCACCAGCAAAGAACCAAACACCAGGAAAGGACGCAGGAGTGGCGCCAGGGCTGGCCTCAGCGCATGAGCAACTCCTGTCATCAACGTGACGAGCACGAGGTTCATGGTTCGCGGTTTGCTGATGCGGCCAGAGCGACAACCAGCGTGTAAGAATACCACTCCGAGATGTTTGGTAGCGTGTCCTCCGCTAAAATGTTCTTGATCGATTTCATCTCTAATCATGCCAGACAAAACCGAGGTCGTGCTGTTCGATGTAGGAAACACCCTCCTGTTTCCGAATTGGCCGCGTATCCTGAAACCCCTCGCAGAGCGCGGCATCACACCCACCGGGGATCAACTTCAGGCTACCGAAAGAAAGACCAAGAAGGAATGGGATGAGTTTGTTCTAGGAGGACATCGGGCCGACCGCGGCTTCTGGCAACGGTTTTATGGTCATCTGCTGGAGCTGTTTGACGTATCCGACTCGAATCTCCGGCAGAAATTGACCGACGCCACCGCGTGTTCAGCGAACTTCGACCAGATTCGTCCCGGCACTCGCCAGATCCTGGAACGTATTGGCGAGAGTTACCGCATTGGCGTGATTTCCAACGCCGACGGCCGGGTTGCTGATGTCCTCACCCAATGCGGCATTTGCGACTGCTTTTTAAACGTTACCGATTCCGGCGTGGTCGGGCATGAAAAACCCCATCCGGCAATATTCGAAGCTGCTCTGCGCGCCATGAAGGCTGCCCCGGAGAAAGCTCTGTACGTAGGCGACGTTTATTGCGTGGACTACGCGGGCGCCACCAAAGCCGGCATGCAGGCCCTGCTCTTTGACGTTTCGGGTACATACCGGGATGCCGGCCTCCCTCGCGTCGAGTCACTGGAGGAATTGCGCGCGCACCTCGGCTGCTAGAACCAAAACAGACGTTGTCATCCTGGAGTCGAAGGATCCCTTCCCGGCTCACCCCGGGGATGCCACAAAAAGGAATTCCCGCCCCCAGCCGCCGACCAGTGTCCCGGAGGGACAACCCGATAATAGCCCAGCGCTTCAACGCCGGGATTGAGAAGGAAATTGGAACCGAGTCCCGGCGGGACGGCACACCGCTCAGCTTTGTAGCGAAACCAGTTGATGATCCAAACAATCCGTGTGAATGGCGCCAAAAAGCTGATGCAGCAGGCCCGCCCCATACCTCGCTATGAAATACACTCCTGCCACTTCCCGTTCCTGCAAGCTCTTGTCGGGATAGAGGGCATGGCTGAGCTGCTCCGCGTGCCGGCTGAGCATCTCGCTCTGCCGAAGTTCTGCCCGGGCCGCGCTGGAACGCAAGTGTTCCAGCTGATACTGCATCTTCGACTCGGCACGGGTCGCGGCATCCACCAAGGTTGCATCCAGATGGGACAGCGATGCGCGAATCGCAGCCAGGGATTTCTCCAGGCTATCACCTGCCTGATCGAATGCCGATTGCAGGTCTGCGGGCAAGGTGCGCGCCGCCAGAATTTCGCGTAGAGCTTCTGGACCCCGAAATAGATCCGTCAGCTTAACTCCGTAGCGTTCCAACAACCGCTGTGGCTTAGGCTCCACGAGCGTCGCAGAAAACCTGGGTACGATCGGAGTTGCCCGTCCCAGCACGGCTTCATAAACGACCGCCGCTTGCGCAAAGTATGCTACCTCGGCCGATCCTCCCGTGTAAGCCAGCGTGGGCAGCAGATAATCCTGTACCACGGGACGCAGCAAAACATTCGGGCTGAAATGATGTGGTGCCGAAGAGATAAGCCGTAGCAGCTCGGATTGTGGAAGCTTCTTTTCTTCAATCAGAAAATCCGGCTCTGAGCTCCCGTTCGACCGGCGGTGCACCGGCACGCGCCGGCCATTGTGCAGCGTAAACAATAGGGTTGAAGATGGTGTTACCTTGACTTGCTGATGATACCCTGCGGACTCCAGCTCCTTGCCACGTCTGAGTAGCGCGTCGTCAATTTCAGCGGCACGTTCAATAACCGCCTGGTATATGGGTGCGGTAATCTTGTGCAGTTCGGGATCCGCTGCATCCAGCAGAATCACGCCCCAGTCCGCGAACAGCCGGCTAAAGAGCCGGGCAAACGCGCTGCCCAGAGTCTCGCCTGGCCGATAAGAATCCCGCAGCCAGTCGGGGACTTCAGATCCTCCCAGCAGGCCGGAAGCCCGCTCCACAACCGTCTGTATTTCCTCGCCGAATCGCACGGTGCCTACCGGCGCATCCGGCAAACCCTGAGTCGGAGCGACGAGTTTCTCCAAGGACCCTTCGGCGGTCGGGAGCGCAGCATTGTTTACTTCCGCAAGATCGTGATCCTCGGTTGCTAGCCAGAAAACCGGAACACAATCGACTCCCCCGGCCGAAGCCTGATCCGCCAACTTCACCGCGGTCAGCGCCTTGAAAATCGAGAACAGCGGACCGCCGAAAAGGCCCACTTGCTGGCCGGTCACGGCGGTTAGCGCGCCTTGCCGAAAGCGTGCAATATTCTCAAATGTCTTCGGGGACGCGCCCCGCTCCTGGTTCTGGCGCTGCAGGATCTCGGCGACTCTCTCGCACCGCGAGTTCTCATAACGAATGCTCGGTGTTTCTTGTTTCAACCACTCGGAAAAATAAGGGGAGCGCCGATAGAACCTTCGAACAGCGGGAGAATAGGAGAGGAAGTCGCTGAAAAGCCGCGTCGTGTGCGGAATCTGGCTGAAGGGTAAACACTCCGTTTTCACCGGAAGCTCTCCTCCGATCTGGTCCGACACGGCTAGCGACAGGCTGTTCATTTTACAGGCGGCGCAGATAAATCAGATGATGAAACGAGAACGAGGATGCAAAGATAGTTGCGCTTTCGGCCCTGCACTTGCGCGGAAGGCTTAACTTTTGGCGCGCGGGAGGACCCGACAATGACTGCTCACGGTACCAATCTTCTCGCGTGAGCGGCAGGCCAGTTCTTCCGCCCACTGTCCTTACCAGGAGCGATTGGTACAGATTCAGGCGGCCTGTGCGAAAGGCGTGAGCCGAACCTGCCATTTGTACAGTCGCCAGATCCGGCAAGTAGTATCCTGTCCGATGGCGCGAGTCTACCGGAATTTTGCCACTCGAAAATAGACTTTCGTGTCTCTCCGCCGTTAAAACCGGGTAGACCGAAAACGATGTCAGCCAGCTTTTACGCTGGCCGTTGCAGCCGGTCCGGTCTGCGGGTGGAACGTGCCCTTGGTGTAGCCCTTAGGCTTTTTCTTCACTCTCTCTCTGTGGCACTTGGTTTCATTCGCCGTGGTCCAAGGCAGTCTTCCTTCAGATCAGGGCGCCTCAGCGTGTCCCTCTGCTTAACTTGACCCAAAGCCGCGAGCGGGAACTCCTTTACTTCGGCGAGTTCTTCCCAGTGAGTGAAGAATCCGTGCCGTTTGCGGTGATTCACGATCCGATAGGCAAGTTTTTTTGCAATCCCGGGTAGTTGGGTAAGTTCCTGGGGAGATGCTGTGTTGATACTGATTTTGAGCGGCATTATCTGTGCCGTCAGAATTCCCATCGACGCAGTTGTCATCCAGCGGTGACCGACCTGAAAAGAGGAGGTCCGAGTCGAGGGACCTGGTGTTCGTCCCCCTTCGATTCCAGCCCCGGCACGGCGTTGCCATAGCCCCCTACGGGCACCACGTCGGTATAGGCTGGCTCCGGTGTCAGGGCGCTTGGACACGAACTTTGGTGCGAAGCGCCTGACAGTCACATCTAATCAACTGTTTGACTTCTAACTGTTTGCCACCTAGATTGGAAGTAGCTCTTTGAATGGCCTTCCCGCAATGGGGGCGTCACGGCTTCGACGGAGATGCTTGCGGCCAAGAGGCATGCCGGGGTGCACACACCCGTGATCGCGTGCAAAACAATAATTGCCAATCAACAGATGGCATACGCTGCTTAATTAGTTAAGTAGCCGTCCTCCGCGGCTTTGCTCGCGGGCTGCGGAAGGGCGTCGCACAGCGGGCTGGCTCTGGTGGCTACGTCTGGGCTACTGGAGCGAGATATTCAGGCTAGCGGCTTGCGTTTCTTGTCCGTTCTGAGCGCCGGCCGCGAACGTTCCAGGGTAATGCCTGGGGCAGGAACGTGACTAAGCATGTAGTCTCTTGACCAGTAACATTTTCGGACGCGGGTTCGACTCCCGCCGCCTCCACCAATATCTAATTTATTATCAATTACTTACGGGCAGGTTTTAATTTCATACAATACCGATCTGCAGAGGCAAGTTCCCCACCCGACTTTCTTTAACGGTCTTCCTTCTCGCCAACTACGAGCCAATCGAACGATCGGATTATTCCTGGCGTGAAGAGCTGGGGAGAAATTGGAGTGATTGGGGTTTCGCACCGAAGTGCTCCCCGATAGAAATACCGCTGGCGCGAAGTATCCGTCGTCTCATTCCAGGAGTGGATCTGCACCTCTTTGGCGTGTCCTCCGATGAATGACTTCGCGTTTAAGAAGGAGGTCGCGGCCGGATCAACACGAAAGCGCTTTTCCTCCTTATCCACTTGCAAAATCACGACCGGCAGCTGATCGCAGCGCTGCATGGGAATTTCAGTCGCTGCGGTTGGGGCCTGTGCCGTGCCACTCAGGGCGGCGAGCGGGAAGATCAGTCCCACGCGGGGCGCTGGCCAGCAGGCTAGGCTGCGGCGAATGTGCATCAGTACCTCGTTGGTGTCGCTTCCGTACCTTGTTCAATCCGGCGCAGAATAGCGCCTCTTGTGCGGCTCACGGGATCCCGCCAGTGTGCGTCAATTCATTCGACTGATCTCTTCCATATCTCGATAGTCGCTATGACATGATAGTGACTAACGCAAGCTGATTCTATATAATCGCGCGTCATGCCAACTCAGGAGACTCTCTATAACGTAGTCAATCGAGTGGCCACGATTACTTTGAATCGGCCGGACAAACTCAACGCCTGGACGGCGCTGATGGAAAGCGAAGTGCGTTCGCACATGGAGAACGCCGAGCAGGACGACGAGGTCCGCGTGATCGTATTGACAGGCGCTGGGCGGGGCTTTTGCGCAGGCGCTGACATGTCGCTGTTGAGCGCGGTGGCGGTACGCGGCGTGGATTACCGGGATTTGGATGACCGGGGCCGCGAGCAGGTTTTGCGCGACGGCGCTAACCGCCGTGAAGGCGCGGCCCAGGATTTTCAGAAGAAATACTCGTATTTCCCCGCCATCGGGAAGCCGGTGATTGCCGCCATCAACGGACCGGCGGTTGGCCTTGGTTTGGTTATCGCTCTCTATTGCGATCTGCGGCTGGCCTCGGACGCAAGCCGCTTCAGCACCACATTCGCGCGGCGCGGGCTGATTGCCGAGTATGGAATGGCCTGGATGTTGCCTCGGATCATTGGAATTGCAAACGCGCTCGACCTGCTGTTTTCCGCCCGGACCATCGATGCCGCCGAAGCACTTCGCATGGGGTTCGTGAATCGAGTTTTTCCGCAGGAAACCTTTCTCGAAAAAGCCCAGGAGTCTGCCCAAGAACTGGCTTCCACGGTGAGCCCGCGCTCGCTGCGCATAATCAAGCGCCAGGTATACGGGGCCTTGTCGCAACCGCTCGCGGAAGCTTTCGACATTTCTGTGCGCGAGATGATGGCGTGTTTCCGTACAGAGGATTTCAAAGAGGGTGTCGCGCACTTTGTGGAGAAGCGCCCCGCTGCTTTTACGGGTAAATAGGAGACAGGCGGCAGACATGAACTTCTCCTTCAGCAGCAAAGTGAAGGACCTGCAACGGCGCTTGCAGGTTTTCATGGATGAGCACATTTATCCGAATGAGCAGCGCTACCACGATGAGATCGGGCGCAACCGCTGGTCGCCGCCGGCCGTAATTGAGGAACTCAAGCCCAAAGCCCGCGCCGCGGGCCTGTGGAATCTGTTCCTGCCGGATCCGGAGCATGGTGCGGGGTTGACCAATCTCGAATATGCACCTCTGGCGGAGATTATGGGGCGCAGTTTTATTTCTCCTGAGGTGTTCAACTGCTCGGCGCCGGACACCGGCAACATGGAAGTGCTCGCCCGCTACGGCACCGGGGAGCAAAAAGAGCGTTGGCTCAAGCCTCTGCTTGCAGGTGAGATTCGATCGTGCTTCTCGATGACGGAACCCGGGGTCGCGTCATCGGATGCAACCAACATCGAGGCGAGTATTGTTCGGCAGGGCGACGAGTATGTCATTAATGGCCGCAAGTGGTGGTCCTCTGGAGCGGGCGATCCGCGCTGTAAGGTCGCGATCTTTATGGGCCGAACTGACACAGACCGAACTGACACAGAAAAGACAGACCGCTCGGCCGCGCTCCATAAACAGCAGTCGATGGTGCTGGTGCCGATGGATAGCGCCGGGCTCAAGATTGAGCGCATGCTGACGGTGTTTGGCTATGACCATGCGCCGCACGGGCACGGCGAGATCACGTTTGAAAATGTTCGCGTGCCCGTTTCGAACATGTTGCTCGGGGAAGGAAGAGGCTTCGAAATTGCCCAAGGGCGGCTGGGTCCGGGGCGCATTCACCACTGCATGCGCTGCATCGGCGTGGCGGAACGGGCCCTCGAAACCATGTGTAAGCGAGTGCAGGCGCGGGTGGCCTTTGGTAAGCCGCTGGCCGAGCAAGGCACCCTACGGGCCGACATTGCGCGGTCCCGCATGGAGATCGAGCAGGCACGTCTTCTGACTTTGAAGGCGGCCTACATGATGGACACGGTCGGAAATAAAGAAGCACGCGCCGAGATCGCAATGATCAAAGTCGTGGCGCCGAATGCCTGTCTGCGGGTGTTGGACCGCGCGATTCAGGCTCACGGAGGTGCGGGCGTCTCCCAGGATACCTTTCTGGCCGGCGCCTGGGCGAATGTGCGCACACTGCGTTTGGCCGATGGCCCCGACGAAGTGCACACCGAATCTATCGCGAAGCTGGAACTCAGGAAGTGGAGTGTGCCGCAGGCCTTGGGTGACAAGAAATGACCCTTCGACAACTCCGCGATTCCTTAACCAGCGTGCCGTTCAATACCTTGCTCGGGGTGCGACTCCACCGAGTGCACCGCGACTCGACTGCACGCTTCGCAACGACTTGCGACTAGGTGCTGGGTAGCCCACGGCGGTATCGCTGCAGCCATGGCCGACGCAGCTGTGGGCGCTGGCATCCAGCGTCACTTCAGTGGGGCGTCGGATCACCACCGTGGAGTTAAAGATCAATTACTTTCTACCAGTGACGGGAGGCCGCATCTTTGCCCGGTCGCACCTTCTTCGCATCGGCTCTACGCTGTGTGTGGGTAACGTGGATCTCACCGATGAACATGGGGCGTGCGATTGCAACGGCCATCGTTACCTATATGTTCTTCAATCCTCCTGCTGTTCGGACGTCGGACCTCGGACCCCAGGCCTCCGCCCGCGTTCCGAGTGCTCGTCGTATCACGCGTCCCTCACGCAGGAAGTTGTAGTTCCTGCTGCAGCTATCGTGTGAATCCTTTCGACAGAGATAATTCGACAGAGATAAGAGGATGCGGCAAAATCGAGAGGAGACACCAGTGCCGGTTGTCCTGGAAACACCCCATTCCTTAAGAGATTTGGTAGGTCGCGAACTCACCCTGACGGACTGGTTCCCCATCGCACAGGAACGAATTGAGCAGTTTGCTGATGTTACCGAGGATCGCCAGTGGATCCACGTGGACCGCGAACGTGCCGAGCGTGAGTCTCCCTATAGAACCACAATTGCTCACGGGTTCTTGACCTTATCGCTGCTGAGCCGGTTCATGAAGGAGGGAATTCAGATCCGAGGCGGTGTCCGCATGAGCGTCAATTACGGCTTGAATCGAGTTCGATTTCCTTGTGCTGTCCGCGCCGACTCTAAGATTCGGGTTCGCTTCACTCTTCAATCGCTAAAAGACGTGCCTGATGCGCTGGAGGCAGTCTTTGATGCGAGAGTGGAAGTCCAGGGTAGCGACAAGCCGTGCTGCGTAGCTGAGTGGGTAGTTCGCTACTATATATAAGGTAGAGGTCCGTTCTAAGCAGTGCGCGGAATCCTCTTACCGGTGGGTGCACAGCCCCGGGGCGGCGAGGTGCGGCACCGCATTGAAGGTAAATAACCGTAGCTGCTCTTTTCGCAAACGCAAAATTGTGTAGGATGCGTTATACACTGCCCCGGCGAGCCGCATGATCCGCTCGTCGGAAATCTCCAGTGACAGGCCAGTCCAAATCGCAAGCGGCGTGGCCGACGTAACCACGAGAATGTTCTCTTGCCGCGCCTCGAGCATCTTCAACCGGCAGGCCGCAACGCGCTCACGAAACTGGTCCCACGTTTCGCCGCAATAGGGATAACGACCGCCAAGCCATGCCTCCACCACTTTTGTATCGCAAGGCATCCATTTGCGATGAATTCGTGCCCCGTGCTCGCCTTGGCTAACGCGAACCTGCTCGCGCATTTCGTCGTATTCGTGCAGAAATTCCGGATCTTCGGCAGCCAAGAGCGGAGCAATCTCGCGATACACTCGCCCGAGATCGAATTCATCCCATCCAGAATCGACGCGAACTGTGGGGGAGCCAACCCCCGCGTCGGCATAGACCGCACGAATCTGCTCGGCGGTTTGCTGCTGCCGCGTAAGTGCTCCTGCATAGGCGGAGGCAAATCGGATTCCCTGTGAAATGAAGTGCTCGCCCAACAGCCGTGCCTGACGCTCTCCCAACTCGGAAAGCGAATCGTAAGCGTCGCGCGTGCCCGCCTGCCCATGGCGCACGAGATAGACGGTGCTCAAGTGGATTTCCCCGTGAGCGAATCCGCCCATTCCACCAATCCCTTCACGCCGTCTCCGAAGTTCTGAAATCGTGTGTCTTGCGTCTGGCCACGCCGGAAGCGGTAGTAAATCTGCTGCAGAATCACTGCCAGCTTGAAGATGCCAAGTACTTCGTAGTAACCGATCTGCGAGAGGTCGCGTCCGGTTCCCTCTGCATAACGCTGAACGAACTGATCTCGCGTGTACCAACCGGGCTGCGATGTGAGCGAGGGTACTCCGCGAGCGCGCAGTTGCGGCGCCTCAACCCAAGCCCAGTAACACAACGTCAAGCCCAGATCGGCCAATGGATCGCCAACCGTCGCCATCTCCCAATCGAGCACTGCCTCGATGCGGTCCACAGACCCATCCACGAGCATGACGTTATCCAACTTGTAATCGTTGTGCACCAGAGTCGGCGCGCGAGAAGCCGGCCGTCGATCGATGAGCCATTGAATAACACGGTCCATCTTTGGCATCTCGTCCGTCTTGGCCCGATTCCAACGATCGGCCCAGCCCAACACCTGGCGCTCGAGAAAGCCTTCCGGTTTGCCAAGAGCGATCAACCCCGTCTTCGACACATCGATTGCATGCAACCGTACTAGGCCATCAATAAAAGCTTCGCTCACCAACCGGGCGTATTTGGGAGCCTTCGCCAGCTGCGCAGGAACCTCATCGCGCAATATGAGTCCATGCCGCCGCTCCATAAGGAAGAACACAGACCCCAGGACCGCTGTATCCTCGCACAAGTGAAAGACGTTTGGAGCTTCTCGAAAATGCGGATGGACCATCTGAAGCACTCGAAACTCACGCCCCATGTCGTGAGCTTTCGGGGCGACTGGCCCCAGAGGGCCGCGCCTCAGGACGTACTCGAGCCCATCAATCTGCAGCAGATAGGTAAGGTTCGAGTGCCCACTCGGAAACTGTTCGAGCGTGATACCTCGTTCAGTGCCCGCGATTCGTCCGCGCAGCCAGTCGGCAAGTGAAGCTAGACTCAGTTCTTCCCCGGGGCGAACGGGGCCAGTATCGAGATGCAATCGAGATAAGCCTTTCCGACGGAAAGTGTATCCCACGAGGCGTCAAATCAACCAGAACGTGCGGCATTCCAATCGCGCACCCGCTCGAGACTGGCAACGAACGGTTTTAAAGCTCCATAGAGGAGTACCGCAGCGAGCGCACATGCGCCAGATGTCACGATCAGCAGTGAGTATCGCACGGCGTCGTCGCTTCGAAATGCGTATTGCGTTACTGCTCCCACAGCGGTAGGTCCGATTCCGAGCCCGATGAGGTTGATGGAAAACAAATACACAGCCGAGGCCTGTCCGCGCATGGTGGCCGGCATCATCTGCTGAATCGCGGCGGGGGCGATGCCGAACGGAGCGGCCGCCAGTGCGCATCCCGGAATCAGCCAAATCGTGGCCCAAGTTGCGGAGGGCGCCAGGTACAAAAGACAGTTGACGGGCAGCCAGACTAATCCGATCAGCACACCTACGAACAAGGTCGCGTTGCCGCGGCCGCGTTTGCGCAAGTAATCAGCGAACCGTCCAGCACTGACGATTCCAATGCAGCCAAAGACCGCGACGCAGGAACCGTAAATTACGCCCGTGGTTCCAATGCTCCAGTGAAAGTGTCGCCGATAGAATTCCGGCACCCAAGCGGCGCTGGCGTATGAAGAGAGCGCGAGTAGCCCAAAACCAATATTGTGGAGCAAGAACGTGCGCCGGTTTTCGAAGATGTACGAGAATACCTGCCTCATCGGGACAGTCGACCGTCGGCTGGCTCCGCGGTGTGCGGCAGGTTCGTTCACCGTGAAGAGTAGGGGTGCTACTACAATGCCGGGAAGGCCAACCAGGAGAAAGATGATCTGCCAGGGATGCACGGCTCCGAGCAGGGGAATCGTCCACATGGCCTGAGTCGATGCGTAGGCAACAACCAGTCCGCCCAGCAAGTAAGCCATGCCAGAGCCAACGTAGATGCCCATCGAGTAGACGCTAAGGGCCGTAGCCAGCCGCTCGCGAGGAAAATAATCGGTGATCAGCGAATAGGCAGCCGGGGAAAGCGCTGCTTCTCCCACGCCGACGCCCATGCGCAGCAAAAGCATTGTTTCGAACGTTTGCGCCAGTCCGCAACTGGCTGTGAACCCGCTCCACAGTACCAGGCCGGCCGCGATGATCAGCCTGCGGCTGTAAATGTCGGCCAGCCTGCCGAGAGGGATTCCGAAAAATGTATAAAACAGTGCGAAGCTGAATCCGATCAGCAAACTCATCTTAGCGTCGCCGATGTGTAAGTCGCGACGAAGCGGGCCGACCAGCAGACTGAATATCTGGCGGTCGATGAACGAGAATGCGTACAGAAGTGTTAGGACTCCGACGACGTACCACGCGTACCGCAATGAATGCACGGTAGAGTCAACGGTGGTCTGAGCAGCGGCAGTTGTGGCTTCGGTTGACGTGGTAGCGGGCATCTTTTTGTAATTTCGTTTGCTTCAAATGATTGACGGGATCACCAGTTCCGGCTGTCCGCTCAGTATTGGATTTCCTACGAGGTCGTAGTCCAGAGCTACGAACAATCTATATTCATCGTGATTGGTGCCCGAGATCACCGGCACTTGATTGAATTCGCCGCTGGCAAATGCTGCTCTCATCGTCTGTGTGAGCAGCGTTCCATCCACGAACGGATACAAAGGAAAAGGCTCTGCTGCGACCATGGTCGAGACGGGCACGGCACGCAGACAGGAAGCTGTCTGGTTTGTGCATCCGACACTATCTGCAATGGCGGCGCCGGACGGCACGGCTGCGGTACCCTGCGTTTCCCCCACCGCCAGCGTAACAATGTTCGAAAGGTGGTCTTGGAATTCCGCGTAGGATCCGCTTTCCGATATCGCTCCACGGAACATGCCGGATGCAAGGGGGGATGCGAGCTGGGCATAGACGCTTTGTCCGCCTGCCGGCTCGCCGAATATTGTTACTCGATCCGGATCGCCGCCAAAACTCGCGATGTTCCTGCGAACCCACCCGAGTGCGAATTGCTGATCCCTCAACCCATAGTTGCCGTTGAGATGCCCTTCGGCATCGATCGCAGACTGGGCAAAGAATCCCAAGAAACCCAGGCGATAATTAATGGTGACGACAATCACGTCTTTTTTTACGAGTAGCTCGGGATTGTAAACGGTGCTGCTGCCATCAATGAGTCCTCCTCCATGAATCCAAAACATCACAGGGAGGCCGCGCCGATCGCGATCACGCCATCCATCATCCGATTTCACCTGTGGGGTGAAGACATTCAGGAAAAGGCAATTCTCGCCGCCGATTCCGCCAGGTTGCGTGCACGCACTACCGAATTGAGTCGCTTGGAGGACAAATCCGGGAAAGAATCGGTAGCGCTTCGGCGGCGTCCAGCGCAGCGCTCCCACCGGCGGAGCCGCGTACGGGATGCCGAGAAATTCGTTTCCCCCATCCGTCGTTGAGCCAATCACGACTCCGCTTTCAGTAAGAGCAATCGGGCGGTGGGATGAGTTGTCGGCAGATGCGGTCGCTGCCGAGATCAGCGTGAAGACGCAGATGGCCGCCGCTCCAAACAGCTGTCTGCAAGTCGACCCACAGTGATCGAGCCGCTTGTTCGCCTTTTCGCTCTTTTTCATCCCTGATTCCTCCATCCGAAGTAGGATTCGACCAATTAATGAACCGCTTCGAACAGACCGGCAGCACCTTGCCCGCCGCCGATGCACATGGTCACGATGCCGTAGCGCGCTTTCCGGCGCACCATTTCATTGGCGAGCGTTCCGACCATGCGCGAACCGGTCATGCCAAACGGATGACCGATGGAGATAGACCCGCCATTAACATTCAACTTTCCCGGATTTATTCCCAGGCGGTCGCGGCAGTAGATCACCTGCACTGCAAAAGCCTCGTTCAGTTCCCAGAGGCCGATATCATCCATCTCCAGGCCGGTGCGCTTGAGCAGCTTGGGCACCGCGAAGACGGGACCGATGCCCATTTCGTCCGGAGCACAACCCGCAACTTGAAATCCGCGAAACAGCAGCTTGTAGGGCACACCCAGCTGATCAGCGCGCTGGCGGGACATCAACAGAGTGGCCGAAGCGCCGTCGGAAAGTTGCGAGGAGTTGCCGGCCGTCACGCTGCCCTCGCCGCTGTGCGGGTCAAAGTGAGGCTTCAGCGCGAGCAGGCCTTCCAGCGTGGTGTCGGGCCGATTGCACTCGTCGTGGTCGCAGCAGACCTCTCGCGTCCCAACCTTCTCGCCAGTTTTCTTATCGAGGAGCGCCATCGTGACATTCATGGGCGCGATCTCGTCCTCAAAAAAACCCTCTCGCTGAGCGCGAGCAGTGCGCTTCTGGCTCAGCAGCGCGTACTCGTCCTGCACCTCCCGGCTCACCTTGTAGCGCTTGGCGACGATTTCCGCGGTGTCACCCATGCCCATGTCAATCCGGGCAATCGTTTCTGCAGTACCGGGTGAGGATTGCCGGCAGCTGGCGTCATGCTGATACTCTCGACGCCGCCGCCAATTGCCGCCTCCACGCCCTCGCCCATGATCTGGTGCGAGGCCACAGCAATCGCCTGCAATCCCGACGAGCAAAACCGGTTTATGGTCGTGCCCGCGACCGAAGTGGGAAGGCCGGCCAGCATGGCGGAAGTGCGGGCGATGTTGTGACTCTGCGGACCATGTGGTTGTGCACATCCCATCACAACGTCGTCTATTTCGGCCGCGTCAAGCTGCGGCACCTTGCGCAGGACGTCCTTGATGCAATGTGCTGCCAGATCTTCGGGGCGGGTTATGTTGAACGAACCGCGGAACGATTTCGCCAGCCCGGTCCGTGAGCTGGCAACCACTACCGCTTCTCGCATATCTTCTCCCGCGCAGACAATCAAACGCCACCAGCGAAAATCCGCACCGCGTGTCGTATCCGTGGCGATCGGGTTGCTAAGCTCGTAGTGCTCTTATTCTTACGCCATCACGGCTTGTTCCCGGTTCAGCTCGGCGAAGGTCTTGCCTTCCTCGGCCAAACGCTTCAACAAAGGGGCAGGTTCCCAGAGTTCGCCGTGCTGTTGATGAAATTCTGAGATGCGGCGGTAGACCTTATCCAGTCCCACGGTATCCGCATACCACATCGGACCGCCGCGATAGGCCGGGAATCCGTAGCCGTTTAGATAAATGATGTCGATGTCGACGGCGCGCCATACGATGCCTTCCTCAAGAATGCGGGCGCCCTCATTCACCAGGGCATAGATACAGCGGTCTACGATCTCTTTGGATGAAAGCTTCTGTTGCGGGATGCCGGCTTCGCGGGCCCACCCGCGCACCATCTCGTTGACTTCAGGATCGAGAATCGGACGCCGCTTCTCGTCGTACTTGTACCAGCCCGCAGCGGTTTTCTGGCCGTAGCGCCCAAGTTCGCAGAGGCGGTCCTCCGCGAACGGCTGACGCACTCCAGGCTTTTCAAGGTGCCGGTACTCTTTACGGATGCGCCAGCCCACGTCAAGGCCTGCCAGATCGCCAGTAGCCATGGGTCCCATCGCCATGCCGAAGTCGAACAGCGCCTTGTCCACGGCTTCGATACTGGCGCCTTCCTCCACCAGGAACTGCGCTTCACGGCGATAGGGGCCGAACATGCGGTTTCCCACAAAGCCCCGGCAG
This sequence comes from Terriglobales bacterium, assembly GCA_035272945.1. Taxonomy (GTDB): domain Bacteria; phylum Acidobacteriota; class Terriglobia; order Terriglobales; family Acidobacteriaceae; genus Gp1-AA122. The sequence continues at coordinate 102,593 of DATEPX010000322.1, forward strand.
TTGCCGACGAGCACTCCGACTTTTCCCAGTTTCTTAGAGAGTTGCATGCAGGTCGCGATCACTTCTCTGCTGCTCGACTTGCCGCGCACGATCTCGAGCAGGCGCATAATATTCGCCGGGCTGAAAAAATGCGTGCCAATGACGGCACCGGGCCGCGAAGTAGCTGAGGCTATCTCGTCTATGTCGAGCGTTGATGTGTTACTCGCCAGGATTGCGCCTGGCCGGCACACGCGATCCAACTGGCCGAAGACTTCTTTCTTGAGCGCCATGCCCTCGAACACGGCCTCGACGACCATATCGACCTTGCCGAAATCGTCGTAGCTGAACGTCGGCTTGATGAGTTGCATGCGTTCATCCACGAATTGCTGCGTAAGCCGGCCGCGTTTAACCGAACTCTGATAGTTCTTCTGGATGGTGGCCAGTCCGCGATGAAGAGCCGGCTCGTCGGCATCCTTCAGCAACACGGGAAATCCGGCGTTGGCAAATGCGATGGCAATTCCAGCGCCCATCGTTCCGGCACCGACTACCGCCACCGAGTTCACCGGGATGATCACTGTCTCTTTCGGAATGTCCGCGACCTTGGCAACTTCGCGCTCGCCGAAGAACGCATGAATGAGGGCCTTGGATTGATCGGAAAAAAGGCAGTCGTCGAACAGTTTTCGTTCCAGCTGGCATCCTTCTTCAAAAGACAGTCTCGTGGCGGCTTCCACGGCGTCGATGGCCGCTAGCGGCGCCGTCATGCCACGCTGTTTGGTGTGAGCCTTTTCGCGCGCGGCAGCGAAGACTGATGCGTTCTGCTCGGGATTGCCGAGTTGATCTTTTTCGTTCCGCTCGCGAGTCTTGCGCAGTGGTTTCGCAGCGATGCCGCGCGAGAAAGCTATGGCGCCCGGCAATAAATCGCCTTCGATCAGATGATCGACTAGTCCGAGTTTCAGCGCCTCCTGAGCCGTAATCGGATTGCCTTCCGCGCACATCTCGACGGCCTTGGCGACGCCCACCAGTCGAGGCAGCCGCTGGGTGCCACCTGCGCCGGGAATAATGCCTAGCTTCACTTCGGGCTGACCCAGCTGTGCATTCGGAACCGCCACACGATAGTGGCCGGCCATCGCCAGTTCCAGACCGCCGCCAAAGGCAGAGCCATGGATGGCCACCACCACTGGTTTTCGCACATCTTCTATCTGAAGCAGGAGGGGAAGGAGGCTCGCGCCTCGCTGGGTCTTGCCGGACGTGATCTTGCCGAATTCTTTTATGTCCGCGCCGGCGATGAACGTACGGCCGCCACCAATCAGCACCACAGCCTTGACGCCATCGTCATGGCCCACCTGCGCAATAGTCTGTGCAATCGCATTCGCGACCCCAGGGCTCAAAGCGTTCACTGGCGGGTTATTGATGGTGATAATTGCGATGTCTTTATCTCTGGTAAGTTGAACTGGATCGTCCATGGCACTGAACTCTCTCTCCGGCATCTTCAAAGGTTCACTTGCGCACCGTAAATTCGTGCGCCTTGCGTTCCTGTCCGCTCCAATACTTTTTGCGCAATCCTTTTTTCAGAATTTTTCCGGTAGCAGTCTTGGGCAAGCTCTCCCGGAACTCGATCGACCGCGGGCACTTGAAGTGCGCAATACGAGAGCGGCAGAATTCGACCAGTTCCGTTTCCGTTGGGTTTGATCCGGGTTTCGCTACAACCAGCCCCTTGGGCACTTCGCCCCATTTTTCGTCTGGGACTGGAATGACGGCAGCCTCGTAAACCGAGGGATGCGCCAGGAGCGCCTTCTCCACTTCGAGCGATGAAATGTTCTCACCGCCGCTGACAATAATGTCTTTCTTGCGATCAGCGATGAGGATGCGTCCATCCTCGCTGATGGTGGCCATGTCTCCGGTATGAAACCAGCCACCGCGCATCGCCTCCGCTGTGGCCGCCGGCTGTTGCCAGTAGCCCTGCATCACACCGTCGGAACGAGCGACAATCTCCCCCATGGTTTTTCCGTCGCGGGCAACATCGTTGTCCTCGAAGTCCACGATCCGAAGCTCCACGCCCGGAATCGCGTACCCGGTCATCGCCCGTGCCACGTAAAGCTCTTCACCATCGAATTGCTCTTCCGGCTTCAGTTTGGCGGTGGAGAGAACCGGCGCAGTTTCCGTTAGGCCGTATCCGGCAAAACACGCGCAGCCAAGCTTTTCCTCGGTCTCGCGCACCAAGGTTGGAGAAGAAGCCGCTCCTCCGATCGAAATCCACTCCAGACTGCTCAAGTCGTATTTTTGCCGGTCTGGCGAATTCACCAATGCCGTTGCCATGATCGGCACAAGGCTCAGCGAGTCGACGCGCTCGCGCTGAATCAACTGGAAGACTTCCGCGCAGGTAAAGCGCTGAAGCATGACATGTTTCCCTCCCACGAAGGTGACTGAATGGGCAGTACCCCAACCGTTGGCATGGAACAGTGGAATTGTATGCAGACTTACGCTATCCGGCTTGGTCATGAACGTCACAATAACCGAGAGAGCGTGGAGATAAACATTTCGGTGGGTCAGCATCACTCCCTTGGGATCGGCGCTGGTGCCGCTGGTATAGAACAGCTCAGCCAAGGAGTTTTCGTCGAAGTCCATCACATCCGCCCGGTAAGGCGTCGCCGCCGCCAGAATGTCTTCGTAATTTCTTGGCGAGAGCCAGGCTCCCTGCGGTGCAGCGTCAAGCATGAAGAAAGTCTGCACAGATGAAACGCTTTGCCGAAAAGAATCCACGACCTCAGCGAACTCTTTTTCCAAGAAGAGCACTTTCACCCCGGCGTCATTCAGAATGTAGGCCAATTCCCCAGGAGCGAGCCGGAAGTTCAAGGGGAGCAACACCGCGCCGGCTTCCAGTACGCCGTAATACGCTTCGAGAAGCCGATGGCAATTCAGGCTGAGAAATGCAACCCGGTCGCCCGCTTTCACCCCCGCTTCGCGCAGAGCACCGGCGAGACGGCTGGCACGTTCACCGAGCTGCGCGTAAGTGAAACGACGGTCTCCACAAACCACGGCGGTCTTGCCGGAGAACTGCTGTTCGGCATAACGCAGGAATCGTACGGGGGTAAGCGGAATATTCATGGCCTTATCTCGCCGCTTACCAGGCTGACTGACCTCCATCCACCACCAGCACGTGACCGGTGACATAGTTCGAGGCGGCAGAAGCGAGAAACACAGCAGCTCCTTTCAAATCATGTTCATTGCCAAAACGCCGCAAGGGAATGTGGGAGAGAAAAAGCTCCTCATGGTGCTCCAGGACGCGGTTCGACATGTGTGTGGGAAACCAGCCAGGAGCAATTGCATTTACTTGAATGTTGTGACTTGCCCATTTGCAGGCCAAGTCTTTGGTAAAACTGATGACTCCACCCTTGCTGGCGTGGTAGCCAATGGCTGGAAGTTCCGCCGGAGCCCCACCCAGCCCAGCCACTGACGCAACATTAATGATTTTGCCTGCGCTGTTGGTGCAAGCGCTGTTCTCACCCCTGCCTTGCCGGATCATGACTTTGCCGACCGCCTGGGCGCACAGAAAAGTGCCGGTCAGGTTCGTCTCGATGACCTTGTTCCAATCCTCGAGCCGCATCTCCTCGACGGGAGCGCCCCAGGATATTCCCGCGTTATTGATGAGTACATCGATTCGCCCGAACTGGGAGAGGGTCGCTTCCACCATCTCCTGAATACTGTCCGGGTTCTTGACATCGCAGCCAAGGGCAATGGTTTTGACGCCGAGTTGCTGCAATTCTTCGGCGGCCTGATAGCAGCGTTCTTTCTTGCGAGCGCACAACACCAGGTCGGCGCCCATTTCCGCCAGACCTTCGGCCATTTGGCGGCCCAGTCCGATTGACCCTCCGGTGACGATTGCAACGCGTCCGGTGAGATCGAAAAGCTGCTTCACATTCGCCGTGGAACCCTGCGTGGTGCTGGCGGCCTCCTTTAACATGAAACCTTCTCCTTCTCCGACCCGGCATCGCTCCTCGCACTTCCGGCCTGCTCGTTAAGGAATTGCAGAATAGCCTGGTGTGAAACCTCCGTCTGGTCAGTTAAGAAGAGATGGCTGGCATGCGGAATCATCACGAGCTTCGCACCCGGAATGCGTTCTGCGATTAGTTTGGCATTGCCCGGCGGCACCAACCGGTCGGACTCCCCATGGATCACCAGGGTGGGGGCGGCGATTCCGGAGAGGCGGCTGTACGCCTCCCACCCAAGTATTCCCTGCAGCTGTGCCGTATATGCTTCGGGCCGCGGAAACCACGGCCGGCGAATCGCAATATCCTCATCAATCCGTTCACGCGGAGTTGCCGAATCGTAGATAAACGGCACGGGCGCCTCGGCGGCCTGCTCAGGGCTCACTTTGTCACGCGTCATCAGCATCTGGGCAGCCTCTGGTTCGGCGCGCACCGCGGTCGGCCCGCCCGCCGCGGTGCAGCCCAGTATCAGCGACAACACTCGCTTCGGGTATTGCAGCGCAAACTCCTGCGCAATCATGCCACCCATGGAGACGCCGAATACATGCGCACTTTCGATGCCGGCGGCATCCATCACCGCTCTGGCATCGGACGCCATCAGCGCGATGGGATACGGTCCCGGGGGCACATCGCTCTGCCCTATGCCACGGTTGTCCAGGGCCAGGGTCCGGTACCGCGACGCCAAAAGAGGCCGCGTCTGGTACCACATTTGGGATGCGTAAGCCAGTCCCATGATGAGCAAAATCGGCTCACCTTGGCCTTGCTCATCCCAATAAATCTTGGCTCCCTGATTCTCGACGAACGCCATCCGTGCTCCCTGTCAGAATGTCAACCGCAGGCCGAGTTGGATCTGGCGTTTCGGAAAGGCGGAAGTGAAAGTCAGCGGCACGCTCGGCGTGGCCGTCCCTCCACCCGCAAGGGCGGTGCCCGGTCGAACTCCATGCGCGTTGAACGTCGTGAACCCCGGGATCAAGCCAAAGACAGGGCCTACTTCGTTGTTTACGCTGGCAAAATTTGTCCGGTTTGCGAGGTTGAATCCTTCTGCAGTGATTTGCAGGTTAGCCCTCTCGCCTAGTTTGTGCCGCCAGCTCAGGCGCATGTCGAAGTCGACATAATTGGGGCCCAGACCTGTGTCGCGCGGCGCTCCGATGGGACGTTCGTTGGTGGTGTGATTGTTACCGTTCACCTCGCCTCCCGCCAGCAAGTTGAAAGGGTGTCCGCTGTGGTACGAGAAAATCGGAGCCAGCTGGAAACCCGACAAGATACTTCGGTTCCAGGGGCTGTCGAACACTCCGGCGATTACCACTTTGTGCCGCTCGTCAAACTCGGAAAGAGCCCGATCTAAGTTGAGGTTCGTCGGATCTTGCGGCCCGTAGTCGGAGTTGAAATCCGTGGACGTGTCAAAGCCTTTACTGAAGGTGTAATTCCCGAACAATGTGAAGTGCTCACTGAAGCGCTTCTTGACTTCCACGATGCCGCCCTCGTAAACAGCGTATGCCGCAGAGGTATATTGGTTGTTCTGCACAACCAGCGGATTCACGAAGCATTGTTGAGTGTCGCAGGGCAGGCCGCCAGGCTCAGTGCCGCCCAGCGGGTCGGCCCCCGCGGCCGTCGTATTCCAGTTGCGATAAGAAACAGTGTGGCCATCGGCCAGAGTGAGGGTGGTGAACGGCGCTGGCAGCAGATTGGTATCGATTGCGACCGGGAGTCTCTGCGTATGAGAATAGATTCCGCTGAGAGAAATCGAGAACCCAGGTCCAATCTCACGTTCGATTCCAAACGAAGCCTGCTGCGCGATCGGGGGGCGATAGCCCGGTTGGTTCACGAAAACTACCTGCAGCGGACCGACGGGACCGCTATTCGTAACATTGATGCCCAACGGGGCCACAGCGGCTGGCGTGATGCAGGCAGCATTCCCCGGGGCCGGGGTTTTGCACTGAATCAACCCCTGCCCGAAGAGGGTCTGGAACACGGTGTTTGCGCCCGCTAAACCCAAAGCCGGAACCCCACCGAGCGGATCTACATAAATAGAAATCTCCCGGTTGCAAGGGCTGGAGCCGTTACCGGGGATTATCGTTACTCCGAACTGGGAGAATCCGCAGACCGCCGTCAGGTTTGCGACCTGGCCTGCGCTTGAGCTGTTCTCGACCGCGGTCTTATTGCCGTTCACAACCCCCAGACTCAAGTCAACGTCGGGAATTTGGACGTCCACCGGTCCGTAGAAGATTCCGTACCCACCCCGGATCACCGTCTTGTGATTCTTGAATGGATCCCACGCGAAAGAAACCCGGGGAGCAAAATCCTTCTTATACGTGGTTAAAGGCGCGAATTGCGTGTCCAGTGTGTAGCGGAGGCCGTAGTCCAGAGTGAAGCTTGGTGTAATTTTCCAGGAGTCCTGCGCGTAGAGCTCTGTCAGCGGCCGGGTGTAATACGGGTAGGTAGGATTTCCGAACCCCTGCTGGTAAACCTGAGGCAGCCCGAGCGATGCCGATTGCAATGGATTGATGGTGGCCCCTGATGAAGGTACTCCAGTACAGGGATTCGCGCCTGAGGTTGCAGCTAAGCACGGGCTGATCAAAAACCCGGGCAGCGATCCGAATACAAAGCGACCCGGGAAGAAAGTGTGCGACTCAGTGTGATTGCCGCGGAGCAGTTCGGAACCGCCAAACTTAAATGTGTGATGGCCGCGGATCAGGGTGAAATTGTCGGCGAATTCGTACCGGCGCAGGATGGTGATGCTGGGCAAGAAAATGTTCGTTCCCAAATTATTGATGAAACTGGGAATCTGAAGCCCCACCTGTCCCGGCTCGTTCGGGATCACGTTAAAGCTGTTGTAATCCCACTGTACGCGGGCCTCGTTCTGGGTGGACGGATTGATCTGGCGGTACCAGGTGGCTTGCAGATTATTATCGTAGGTGTGGATCGAACTTCCGGCCGAAAAAGCTGTCAGAGACTGCACATCGGGCGACTGCTCCACATCGTGCCCATACCTGTAGGTAACAGAAAGCTCGTTGTTCACATTAAAGCGGTGATCCAGGCGTCCCGATGCCAAGTATTCCCGCGTGTCGTAAGGAAAGACTCCGCCTTGGGTTTCAAACTGGTTTACGAGAAAGGCATTCAAGGCGGTCTGGCCGGCCGTTACGAACGGGTTCGAACCGGGAGTTGGGCTCACCGACAGAACGCCCTGGAGAGCAAAAGCGCAAACTGGGGCAGGTTCGAAAAGAACTCCTCCAGTGGGGAGGTTGAGGCAAGGCACGCTCGGGTTTGTGGATTGGGCTAGAGCTGAAACAATCGCCTGTTGCCCAAACCTCGGATCACTCTGCCCAAAGGGGTTCGTGGTTGCCGCCGCGGAGGGTCCGGCGAAGATCGAACTGTTCGTCAAAAGAGGAACTGAATTCTGTGAATTCTGCCGCAGGCCTTCGAAGGAAGCAAACAGGAAGGTTTTGTCTTTCTGGATGGGGAAGCCGATGGCGCCACCGTACTGCTGGCGGCTGAGCGAATTCTTAATCGGATGGGCCACAGAAGTGGTGTTGAAATTAGAGAAGGTCGGGTCCGTCGCCAGGGCCGAGTTGAAGGCAAATGGGTCGCGGGCGTCCATCGCATCGTTGCGGAAAAAACCATACAGGCTGCCATGCGCATTGTTGGTGCCTGACTTGGTCACAATGTTGATGGAAGCGCCGGTGGCCGATCCCAGTTCCGCGGCGTAATTGCTACGATTGATCTGGAATTCCTGTACGGCGTCCTGGCTTACGGTCAGGCGCTGCCCTCCGCTGTCGCCTGAGGTCTCGCCACCGTCCACCGTGACGCTGTTTCCTCTTCCATTACTGCCGTAGAACGACAGGCCGCTGGTCGGGGTTTGCTTGACTCTGAAATCCTGGTCCCCCGCCAACCGGGTGGCATCAGAGACGCCAGGCGCGAGCAACGTAAATGTCAGGTAATCGCGCCGGTCAATGGGCAGGTCGGTAATGTACTGTTGCGAAATTCTGTCCGCCTGGCTGCCTCGTTCTGTTTCCACCGCGGGCGGCTGGTCCGTGACCTCGACAACCGTCGCGACCTGCGACGGTTTCAGCTTGAAATCGGAGATGACCGTCTGCCCGATGGCGACAGTGACGCTTCTTCTAATCTCCGTCGCGAAGCCCGGCCGTTCCACACTGACGTCGTAAGTGGCCGGCGACAGCCCAGCTGCTCTGAACTGACCGGTACCATTCGTCGTTGCCGTGCGCTTCAGACCGGTCTGGTTATCGACCACATTGACCGTAACGTTGGGCAAAACAGCGCCGGAAGCGTCCGTCACAGTTCCGGTGATCTCTCCCGATGAGCCGACGCCCTGCGCGTGAGCCACACTGGCTGCCAACAGCAAGCACACAAGCGTACATGCGAGTGACTTCATAGGATTCTCCTTACGGAAGTATCTGCACATCGCCGCATTGGTTCTGCGTATTCCCCAACGCGGCGCAACTCCCCAAAGCCCTGCCAGATGCGGGCGCCAACCCTAAAAGCCGTCAATGCTGATCCAGCTGCCTGTTTCGCTATCGATCAAAAATTCAAATCGTGCCCAACGAAACCACAGATTGTGAGAGTTAGTATCACATAAGAGTCACTAACGTCAAGAAATGAAACGTCGACATTTCCGAGAGGGTATGGGGCGCATGTTATCGCGCGCCCCAATAATTCAATGGCGGCAGGGCGATGGTCGTTCGGAAATGGCGACGGTGCGCAGGACGAAACTCCGACCTCGTCGGATTCCCGCGGCCAGCCCTTTTAGGGAGTCAGGACGATTCGGCCGGAGACTTCGCCTCTGCGCAACAGATCCAGCGCCTCGTTGGCTTCAGCAAGCGGCCACTTAACCACATGGCAGAGTATCTTCCCGGCGGCAGCCATGGCGAGTACTTCCCGCATTTCTTGCCGAGTACCAACCGTTGATGCATGGATCCGGACTTCTCGTGCTGCCATGAGAATCGGTGGGAAACAGATGTTTTCAGCGGGCAAGCCCACGACGAGCAGAGTACCGGCGGGCCGGAGGCAGGAAAAAGCTGTGTCATAAGCTGCCTTCGCTGCGGACGTGACCAGTGACACATGGACTCCACCTTTGCGGCGCAGCTCCTTAACCACATCTGTCGTGGCCGCATTGAGAGCGTCAGCTGCACCAAAGGTTCGGGCGAGTTCCAGCTTCTCGTCGGAAATGTCGATCGCGGTCACCTCCGCGCCAAAGGCCCGTCCCAACTGCACTGCAAGGTGTCCCAGGCCACCTATCCCGAAAACAGCCAGGCGCTGACCGGGCACAATCCCGGCGCCCTTCAGGGCGCGATAAACGGTGAGTCCCGCACAAAAAAGCGGGGCGGCTTCGAGCGCAGAAAGACCATCTGGAATTTTCAGCGCGTGAGTTGCCGGCGCCTTGACAAATTCGGCGTAGCCACCGTCAACGGTGATACCTGTGATCTTCTGCCGGTTGCACAAGTTTTCGTTTCCTTCGCGGCAAAATTCGCAGTCACCGCAGCTCCAGTGAATCCAGGGCACGCCGACGCGATCGCCGATTTGCAAATCGTGCACTGCCGGGCCTTTCTCCACTACGTGACCGGCAATTTCGTGGCCGAGAATCAGCGGTCTCTTCACGATTCCCGCCAGTTGTGTCCAATCTCCATCAGCCACGTGCAAGTCGGAGTGGCAGGAACCACAGGCTTCCACCTGGATCAAAACTTCATCTGCTTCGGGATGAGGGCGTTCCACTTCCTCGATCGAGAGCGGCATTTTGAAATCGTGCAGGATAGCGGCTTTCATTTACCTTTAGCCTTGCACGAACGGGGAGAGCAGACTGGTCCAGGAACCAATCACGGCTTAGCACCACGCAAGAAAAATTCCACGGCGCTGTCCACGCGCTCGGTCAGTTTATGGGGTCCAGTGAGGTCGACGGTCCACTGACGGACCACTGTGTGGTAGAGCGCCTCCATAAATTCGGCAAGATGCACGACCGGGAACGCGCTCGTGATTTCACCACGTTCCTGACCCTGTGCCAGAATTTCCCGCAGCCGGCTGATCGCAACTCCCTCGACTCCGCGCACCTCCGGAGAACGTACCGGATCCATCGCACCCGACAGCACCACCGCTTTCCATAGAGGTCGGTCAGCTTCCGCTTCGAGCGCCATGGCGTGATACAGGCGATGCAAGCGCTCGGCGGTATCCGCCCTGGTGGAAAGTTCTGATTTGAGGCGCTCCGCTATGCACTCGAAGCCGCGCTTACCCACATCCCTTAAAACAGCGTCCTTGCTTGGGAAATAACGGAAGAAAGTCGGCTGGCTGATTTCTAGAATTTTGACGATGTCATCGATGCGAGTTTTCTCGTAGCCCTGTTTGCGGAACAATTGGATGGCTGTCTCGATAATTTGCTGACGAAGTCGCGCCTTTTTGCGCTCCCGAAGCCCTGGGATCTCGTGGATCTGCGCTGCTGCATTTCGCTTCACCGAGTTCCTATGATTCCGACTTCTTTGCGGGGCGGCAACTTCAACACGAGCCATAGTCGCATATTCTCCTGATAAAGGTTGCAAGCCGTGCTACCGGTTCGGTGCTCAAGACACCGGATCGATCCTAACAATCGGAGCTTCCATCGGCTGTTCTCACAAATCGCGATCCAATGGCCGGTTCGGCGCCGCCGGTGTTCAATGCTTGTGTTCGATGTTGACGTTAGTTACTCATATCTGATATAGACTAACACAATTTGAGAACGCGGTTCTCTCCATCAGGACGGATGAGGTGAATCGGCTGGTTTGCGAGCCCCGACCTCGAAACATCGAAATATCAGCATCGCGGTCGCAGATTTGCTCGTGTGGCGTAGCAATCGGTCGACCCGGGGGAAGATGATGACAACTTCCGCGGCAACTCCTCTTCAAGTTAAAGGCGGCGCGTTCCTCATTGAGGATCGCTCGCCCAACGAAATTTTCACAGCCGAAGATCTCAACGAAGAACACCTTGCAATAGCCCGCACGGTCGACCAATTCTGGACAAATGAGGTGGAACCTCATCTCGACGCGATCCGCCAGCAGACTCCGGGGGTCGCACTAAGCGTGCTTCGCAAAGCGGCAGAGCTGGGACTCGCCGCGATACCGATCCCCGAGAAATTCGGCGGCATGGAAATGGATCTGCCGTCTGTAATGATTGCTGGTGAGCATCTGGCGCGGGACGCTTCTTACGGGTCGTGGCACTCCTCGCATACCGGGATCGGTACGCTGCCCATTCTTTTCTTTGGCAACGAACAACAGAAACGAAAATATCTTCCCAAGCTGGCGAAGGTTGAGCTGTTGGCCGCCTACGCGCTAACCGAACCGCTGGCCGGCTCCGATGCTCTCGCCGTGCGTACCCGGGCGGATCTCAGCGCCGACGGCAAATACTACGTCCTCAACGGACAGAAGATGTGGATCACCAACGGAGGCGCGGCAGACCTCTTTACCGTATTCGCTAAAGTAGGCGGCGAGAAGTTCACGGCGTTTCTGGTGGAGCGCAGCTTTCCCGGCGTGACCAGCGGCGCCGAAGAACACAAGATGGGCATCAAGGGCAGCTCGACCACGGCGGTGTATTTTGACAACGTCCGGGTTCCGGTCGAAAACCTGCTTGGCGAAATTGGGCGCGGGCACATCATCGCGTTTAACATCCTGAACATCGGCCGGTTGAAACTCGGCCCTGGTGCCGTGGGTGGAGCAAAAAACGTGCTTGCCATCTGCTTGAAATACGCCAAAGAACGCAAAGCATTCGGATCGGCGATCGCCGAGTTCGGCGCCATCCAGCATAAGCTGGCGGAGATGGCGATTCGCACGTTCGCGGTGGAATCGATGGTGTGGCGTGTGGTGGGACTCATCGAGAGCCAATTGGCGCAGTCCGCTCATGATAAGCACGCGGATTCACAGACCGAGCTCAAAGCCGTTGAAGAGTACGCTGCGGAGTGCTCGATGATTAAGGTGTATGCCTCCGAGATGCTGGATTACGTTGTCGATGAAGGCGTGCAAATCCACGGCGGCTATGGCTACCACCAAGATTATGCGGTGGAACGGGCTTACCGTGATTCGCGAATCAACCGGATCTTCGAAGGCACCAACGAAATCAACCGGCTTCTCATAACGGGAATGCTGCTGAAACGCGCCGCCCGTGGGCAATTGGGGCTTATCCCCGCTGTTCAGGCCGTAGTCGGCGGGCCTGGCAGTGGGGCAACGGCCTCCGCGAACACCGACAAAGATGAAGACGCGCGGCTTGTGCAGAGCGCAAAGAAGATTGCGCTGTTCACGATCGGGATTGCCTATCAAAAATACGGGGCCGAGTTGGAAAAACAGCAGGAGATCGTGATGAACATTTCCGACATCGTCATGGAAGTTTTCGCGATGGAGTCGAGCTTGCTTCGAAGTCGCAAGCTTGCAGCCTCGGGCAAAGAGACCAATGCCGCCAACATGTGCGCCGTGTTTTTGCGCGAGGCCATGGATCGAGTAGAAGTCTCGGCGCGGAATGTCATCGGCACCTGCTCGGCTGGCCACGCCCTGCGGGAGAATATGGCGACTCTACGCGGCTTTGCCAACTACGATCCGCTCGATGGGGCTGCACTGCGGCGCAATATTGCCGGCCGACTTCTCGCGGCAGCGCGCTACACAGTCTGACAGTGATTCGTCCTCCGCTATGGCTGCTGCTACCCCGGTAAACCGCCAATGGCGGCTCAAATCGCGGCCCACGGGGCTGATTAAAGCTGACAACTTCGAGCTTGTGTCCCAACCCATGCCGGTGCCTGAGGATTCCCAGCTTCTGATTCGCAGCGTATATCTCTCGCTCGATCCAGCGATGCGGGGGTGGCTGATTGACCGTCCGTCCTACGTTCCGCCCGTGCAGATTGGCGAAATCATGCGCGGGTTGGCAATCGGAATAGTGGAGAAATCAAATCATCCAAATTTTACCGCCGGTGACCGAGTCCAAGGGATGTTCGGCTGGCAAGAATATCTGCTTTCCGATGGTGAAGCTGTGACGAAGTTGCCGGAGAGCGGACTTCCGTTTTCGGCTTACCTTGGACTGTTTGGACTGGCTGGATTAACCGCCTACGGTGGACTTTTGGAAGTGGGACAGCCCAAGGTCGGCGAAACTCTCTTGATCTCCGGCGCCGCAGGTTCGGTCGGATCACTCGTCGGCCAGATCGGCAAGATCAAGGGACTTCGTGTAGTCGGCATCGCCGGAACCGAAGAGAAGTGCAATTGGCTACGAGAGGAACTCGCTTTCGACGCTGCCGTGAACTACAAAGACGACAACTACAAGAAACAGCTGAAGACTGCGTGTGCGAACGGAGTGGATATTTATTTCGAGAACGTCGGTGGAGGAATCTTGGAAAGCGCGCTCTACCTCATGAACACCTTTGGTCGCGTGGTGCTTTGCGGCCTGATCTCGCAGTACAACGCCACGGCACCCATTCCGGGCCCCTCCAACTTTGCGCTGGTGATCAGCAAGCGCCTCAATATCCAAGGTTTCCTCGCAACCGATTACTCTTCGAAAGTAAAGGAAATGATGAGTAACTTCACGCAGTGGCACAGCTCAGGCCAGCTAAAGTATCGGGTAGATATCGTCCGCGGTCTCGAGTCTGCACCAGCGGCGATCAACAAATTATTCGACGGTTCCAATAATGGCAAACTAATGGTTCAACTCTCAGACCCTCCCGCCGCTCCTTAGCGCGCAGGGTATGAGATGAGCCTTTTCTCCGCTCTCGTCGGTCATAGGCTACAGGATTGCCTTCGAACGCAGCTTGCCAAAGGCTGCCCTCGACGAACCAACCGAGAAGTTAAGTCCTTGAATCTGCGCGCGCTATCAGGAGGAGGATCAACCATCCGGAGCCGTACGCGGGTGCTTTTCCCCGATCCATCCCAGCAAATCTATGGGATACTGTCTTCGCTATGTGGTTCTGTGCCATTCCAAGGCGAAAAGCATTTTCGTACAATAAACGTACAATGGATCGGGCAATGAGGCCTTTTTGGCCGTTGTGGCAGTTCCTGGAATCAATAACTTACGTGCTGTCAACACGCTAGATAGTTCGACTCCCGCCGCCTCCACCAATATTCCGGCTGCTCTGTTTGCGCCAGCCTGCTCGCTATCCAGCGCTCCCCAATTGACCGATGTTACTTCTGTAATCGCAAGGTACTCGGCGTAAAATTGGCACGTCCCAGTACAAAATTCACATTTTCGTTAATCGTGGCTGCTACATATCGTTGAAACCCATAGGCAGCCGGATGGCCCTGATCGTGCCCCGGAAACTCATTGTTCACTCTGTGAAAGCCCTCCCCCACTGAGAAACCACATGCGTCAGCGCAGGGCTTTCTTTCATCCCAACCACTCTCTTCACGCTCAACCCATCCTAATTGGCAAAGGTGTGCCCCGCAGTGTTTCCCGAGCCTTCGTACGCTTGCCGGCATGGATTACGGTCGATTCCCCGCATTCCGAAGAGCACGTTGCTTTTGTGCGCGACATCTCGCCGCGCGGAATTTTCTTCTATTCTGATTTCAAGCTCACCAAGGGCAAGCATATCGACTTCGTCCTCGAGTACCTAAGCGGCACCAGCCGCGTTCGGCTTCACCTTAATGGCTGTGTAGTAAGAGTGGAGCAAGCTGCACCCAAGTCTGCTATTGGTATTGCGGTGCTTTTTGATGCCAGGCATGACGAGGTACCGCAGTCGCGTGTTCAGGCTGCCCGCTAGCCTCGCCCGAATTCCGCAGAGAGCTGTATGTGTTGCTTTTCCAACCCAGCAATACTTCCAGGCAACATACATTTGCCAACATTTGCCGGAGTGGCACAATATGATTCAGATTATCTGGTTCCCGCTGTGGTAACCAATGCCTGTAACTCTCACCATCGATGTCGAGAAGCGCCTGGTTTACTCCGCATTTCTGGGGGATGTAACCGAGGAGGAGTTCGTGTGCCATTCCCAAACCATTCGATCCCATCCCAATTTCGACCCCACGTTCTCTGAAATCATCGATTTTCGCAGCGTGACCGACGCACAGATTTCAACCGATAGGCTGCAAGCGATGGCCGGCGCCAAGAGCATCTTTAGCAGTGAGGCACAACACGTCGTGATCGCTCCCTCTGGCTTGATCACGGGGTTGGCCAGGATGTTCCAGGTCCTCGCCGAACAGACTCGCCCGAACCTTGGCGTGGTAAAAACACCCGCCCAAGCTTACGAATATTTGCGGGACCACTTAGGAGAGAAAAACTAGTCTCCTGTCCCAATGGTTCGTGTCATAAGTTATAGACTTGCGCGGCGGTCGTGCGCTGCGCGTAACGAGCGATGCTGGCCAGGATTTGGTCCGCCGTTTTGGTCCAAACGAAGGGCTTAGGATTTTCCTTGTGCATGTCGATGTACTCGCGGATGGCCGCCTCCAGTTGTTTGACGCTGCTGAACACGCCACGTCGAATTCGCTTGTTGGTGAGTTCCGCGAACCATCGTTCCACCAGGTTGGTCCAGGAACCGCAGGTGGGCGTGAAGTGGACGTGAAAGCGCGGGCGTTTGGCGAACCATTTCCGGATGATGGCGGTTTTGTGGGTTCCGTAGTTGTCCACAATGATATGCACATCGAGTTCGGTCGGGCACTTGCACTTCGATTTCATCCAGGAACTGGCGAAATTCCGCGGAGCGATGGCGGCGCTTGGGTTGCGCGATCACCTGGCTGGTCTTCAATTCCAGGGCGGCGAACAGCGAAGTCGTCCCATGGCGTTTGTAGTCGTGGGTGCGGCGCTCCAGCTGCCCCGGCCGTAAAGGCAGCAACGGTTGCGTGCGGTCGAGGGCCTGAATCTGGGTCTTCTCATCCACACACAAGACCAAGGCATGATCGGGCGGGTTCATATACAAGCCCACAATGTCGCGCACTTTCTCGATGAGCAAGGGGTCGGGCGACAGTTTGAAAGTGTCGGTACGGTGCGGTTGCAAGCCGAACGCGCGCCAAATGCGGCTGATGGTCATTCGGCTGAGCCCGGTAGCTTTGGCCAAGCCGCGCGTGCTCCAGTGCGTCTCTCCCCGGGGTGTGCTTTCCAAGGTCCGAATCACCACCTGCTCGACCTGGGCATCGCTTACCTGGCGGGGTGCTCCGGGTCGGGGCTCGTCGTAGAGTCCTTCCCGGCGAGTTTTCAAAAATCGGGAGCGCCACTTGCCCACCATGCCCAGCGAGGCCCGCATTTTCCGCGCCACCGCCTGGTTGTTGAGTCCTTCGGCGCAGGCCAGCACCACGCGCGCACGCCGCGCCAACAGGGGCTGGCTGCGCGCCCGATGGGCCAGCGATTGGAGCCGCTCGCGTTCCTCTTCGGTCAAAATCAGAGCTTTGTTTGGGTCGCCCGGTCGACGTCTGGCACGTCGCTGTCCCTGCCAAGACCTGCTGCAGACCTGGACGTATGAAGCTGAGGACTTATACTGGCCGGTGAGAGTGATAGAGTTTACCTAAGGTCAACCGTGCGCGTTCTAGTTGTCGAAGACGAGTTGCGGATGGCGGAAAACATCGCGCGCAGCTTGCGCGAGGGTGCCAGCTATGCTGTAGATATAGCGACTGACGGTGAAGAAGGCCTGTACCTGGCCCAGTCGGAGCCCTACGACGCGGTGCTTCTGGACCTGATGCTGCCCCGGCTGGACGGCCTGGCATTGCTGAAGCGGCTACGCCACAGCAAGCAGCACACCCCTGTGCTCGTTCTTACGGCGCGCGAGGAAAAAGAATCCGTGGTCGCCCTGTTGAATGCTGGAGCCGATGACTACCTGACCAAACCCTTTGATCTGGGCGAACTGCTGGCTCGTACCAAGGCCCTCATTCGCCGCGGCAAAGGCCAAGCCTCGGCTCTGCTGACGATTGGCGATTTGGAAATTGATACTGGCAACCGCAATGTACACAAGGCAGGTAAGACCGTTCCTCTGACCGCGATGGAGTATCGCGTCCTGGAATACCTGGCGCACAGATCAGGCGCTATCGTTTCCAAAGCCGAACTTCTGGAACACCTTTATGACTACAACTGGGAGAAATTTAGTAACGTGATCGAGGTATACATCTCGGGATTACGGCGCAAACTGAACCACGCTTCCGCGCGTCAATTGATTCATACTCTGCGTGGCCAGGGTTACATGCTTCAATGAAGGGGCTGACCAAGTCGATCAAGGGACATCTGATCCTGACCGTCGTTTTGTCCCAGCTTGTACTGGCGGCCGGTCTCGTCTTCACCGGCGTGTTCTATATGGAGGAGCGTTTGCAGGCCGCGCTCGATGCCGACTTGCAAGCGCGAGCCATGAGTATTGCTGCGCTCGTCCGCTACGCGGAGGACGGCAGCTATAACCTCGTTTTTGAGAAAAGCCTGGTTCCACCTTCGCCGGACCCTTCTCATCCTGATTTTTACGAAATTCGAAAAGGGCCGACAGTCTTGGCCCGCTCTTCCAATTGGCCGGCTGATCTGACTTTTGACAACTCAAAACATAAAACCTATCGATCCCTGATGGTGTCCGGCCTGCCCTACCGGGCGTTGTACCTGAAAGAAGTCCCCATCCTGGATCGAGAGGAAGCCCCGCCATCCAGCTCCGATACCCTGATCGTGGTCTACGCTGAGCCAACTCTGGCCCTGCGCAACCAGGTCTTGGCCGCCGGAGTTTACGTTGCCCTGGCCAGTCTCATACTGCTGGGGGCGACCGTACTTCTTGCCCTGCTGGGCATTCGTCGCGGACTCCTTCCTTTGCAACATCTTGCGGCCGAAGCAGCTCAGATCTCCGCCCAAAATTGGGAACTGCGTCCGACCCCTGACGTCAAGCGGGTCGAGGAACTCAAGCCCCTGACCGATGCCATGAGCACTATGCTTGATCGTCTCCGGCAATCGTTTCTGCAGCAGCGAGAATTCCTGGGGAATGCTGCTCACGAACTGAAGACGCCGGTCGCCATTCTGAAATCCACTCTCCAATCACTCCTGCAAAAACCGCGGACCGCGCAGGAATACGAGGCCGGCCTAGGCCAGGCGCTCGACGACATGGAACGTCTGGAGAAGTTGCTGCAGTGGATGCTTCGTCTGGCGCGCGCTGAACAGTGGGCGCAGGGCGCCCTGCAGCGCGATCTGCAGGAGATCGACATTTCCAATACTTGCGAGGAAGCCATGGCGGGAATCCGTAGTCTGGCACGCTCGCGCAACATCAATCTCCAACTCAACGCAGAGAGCAACCTGGTTTGCAAGGCAGACCCCGAAGACTTGGAACTGGTCTGGGTCAACCTGTTGGAGAATGCCATCCGCTACAGCCCCGCCGGTGCCACCGTGGATATCAGGATTAGCCGTAACAATGGACGAGGTACGGTGGTGGTCGAAGACCACGGCGCCGGAATCCCGGAAAAAGATCTCCCCCGCATTTTCGAAAGATTCCGCCGGGCCGACCCCTCCCGCACCCGCGAAACCGGGGGATTTGGATTGGGTCTTGCCATTGCGAAAGCACTGGTCGAGGCGTATGGAGGAACCATCACTCCGGAGAGTACTCCGGGACGCGGTACCCGGATGACGGTAACGCTTCCTGCCGAGCAGAAGTAGTCAGCAGTCTTCACTTGAATCCACGAGTTGCTTGCTCGACTTAGCTTTCGATCTCGCGAATCCACAGCCGCAGGCCGATCAGGGTCGCTCCAATTACCAAGAGCGAAATACTCAGTCCTAAACGCCGATAGTTGCGCTCCCGCAGGGCCTCAGTGCCTGCCTTATAAGTTTTCTCCGTGACTGCCTGTCCGGAAGCGACTTCGTTCGCAACTTTGTCTGGACGGAAACCATGGATCGCTACCCTGGCCTTGGTGAGGGCATCGCTGGCCTGGATGAGGTCGAGTTGCGCCTGGCTGACTTCCATGCCTGATTCCTCCGCCCGATCCAGAATTTGTTTCGAGCGGGTAATCCGCAACTCGAGATCGCGAAGATGGCCGTGAATGCCGCTGGCCGCCTGCAAGGCCGCATCGCCCTCCGCATGGCAGGTGGTACAGATGGAACGTTCTCCGGTGCTGACCATCTCGTCGTTGGGAGGCGTAATCGCGTGATTGCTGTGACAAGTCACGCACCCCGGCAGCCCCGCCGCTTCGAACGCCGCTTTGTGCGGACTCTCTTCGAACAGTTGCGACTGGTAGACATGGCAGGTCGAACATACGTTCTTCGCAGTCCCCACGCCCGGCGGCGCAGCTCCGTGATTCCCGTGGCAAGTAGTACACGTAGGTGCGCTCAGGTCGCCGCGCACGGCCATTGCCTCATGGTGAACACTCTTGCTGTAATCGGCGAACTGCACCGTCGGAATGACGTAAGCCTTCATGTAGTTCACATCCGAGTGGCAATGACTGCAAGTGGTGGCGATGTTCAGCGGATTAACGCTCGAACGCACATCGCTGGCCGGGCGGATGTTGTGAATGCCATGACAGTCTGTGCATACAGCCACGTGAGTGTCGCCGCTAGCCAACTTCTTCCCATGCACACTGGTGTGGTACTGCGAGAGCTGATCCGTTCGCAGCGACGGGTTGTATTGCCGGATGTAAGCCGCATCAGTGTGGCACTTGCCGCACAACTCGGGAATCCGCTTGCGGTCGATGTGGCCGCGGAAGCCCGCCTTGGGGCTCATCGCATTATCGTCCGACGTAGGATCGCCGCCATGACAGCTGGCACACGTAAGCCCTTTCTGCGCGTGGATGTTAGCGGCAAACTCCTCTGCCGTCACCTTCAGCGGAGCATCCAGCAAAGAGTGACAGTCCAGGCACGTATTTTTGGTTTGCCCCAGACATACTGGAACAAGAAGGAGGAAAAAAACGGATGCCAGCCTTACCGCGAATATGTGGTGCATTCCTGGCGTCCGATTCAACCTCACCGTTGAGTCAATAAGAGTGCATTTCATTTCGCCAGATACCCGTAGACCGTCATGCTTGCGATATAAGTGACGGCGACAATTCCGAAGGCAATTACTGCTCGATAACCACCCGCGCGCCGCTTCGGCTCGGCAAACGGCAAGATCAGCCACAAAGCGCCGGCCGCGCCGAAAGCCAGCACCCCCAGCACTTCTCCATCCATGAACAGGACCTTGGCGGGAATCAATTTCAGAGTCTGGAACGCGAATAGGAAGTACCACTCCGGCTTGATGCCGGCCGGAGCAGGAGCAAACGGGTCAGCCTTAGTTCCCAGCCCCCATGGAAAAAGAGCGGCCAGTACGGCCAGCGCCGCTAGCGCTGTATACCAGGCCATCACCTCACGCAGCAGGAAGTTGGGAAAGAACTTCATCTCCTGGCGTTCGTGCGGAGAATATTCCCACTGCTTCTCAACTCGCGGCGGAACGCTGATGCCGAAGCGCTGCACGAGAGCCAGGTGAAGGCCGAGCAAAACCGTGGTGATGCCAGGTAACACGGCAACATGGAATCCGAAAAAGCGTGTTAGCGTAGCGCCGGTGACATCCGGACCGCCGCGCAAGAACATCATGATCCACGGACCGATGACCGGTACCTGGCCGGCGACCTCCGTCCCCACCTTGGTCGCAAAAAATGCCAGCGTATTCCACGGCAGCAGGTATCCGCTGAAGCCAAAGCCGAGTGCTAGGAACAGCAGCAGTGCGCCACTGAGCCAAGTCAGTTCCCGCGGCTTGCGATAGGCGCGCAGGAACAGCACGCTGAACATGTGCGCAAAGGCGGTAAAGATCATGAGGTTCGCCGACCAGGAGTGGATGGACCTTACCAACCATCCAAATCGAACTTGTGTGCTGATGTACTGCACGCTTTCAAAGGCCTCGTTTGCGCTCGGCCGGTAGTACAGCAGCAGCAGAATTCCGGTTGTGACCTGGATGACAAAAAGGAAGAGCGTAATACCGCCGAGAAAATACCAGTACGACAGCTTATGGTGCGGAACGGTCTTGTGCTTTAACGGTGCGATCAACTCGGCCCAACCGAAGCGTTCATCAAGCCAGCTCTGGACACGGGCAAAAGGGCTCATCTTCGCATTCCTTAGGCGCGCACAACCTGGATTTCATCCCCTTGAATGTGAACCTGATATTTCTCCAGCGGCCGCGGCGGAGGCCCGAAAAGGTTCTTTCCATTCAGGTCGTAGATCCCGTTGTGGCAAGCGCACCAGACCTGTCGTGTGTCCTGGCGATACTGCACCGTGCAGCTCAGGTGGGTACAGGTTGCCGACATCGCCTGATACTCGCCTTCGGCGGTACGAATCAGCAAAGCCGGGCGACTACCGAAGCGAAAGATCTTCGAGCTATTGGGCTTCAGTTCATGAATCGTGGCGGCGATCACCGAGTCGACTCCCAGATTCGTCTCGACGGGGGGCACCAGATAGCGCAGCACCGGATACAAAAACGATCCCAGCGACGCCAGAATGCCGCCCCCTAAAAAAGTTCTGAGTACGGTGCGACGTGAACTGGAGGCCGTGCCTTTTTCCGGGGGTGAAGCTACAAGGGTTCCGGTCTGCTCCGTGCGCATGGGTTTGCTAGTTTTCCCTTTCAAGGGTTCGAATCAGCGACCTGCCTGGCCCGAACTACAGAATGAAACCGCCCATCGCCGGAATTTCACGTAGCACTCCGGCAGGTTGACGCTTGGCTAATTTGCGGAAACGCAGGACCGGTACTTCTTCTTGCTCCTCAGCTCCTGGCGCTTCTTTTGCAGGACCGAGAAAAAGGGCCGCAGCCAATCCTCCAATACTCACGGCGACTCCCACGTACCAAAGAAACGGACCGGCGAGCCACACGAACCAGAGGGGCAAAAAATGAGGATTTGCAAAGATCAGGTAGGCGCCAGCTCCGACCATCAGCATCCCGGCGGCGAACATTGCGTAACGGCGCATGGTGAACTCCTTCGGAAACTCTAAGTAGGGCTGCGATATACTCATTAGGAGGTCCGACCTGCACGGTTTCGCTGCCCCGCCTCACCCCTTTCATTCGCAAGCTAATCGCCACAAGCTGACTGAACTGCAATCTCAACACCCGTCACCACTTAGCCCGTCTCCACTATCCTCTTGCTCGTCTCCGCTTCGTCCGAGAATCGTGCGAGCGTCCGAGAATCGGACAGTCAGGCTAACGTTCCGGAGAAGTGTTCAGGAACGTTAGCAGGTGCCCGATGTCAGAGTCCTGCAGAGTCGGCCAGGCATTCCCGGTTTTCTGACTGTTCTGATACATGCGCGCACCGTGACCCCACAGATTCGTAGCTAGACGCACAGCTGTGTAGGTCTTTGCGCGGCCGCGTAATGCTGGGCCCTCGTTTGTCCCCTCAGCGTTCTGGCCGTGGCAACGGCTACAGCCGCGCCAATTGAAAAGGCTCTTGCCGACCTGGGGCGACCCAGTGGGTTCCAGATAATGCAAGCTGTAGAGGAAGACCGCCACGTCCATCACGTCGTGATCTTCAAAGCGCGGCACTCCCGTCTTTTCCTGCTGCATCGCATTTTGCATCTCGGGAAAATGATTCAGTAGGGCGGCGCCAAACTCGGAAAATGTGGGAGGCAGTGCCCTATCCGCTCCCAGGTTGGGACCGATCCCTCCCGGTTCCGATGAAACGGCGTGACAGCGAATACACCCCTTCTGCTGGAACAAAGCCCATCCTCGGTCAGGATCGCCGGCCACATCGGGCGGATCGTCGTCGGCTGAGCTGCGCATGTGCCGCACGTAGGCAAACAAGTCCCGCAAATCGCTGGCCTGATACTTAGGCCAGGCGATTCCCATGCTTTTCATCTTCGCCTGCATCGCGGACGCATGGTTCCACAGCGCTTGCGTCCACGATAGCGGATCGCTAGCGTGTGCCATTTCATCCAGTGGTCGAGCTACATTTTCCCCATCGGAAGATCGGCGATGACATTGCCCGCACTTTCGCTCCTCGAACAGCTTCTCTCCGCGGGCGAGGTCGCCATCGTTATCCAGGTACCCGGAGACATAGAGATAGGAGACCAGCTGTGAGGTCTCTTCGTATCTAAGCGCCGGGTACGCTAGTTGTTTCGATTCCATCGTTTCCCACATTCGTGGAGCGTGGTTCCACATCGCCGTGACAAGCTGGGGAAGTCCCGACAAGGACTCGCGCTGGCGCAATCGAGGACCCGAGGCTGTCCCGTTTGCTGTGGCCCCGTGGCAAGCAGCGCAGCCTTTGTTTCGGAATACGGCGCTGCCGGCCACCGGCTTAGCGGCTACCTGTACCGCCCAGCGGCGCTGCGATTCCTGGCTCTGTCGTACCACAACCAAGAACAGAACGACGATCGAAAGCACCGCCGCCGATCCCCATACGGCGATCTGGCGCGGTATCTTCATAGCGAATCCCCGTTGCCTTTGAATTCGCGAATCTTGCGGTAGAGCGTGTCCCGTGAGATTCCTAGCAATGCCGCAGCCCTAGTCCGATTTCCGTGACAGAGCCGCACCGCGCGCTCGATGGCCATCCGTTCCATCTCATCCAGCGCGAGCGGAACATCTTCCCGGGGCAGAGTTGGACTCTGCGCTACCATCTGCCGCACGTCCTTCTCGGAAATGGTCTGCGGATCATCCGTGGACAACGCACACACACTCTCCAGCAGGTTCTCCAATTCGCGCACATTGCCAGGGAAAGGATGATTCAGAAGGCATTCCAAGGCTCCACGGCTTACTGTTACATGCCTCCCGTACTTCTCCGACAAACGGGCCGCGAACCATTGCGACAGCACCAAAACGTCCTCCCGTCGTGCTCGCAAAGGTGGGACCTCGATGACGACCGTGGCGAGTCGAAAATACAAATCTTCCCGCAGAAGCTCGGAACGCAAAGCGGCAAGCGAACGATTGGTTGCCGCGATCACCCGCGTATCGACTCGAGCCGATTGCACGCTGCCTACGGCCCGGACCTCTTTCTCCTGTAAGACCCGCAGCAGCTTTACCTGCGCTTCTCTTGGCATCTCGCCGATTTCGTCCAGGAACACAGTTCCCTTGTTCGCTGCCATGAAGACCCCGGGCGCGTCGGCATACGCCCCGGTGTAAGCGCCCCGGCGAACACCAAATAATTCACTCTCAATCAATTCCCTGGGCAGTGCCCCGCAATTGACCGCGAGAAATTCGCCCCCGCCTCGCTGGCTGGCTCGATGGATGGCCCGTGCCAGGCGCTCTTTTCCCGTACCCGTCTCGCCTACCAGCAAAACAGCGGCATCGGTCGCAGCCACAGTCCGCGCACGCTCCACAATTTTCTGCATGCTGTTGGAGACGTAGATTAAGTCTTCGAAGGGGTCACCCGACTTGAGATCAGCCTCCAGCTTGGCCACTCGGCGGCGCAGCCGGTACACCTCCATCAATCTGCCAATCTTCTTGCGCACCGCGTCGCGATCGAAGGGCTTCGTGATGTAGTCTTCCGCACCGCGCTTGATGGCTTCGACAGCGGTCTCGATTGTTCCGAAGCCAGTCATGATCACAACCGGCAGGTCAGCATTGCGCCGGTGCAGCTCTTCCATGACTGCCATGCCATTACTCTGCGGCATAACCAGATCGAGCAAAGCCAGTGCCAGGTGCGGATTGTGCTCATAAAAATCAATTGCGCTTGCCGCCGAGTTAGCCAGACCCACGGTGTAGCCCTCGCCGACTAGGAAATCACGCAGCGTTTCCGCCAACTCGCGATCGTCGTCGACCACCAGGATCTCCGGACTTCGAGTGTCCGCGCTCATTGGCTCACCGCTTCCGAGGAGCTCAAGACCCCACGCCACACTGGAAGACGGACAATCGCCCTCGTACCTTTGCCGGCGGTGCTCTCTAATCGAATCTCGCCTCCGTGCTCGCTGACGATATTCTTGGCAATCGCCAGCCCCAACCCGGTTCCCTTCCCGATCGGCTTAGTCGTGAAAAAAGGCTCGAACATGTGCCCCTGATGCGCAGCAGAGATGCCACACCCGTTATCGGCAATCACGATGTCGAGACAATCGTCTTCCGTACTCCGCAGTTCTATGTTGATCGTCCCCTCATCCGCGATCGCGTCCAGGGCATTACTGAGCAGGATTAAGAGCAGCGTTTCCAGGTTGTTTCTATCTGCCAGAACCTTGGTTTGAGCCAGTTCCCCTTCCAGAAACACCAAGCTCGCCTTTTTCGCCAGGAATGAGGGTGATAGAAAGCCCAGCACAGCCTGGACTACTGGCCCAAGGGCTTCTGGTTCCGGCCGTGACAGCGGCCTCCGCGAGAAATCGAGCAGGCGCCGCACAAATTGCTGGCAGAAGCCGATCGTGTGCTCCAATCGCTCCAGATCGTTGTGAAACCCGTTGTTGCGCTCGGCCCGTTCCCGCATCATCTGTACGCGTAGCAACATCGAAGCCAGGGGCGTATTCAGGTGGTGAGCCGTGCCCGCCGCCATTTGGCCCATGCTGGTCAGCTTCTCCAGTTCAATCAGTCGCTGCCGCAGCCGCACTCGCTCACGAATGTCGGCGGTCACTTCCAAAAAGTACAGCTGGCCGCCTTCGCGAAATGGCAACAAACTTAGCTGGACTTCGATCTCTTCGCCCTGCTTGTTCTTTCGCATCGTCTCCCGATCCAGCAAAGGTTGGCCGCCTTCTACCTGGCTGAGGAATTCCTGTAACTCGGTTTCACGCTCGGAGACGGAGGTAGGTAATTCGTGCCCGGATACTTGTGCTCGTGTCCAACCATAAAGTCGCTCCGCTGCGGCATTCCACTCCAAGACGCGCAAATGATGGTCATACAGCACAACGGCTCCCGGCGAGGCTTCCAACAGTCCCCGGTATCTCTCGTGAGACTTGCGCAATTCCACTTCCGCGATCCTGCGCTGGCGCGTGACAAACCAGGCGGCCCAGATGGCCAGAAGGACAGATGCCGTCACTCCACGGCTGATGTAGAGATAGTGCAGCGAGACGTAATCCAGCTCGCGGAAGAAGCGATTTTCCACCAATTCCCAAAAAGCAAACACCAGGGCCACGATGGTGGTGCTGGAAAGTATGAGCGTTACCCAGAACCACCGCCGCTCCTGTAAGCTGTTGTTCATGTGACACTTGGGCCGCTGACGCGCGCGCAACTCCCCAATCGGCATCCTCGCTGGTGCTATCCGTTATCGTGTTGTGTTGTGAACAATGACGCAGTGATTTACGTCATAGGGTGGTGTGACGCGTAAACATGGCAGGAAAATCGAGGTGGGACTATTGTTTGACCGCAACACGAACTTAGTGCAATTACGAACGTGGGAACTCAGTTTGCCTTGCGGTTTTCCAAAAGCTCTTTGATTTTGGCCAGCAGGTATTGCGGGTCCTCTTCGCCTTTCCGAATCCAGAGGTCTGCTACTCCCAGAGCTTCGTCCAGCAGGGTTCCGTAGGCCGACAAGATGATGATTGGCGTCGATGGACGCAGACGCTTGAGTTCGCGAGCCACGGCCACGCCATTCATACCGGACATCCAGTAATCCAAAATGACGGCATCGACTGGTTCGGACTGGAACACTCGGATGCCCTCCCCGCCGGAGCGCGCGGTGAGGACACGGTGGCCTGCAGTTTCCAACAGAATCTTTCGAACCTTTAGTCCGGGTTCCTCGTCATCAATGCAAAGGACCGTAGTGGATTTGTTTTCCTTTTCCGGCATCTGTTTCCGACTATCCTACCCGAAACGCATGCGGCGTGCTGCAATTCGTGCCGTAGAGGACCGGGAACTGTGTTCGAGTTGGCGCAGGATGGAGCTGATCATCTCAGGAGCAGGCCTCGACTGCTGGTAAACTTCTCGCACTCCGTAGTTAATGGCGGCCTGCAAGGCCAGCACATCGGGTTCGGTTAGAGAAATCACGCAGACGACAGCCTTCGGAAAGACCAAGTGCAATACTCCAGCCAAGTGCCAGCCATCGCCACCTCCGGCCAGTTGCGACGAGACAATTGCGACCTCAAAGTAATGTGTGGTTATGGCTGAAAGAGCGCTCGCTAAATCCTGCGCTACGACGGTCACAAATCCTCGCTCGGAGAGAGCGTCTTGCAAGCTGGAAACGACGGCCTCGTTGCCGTGTACCAATAAAGCCATCCTGGGACGTTTGCCCGCAGCGGTCTTAGCATTCATCCCCGTTCTCCCCATTCGCGGTGCCTGGAAATCAGCCGGTTCAGAGCGGAGATCAGGTCGTTTAATTCCACTGGCTTGTGTGCCATGTAATCGACGCCCATTTCCAGCGCTGCACGGGAATTCGCCATGCTGGCAAAGCCTGTGCAGATTACTACCGCGGGTCGCGGCTTCGATTTCATCGCTGCGCGCGCCACTTCCAGCCCGATGTCCTCTTCCTCCATGTTCAAGTCCGTGATCACAGCATCAAATCGGCCGTTCCCCGAGATTAAGCCTACCGCCTCGGTACTGTTCTTAGCCGTAGCCACCTCGTATCCTTCGCGCTCGAATACCAGCCGAAGGGTCTCGAGAATGCTGTTCTCGTCATCCACGAGAAGGATTGAACGCTTTGTTAGCATACTGATTGTTCCGTTGTTGCGAGTTTAGAAATTACAGGCACGTGTCAGGAGCCTAACAACTAATTCACCTCGGTTCAGCCTTCAGCACCAACTAGAAGCCAGCGAGTCCGCCCGCCGCGCAACTAGCCGCGACAATGCTGTCTTGATTTCCTCGAGGTCGACGGGTTTAAAGGCGAAGTAATCAATGGGTAGGGCGTGAGCCGCACGCAGCCGCTCTATCGTGGGATAGTCACTGTAAATCAGGATGGCCGGGGCCGGGATCCTCTTCTTGGCTTCGCGAGCCAGCTCCAGTCCCAAATCTTCTTTTTCCAGGCTGAAGTCTGTTATGAGGACATCGCACTGATCTCGCTCAATCCATTTCTTGGCTGCTTCAAAGCTATGAGCCGCACGCACCTGGAATCCCGCCTCTTCAAGAATCGTTTTAAACGTGTACAAAATGCCGGGCTCATCCTCGGCAAGAAGGATCGTAGCCCGCGGTTCAAAGGTCATCGCCAATCTACCCCCCGAATGACATCTCAGGCCCATTTTTGTGCCCAGACGACTCAGGACTCCAGAGCAGTCGCCCCACTCGGCTAACCGGCGTGTCAGCTACACCGATGTTTGTGGCCCCTTTTTTTCTCCCTGGGTGCTTACTGGAATTCTCTTTGCTGGGTCCCCGTCTTCACTTCAGTTGCCTTGCTCGTATGGGCGAAGATCGTCATCTTTCGATCTTCCGAGCATAAGTGCAACCGTCAACCCTCTATGTGGTCTCGTGCGTTGATCTGTTGATATTGACTGCCCCATCGCAAGACTAAGAATCTACAGCTCTTAACGGTCACCGCACGCGGATTTCCATCACGCGGATACACCAAAACTCAACTTGGGATGAAGATGGCCGGACTGGGGTTGTATTCAATCCTCAGCTGGTAAGGGGAACTCGCAGTCGAGGGCTGTACCCCAATCGCCAGAGCGAATTTGCATCTGCCCTCCCAACTGTCGCACACGTTCCTGGACGCCGCGAATACCTACGCCTGGGGTGAGGCGCTTCTGGTCGTCGGGAACTCCCCCTTGCTGGATCATCCCTTTGCCATGGTCTTGCACGCTTAATTTGAGCAGTCCTGGCGATTTCTCGACTGCAATCTCCGCCGTTGTGCTTCCCGAATGGCGGTGTATGTTGGTAAGACCTTCCTGCACAATGCGGAATACCGCGAGTTCAAGTTCCCTTCGCAACCTTCCCAGATTCTGCGGCAGACGCAGCTCGACCTTGATCTTGCTGCGCTCCGAGAAACCATCCACGTACCAGCGCAGGGCCGACGACAGACCAACTTCGTCCAACAAGGGTGGATGCAGCAGGTGCGAAATCGTCCGAATTTCGCTCAAGGCTTGGGCAATGAGCTTATTGCTCTCGGAGAGAAACCTTGCTGCTTCTGGCTCAACGTTACCTAAATGCTCTTCGAACAAGGAAAGGTTTACGGTGGCTGCAACCAGCAACTGGCCCGCGCTGTCGTGCAACTCCCGCGCCAGGCGGCGGCGTTCGGTGTCACGCAGATTCAGCATCCGTCCAGAGAGGTTACGCAACTCCTCTTCTGCCCTCTTTCGCCCCGTGATATCACTGTGGACTTGCAGCCAGCGCTGTTGTCCCGATGCATCTCTTCTGCTGGAGAACCGGCACGCCACCAGCACACGTTTCCCGTCGCGAGCCGTTTGCGTCAACTCACCTTCCCACTGCCCTTGCCCGGAGATTTTTTTCTCAATTTCCTGCAGTGCTGTCGAGTACTGCGTCTGCAAGAGCGTATCCGGCGATTTGCCCAGGACTTCGCTCCTTGCCCATCCGTAGAGGCGCTCCGCACCTCGGTTCCAGAAAATCAGGCGCCGTTCCGCATCGAGAATGAGGATGGCCTCGCTCGCCAGCTCCAACAGATCCGATTTCTCGATTAACTCATCATTCCAATTCCTTAACTGGGCAGGCTCCGCCTCTTGGCCCGAATCTGTTTTGGGAATCAATACCGGTCCGGCCTTCTCTCGGTTTGCATCCACTGCCTCGAACTTAGGAGAATGCATTTCCTCACCCCGCGTAAGTATGTTGATACTATAGGAGGGCGCTATCCCGGTAAGCGATGTTGGGCATCGGCTCCATCCGGGGAAGCCTCCGATTTGCCCAAACGTCCGAACCGTGCTTGCCATCTAGCACCTTCGGTTCGGAGGAGACGTGCGGTCGTCGCCTGCGCCGGCGAGCGTTATTATATCGCTTATAAAAGCCTTTCAACGCTGCCAATAGACGGACCGAGAAAAGAAAAGAACATGCCCGCCCCCAAGCGTATCCTTTTCGTGGACGATGAAGCCAGCATTCGTCTAACTCTCCCTCCCGTCCTGGAAAAAGAAGGCTTTGAGGTCCGCGTGGCGGGAAGCGTTGCGGAAGCTCTCGTCGAGATCAACAGCTACCAGTTTGACGTTCTGCTTACCGACCTCAATATTGGCGAAGAAGGCGATGGCTTCCTGGTAGTCAGCGCGATGCGGCACCTCCAACCGAATTGCCTCAACCTCATCTTGACCGGTTATCCGGCCTTCGAGACAGCCCTGCAGGCGATTCACAATCAGGTGGACGACTACCTGGTCAAACCCGCCGATGTGGAATCGCTGATCACAACCATGCAGGAGAAATTGCTCTTGCGCGCTTCCCAACCGGCTGCTGGGCCCAAGAGACTTGCCGCCATCCTAAAAGAAAACAGCAGCGAGATTACTCGTCGGATGTTGGAGGCAATGAAAAGAGATAGAAAGCTCTCCGGTGTCCCCCTGTCCGATGAGGAGCGCGTCGATTATCTGCCCAAACTGCTCAATGCTTTGATCGAGCTACTGGAGAGGGAACGTGACGAGCCTAGTGCGGCGGAATTGCGCGTTGCCAGCGAGCATGGAAAACGGCGGAAGAAGCAAGGCTGTCCCATCCCAAACGTGATCAAGGATTTCGACCTCCTCCATCAGCCCGTCTACGATTTGATCCAAAACAACTTGATGGGAATGGATGTTACCGAACTGATTTCTGATCTGAAGCGACTACAGAGGAACTTGCACGCCCTGCTTGAGAAGTCGCTCGAAGTTTACGCGAGCGACAAACGCTCTGTCCGCTCGAGCGCGGTTCGCCGGTGAGATGTCTTTTCCGGCCTATCTGCTCTTTCGTTCCTGGTCCTGATGCAAAGTTACCGAAGCCTCGGCGCGGTCCTGCCCGCCGCCCCTAAAAACCAGCCCCCGGTCGGCCTCTTCTGGCGGCAAGCCGGCCAGTGCACGCTTCCGCCTCTCGATTTCGCGCAGCTCGCGCAAAATCGCAGCTTCCTTTTTCACATATTGTTTTTCGGTGATTTCGCCTGATTCCAGTTCCAGCTGCAATTCCAGCAAACGCTTCTTGATGGGAGCATCGTCCGTCCATTGCTCCTCCGTCACCTTATGCAGAGTACGAAAAATGAACCTTAGACCGGAAACCGGCAGCAATAACAGGTCGTCAATCAGCAGCATGCGAAATTCTCCCAACGGATCAAGTCGCCGATACTCGTTCCAGCTTGAGCCTTATGTTGACGAAGTTGTAGGGTGGCCACGGGCCTGTGTACTTGAACTTTAAGCGCTTGCCATACTTTTTTGCGATCCGATTGACTACGGCGTCAAAATCAGCCTCACGGTGGCGCTCAACCAGGAACGCCGCGTTCATGATCATTTTGTCCCCGATAGGCTGATTATCCCGGGATGCGACGCACACGCTGCGCAGCGATTCGTAGATCTCGCGAACGTATTGCGTAGCCTTCTCGACCAGGGCCTTGTCGATCATGCGCCCCAGTTGCATTCTCGCCAAATAGGTCGATTGCAGGTGCTTGCGAATAATTTCTTGATGAAACTGCCGAATCTCTTCATCTCCCTGCTTCAGCTCCTCAATGATCTGGTCGCGCTCCCAGTTGACTTTCAGCCCGAACTCCAACTTCCCTGCCATCTGTTTCAAAACATCCTTCAGCGAAGAGTAAATGCTTTTGAGCACCTCTCGAATGTCACTATCGGTGCGGAAAACTGTTCCAAAACTCATAGGGATGATCGTGTAGTTCTTCATCACGGTTTCGATGACGTGTTCGTGGGCTAACGCGTTCTCTCGCGTCGGATCAAAGATGTAGACCGAAGTCTTGCTGACTACCGCTGCGATATCGAGGTACTTGACCATGTAGACCAGCTCGCCCGCGCCACCGATTCCGATTTTCCCGAAGGTCGTTTGCTCCGTAGCTTCCACCACCCCGTATACATAACGACCACCCTCTCCGGACGGAACTTCAGGAACCTGCGACGGCCGCTCGGCAATCTTCACCTGGAAGTCTTCTTTAGCCGATTTCCTGCCGGACTTCCGCGGCCTGCTCGCAGCCTTTGTCGCCATGTGCTTTTCCTTTTTCACCCCGGGCTTTTTGCACTTCCCAAAACGTGTCCAGCACTACAAGAACGGGTCCTAGCGGCGCACAGGCGCAACGGAATCCATTGAAATCGGGAATGACAGCCTGAACACCGTCCCATTTCCGACCGTGCTGCGGACCTGGATGCGGCCCGCATGATTCTCCACAATGCCTTTTACAATCCAAAGCCCCAACCCGGTTCCCTTCTCCCCTTTGGTGGTGACGAAGGGTTCGAACATCGCCCTATGCAGTTCTTTTGGAATGCCAGTCCCCGTATCGGCCACGGTGATTTGAAGCGCGCCATGGATTCCATCGGCTGCTCGAATGTACTTCGTCTTAATGATCAGTTTTCCGCCCTCGGGCATGCTGTCGCGCGCGTTGACAACCAGATTTGAGAACAGCTGGCGAAACTGGTCGGCCGAACCTTTCATGCCGGGTAACGTGCCCAGCCGTTTATCCACGGTCACCCCCACCTTGGTCAGCGGACGACCGAAAAGGGTTAACGTATCTTCTATAACGCTATTCAGATCGAACG
>DATEPX010000323.1:0-8246 GCA_035272945.1 Terriglobales bacterium
TGGTCACCAACGGTCTGAGCTCTTCAGCGGTTCTCAACCCAGACATTACTAACCCCAACATCACGAACCCGAACATCACCAATCCCAATATCACCAATCCTAATATCACCAATTTTGAAGTCACCAACCCGAACATCACCAATCCCAACATCACGAATCCGAATATCACCAACCCGAACATCACCAACGTTAGTGCAACCAATCCCAACATCACCAATCCCAATATCACCAACCCAGACATCACCAACCCGAACATCACCAATCCCAACATCACCAATCCGGACATAACCAACGGTTCGATTCAGGACGTCATCTACCCGATGAGCAACAACGGCAACACCACCGCCACCTACACCGTGAAGACCGCGACTTTTGCTCCCCCGCCAGGCGGCGTCTTCCTGCAGCTCATCCTCAACAAGCTTTACGAGACGCCCGCCGCCAACAACTGCCAGCTCGCCAATGAAACCCATTGGGTCACCGTAGCCAACATCACCAACCCAAAGCTCTACACCCCAACGGATCCCCAACTCGGAAATCCAAACATTACCAATCCCACCCCGAATGAAGCTTCGGTCACCCTCGCCCCAGGTGAGACGGTATACATCACGCTTCGCGTTGTAAATCCAACGCCAGCAATTACTCCGTTCAATCCGTTGACCTCAATCACTCCAGTGACCATCCCGCAGGCCGTAAACACGCAAACCGTCCTCTCGAATCCCGGCGCGACGATTTTTCCGCCGGTTACCGTGCCGCCTCTCATGATCACAACGGCGACGCTGCTCGATGGCATCCTTGGCAATTCCTATAGCGCGCGTATCGCCGTGCAGGGTGGAAACCCGGGCGCCGACAGGTGGAGCGTTTCTGTGGGAGCGTTGCCTACTGGCCTCAGCTTGAATACCGCGACCGGCGCAATCAGCGGCCCGCTTTCCGCCACTGGAACCTTTACGTTTACGATCCAGGTAAAAGACACTGCCATTGGAACTCAATTTCCGCAGCACACCACGTCGCAGAGCTACACGATTCACGTCGTTCCGCCTCTGTCGCTGGCATCCGCGACGCTTCCCGGCGGAACGCAAGGCACGTTCTACAGCCAGGCAATCGTGCCCGCCGGAGGACTTTCTCCTGTCACTATTTCTCTTATCGGAGGAGCGTTACCAGCCTCGCTCAACTTCAACAACGGCACGATTACGGGGACGCCCACCGGGACGGGCACGTCCAACTTCACCGTCCGGGCCGTCGACAGCTCAAACCCGCAGCAGGTGTTTACGCAGAGCTATAGCATCAACATCGTGATGCCCGTTCAGACCGGCGGAAATATATTCTTCATAACGAGTCCGGTCAACTCGGTAGGCGGTCATGTGCTTAGCAATAGCCCAATCACGGTTCGGGTGACTGACAACCAAGAAGCGGTCGTTCCAGGCGCCCCAGTCACGATTTCTTTCAATGGTACGCCGCCTTGTCCTACTGCCATTCTGAGCGGTACGCTGACGCAAGTGACGGACCAGACGGGTCAGGCAAGCTTTAACGACTTGAAGATCGACCGGGGCCAACAGGCTTACACGCTGAAAGCCACTGTCAGTTCCGCACCGAACGTTTTCGGGACTTCAGTCACGTTCAACGTCGAAGGTTTCTGCGACACGAGCAGTTTGACAGTGGCGCGCGAGTACCATCGGGCAGTCAGCCTGCCCAACGGGAAGGTGTTAGTCGCCGGGGGCGCGTCAAATCTAGATGGCACGGGCGCGCTGATGAGCGCGGAAATCTACGATCCCGCCACTCATACATTCGCCTCGATTGGAAACATGCATGATCCGCGGGTCGACTTCACCGCGACTCTGCTTTCGAATGGGAAAGTATTGATTGCTGGTGGCTTCAACGACACGACCTCTCTAGCGTCCGCGGAAATCTTCGACCCCGCTGACAATTCCTTCACCTTGCTGCCTAGCGCCATGACAAGCCCGCGCTCGGAACATACCGCCACCCTCCTGCAGGATGGCACAGTGCTAATTGCTGGCGGCGACTCCGTCAACAACGCCACGACCTTGACGACCGTTGGGACCGCGGAAATCTTCCATCCAACTACGAATTCTTTTTCCAACACCGAATTGGGCATGAACACACCACGTGCGGATCATCACGCCGATCTGCTTCCCAATGGTCAGGTGTTGATCACCGGCGGCTTTGATGCTCACCTTACGCTGCTCGCTAGTGCGGAACTATACGATCCGGTGACTCTGACGTTTGTACCGACCGGAAGCATGGCTACCGCGCGCTTGTTCCACGCATCAGCTCTGCTGAATACCGGCAAAGTCCTTGTCGCGGGCGGGCAAATCACTAGCGGCGGAGCCACAACCGCAACGGCTGAATTGTACGATCCATCGGCTGGAACATTCAGCTCGACGGGAAGCATGGCTCAGCCACGCGCTCGCTACTTCGACACCGTGCTCCCGAATGGATTGGTGCTCATCGAGGGTGTGGGAGGGGGCACCACTGCGTACGCCGAACTCTACGATCCAGCCACTGGTACTTTTGGTGCCGGCGGAGACCTGACTAGCAACAACGGTGGAGGAAGAGAAGCCCTCCTGCCCGACGGCAGCGTAGTGATCGCGGGCGGGTTTAACGGTCCCAACGTATTGGCAAATGCTGAAATCTTTTATCCACTCTCAAATCTCGGGTTCACACCTAGGACGTTTACAAGTTCGGCCAGTTTCTTTGCTGCTCTTGGTTCGATTCCCTCAACAACGGAGACATATGAAACCCTTGCCAATGGAAGCGTGATTCTGCAAGGGGCGACTGTGGATAGCCTGACTTACTCTAGTTTCCCAGCGGGGGTAGACGGCCTCATCAATGGAAGCTTTGCCAGCATCGGCACGCAGAGTCTGACTGCCCGGCGCGGCGGTTCACCCAGCTTCTTCCTTCAGGGGGATAGTATCACCGTTACTTTCCCTGTTCCGGTCATCGCCTCGGGGATCTTCTTCAATGCCTTTACGAGTGTGCCCGGCTCGTACTGTCTCAGCACGGCCGTGGGGACGGCCTGCAACGGCTCCACCTACGATACTTCGTCGTTCTATTTCGTGGGGTTGATTTCGAGCACGCCGTTTACATCCGTAACTATCAAGGGCACGGGAAGTGGTGCGAGTGGATATAACGTGGACAACCTGACCTACGTTCCGGTGCCGTAGCGCGGCGTTCTCTTCCTGAGAGGCGAAGGCTTGTCTGCCGCCGCCTCTTCAGAATCGGCACAGGAGAAATTGCCTCAGTGCTGGCCAAGGCGCCGTCGGGCGTCCGCGACGAGAGGATCTCCAGCGCCTCTTTCTTTGATGGCGAGGAATGCCTTGTAAGACTCTGCGGCCCCCGGGCTATGCAATCCCTCGCGCGCGCGCCCCTGGTAGTAATACACAGCCGGCAAGATGTGGTAGCTAGGGACGTCGTCGAGAAAAACGGAAGTAGCTTCTCCGCGCCGCTTCAAGCACACGTCGAATTCCGAGGAAGCTTCCGTGTACGCCGAAGCCGCAAGATATGCCAGCCCCATGTCAAAATGCCCCAGCCAGGTGTCTGCCAGCTTCTGCGCTTCCTGAAATGAATTCAGCGCCTCGCGTGCATTGGCACGCTTGAGCCGCGCCTCGCCTGCAATCAATTTCGCATAAACTTGCGGTTCAGTCTCCAGCCGCTGCGAAAGTGGCGCAACCAGTTGCAGCGCCTTCGCTTCTTGTCCCGCAGCCACATAGACTTGCGCCGCTCGATAAATCACGCTCGCTTCTTTGCTTCCCGCAGCAGCCATTCCCGCAGCGGAAACCGCTTCCGATGTTTTCCCGCGCGCAAGCTCCGTCAAGGCAAGCGTGGCCGTGCGATCGGCCGCAGCTTCCTCATCCTTCGCCGCACGATCATCCGCGATGGCCCTCTCGAGAATCGCGGCCGCCTCCGTGAGCCGGCCTTCGTACAATTCCAGGTCCGCTAGTCCCGTTGACGCGATCGAAGCGCCATAGGCGCCCACCCCCTGGAGCTTCTTGTAGTTCTGCCGCGCTTCTTCGTTGTGCCCCCGCCCCAACTCCGCCAGCGCCAGCGTGCGAAGCGCCTGATCAAACTTCGGGTTCTCGTTCAGGATCGACTGTGCTTCCTTCGCCGCTGTGTCAAAATCCTCCGCATACAACGCATACATCGCATAATTCACACGCTGGAGCAGGCTGTGCGGGGTAATCTCCATCGCCCGCTTTTGCTCCTCTAGCGTCTTGCTCATGTTCCTGCCGTAAAAATAGGCCAGTGCCAGATTCGCATGCCCCGCGGTATCCGCCGGATATTGGCTGACCAAGGCCGACAACTCCTCAATCGCCTTCGCCTGATTGTGCATCAGCAAGTAATACCCGCTGCGTGTCCGGTATTTCTCCCGGTCGGTCATCCGGTCGATCCGCTCCAGAGCCAATTGATAATACTTTTCCGCCTCCTGATTCTTCCCGAGATTCGCGTACATTGCCGCCGTCCCGGCGTACGCTCGGCCCAGATCAGGATCCGATTTGGCCGCTTGCCCATAAGCGTTGATCGCGTCAGTCCATTTCCCGGATTGCTGCAGGTCCTGGCCGACCGCGTACTGATGCGCCGCTTCGAGCGAGCCTGCGGTAAATGTTTCTGCCGCGGATTTCTGCGCGGACTCAGGCGTTGTGTCGCCCAGGCCCTTGCGAATGCGTTCCGCAAGTTTTCCTGCCGCGGCAAGAACATCCTGTTTATTCGAAGCGTCGCTTTCTTCCTTCAGCAGGGCCCTGCCGGTCGCTGGATCGAGCGTCGTCACGTAAACTTTGTAGCCGCTTCCTTCTTTCTGGATCGAGCCTGCCACCACCGCATTCACTCCCTCGCGAACGGCCACCAACTGCGCCAGCGCCGCCTCCATATGCGACGCCCCTGGCTGTATCCTGGCCGCCACCTTTTTCGCTTGCCCGCGATTGTACGAGGAAATGAACGGCGCGCCCTCCAGCGCAATTCCTAGCATCGGTTCCAGTGTCCCGTCAAAAACCGGATCTCCCGTCTTGTTGTCAAAATCCGCGATCAGCAGCGATACCGGCGCGTGCGGCGCTGCGAGACGTGTCCCCAATTTCGAACGCAGAAAAAATCCCGCGGCAACCAGCGCCACGGCAAGCCCCGTCCCCGCCCATTTGACGTATGCGGGCAGACCGCCGACCCGCTGGACCAACACACGCGTTCCCGCTTTCGGTCCTTGCCACACTTCGATCTGTTGCAATAATTCCGCCGCGCTCGCGAACCGCTTGTGCGGATCGATCTCCAGGCATCGCCGGACGATCTCGCAGAGTGTCGGCGGAATCGTCTTATCTAGTTCTCCCAACGGGCGTGCCAGCTCATTCGTGCGCTTCCAGAGCTTTCCCATTGTGGTGTCGGCAAGGAAGGGGGTTTGCCCGGCGAGCATCTCGTAGAAAATGATGCCCACGCTGAACAAATCCGACCGCGCATCGAGCGTCTGCCCTTTCGCCTGCTCGGGCGACATGTAATCCGGCGTCCCGATCAGCGCCCCGGTCTGCGTCATTCCCGGAGCCAACGTCGATCGCGCAATCCCGAAATCCATCACGTACGCCCGGCCGCGCTTGTCCAGCATGATGTTTTGTGGCTTCAGATCGCGGTGAATCACTCCTTCCGCATGCGCCGCTTCCAACGCCCGGCAAGTCTGCGCGATGATATTGGCCGCTTCCGCCGGCTCCAGCTTCTTCTTGCGGCGAAGCAGGCTCTGCAAATCCTCGCCTTCGATGTAGTCCATGGTGATGAACTTGAACCCGTCGGCCTGCCCCAAATC
Source organism: Terriglobales bacterium (assembly GCA_035272945.1). Taxonomy (GTDB): domain Bacteria; phylum Acidobacteriota; class Terriglobia; order Terriglobales; family Acidobacteriaceae; genus Gp1-AA122. Next base: position 5,792 of record DATEPX010000323.1, read on the forward strand.
AAAAATACGGATGACGTTCTTATGCGTGATTTGCCGCGCCAATATCAATTCTTGTTTGAATCGTTTCAGGATTTCCGGATTGGCCGCCAGATCGCTGCGAATCACCTTCAGCGCCACCTGACGTTCCAGTTCGCGATCGTAAGCCTGGTACACCGCGCCCATGCCACCTTGTCCCAACAGCCGAACAATCTCGTAGCGCCCGCCCAAAATCGTGCCGGGATCCAACTGTCCAAAGCCTGATGGGGAAATGACCACGTCCCCCGCAGGGACGGACCAACCCTGGCCTCCGGTAACCAGGGTCTGGTCACTCAACGGCAATGGCGTCGCGCACTTCGCGCAAGTCACCGACCTCTCCAAATTTGCGTAGCTGCACTGTGGGCAAACCATCAAGAAAACGTCCTGTTGCGGGGACGCGCTAATTATGAAATCTTTGCACGGAATTGCAAGCACGCCGCTGGTTTTGTACTTTGCGGTTCCGCAAAGTACACTTGATCCAGTGGCGAGGGCGAGCCCGGCCCTAAAGGCCGCCGAACCAGACCAAGCGGAAAAAAGCTAAATCGATGGCATCCTTCCGCTGAAACAAGGTCCCGCTTTCGAAAGCGCGGCGGGGTTTGGCGGGCGTCACGCGCGACAATCCAGTCGTTGGAGAGCTCTAGCTAGAAATGAAAAAACACGCTTCGCTCCAGATAAGGATGCGCATGAGCAAGAACCGATTTTCGGCACGAGTGACGGTTGCAGCCGGATTCCTATTACTGTGTGCGGCACCAGGACTGACCCGCGCGCAGGGCAGTCCCCCCAGGCCGCCGCAGACTCACAAGGCCTCACCTGCGGCTCGACCGAAGAATGACGCTCAACCAACGGACGATTTCGCCGGGTTGAAGTACACGGATGATCAGAAGGAGAAAATTGACCAGATTCATCAGGATATGAAGTCGCGTATGGATCTGGTGGTCAAAGATGAAAAGTTAAGTCCAGATCAGAAAGAAGCCATGCTCGAGGGGTACCGGCGGCTGGAGCGCGGCCAGGTTTTCAAGCTGCTGACGCCAGAGCAGCAGAGAGAAGTTCGCAAGAAAATAAGTGCCCGGCGCGCGGCAGAGCAAGAGAAGAAGAAGAAGCCGTCCCTGCCGAAGTGAAGGTTGAGAATCAGTTCTGAACAGGTTGAGCCTATACAGCGATCTTTGAGAAGAGATTCAGATACATCTTGAAGGGGAACCGAACATCGGTGAGAGAGTCCTTAAATGGCAGCCCACTGCCAGACCTCCTGACTGTCTTCCTTAACGGCCTCCGCATGTTGCGCAACAATGCTGGCTTCACCCGGGATGACGATCTCGCGGAGGTGTTGTCGGAAGGGATTTGGAGTGCGCCCGGAGCCGGCGGATCATCGAGCGGTCATCCGCGAGCCCGCAACCGCGGTTCTTGCCCTTTCGCTCTCTCTCTCCGAAGCCTTATGTGCCAGGTGGCGGGGTACCGGTCCAGACGTGCTGAACGATTTGCCAACTGCCGTTGGGCTGGCGTTTGAAGATGATTATGTAGCTGCTTTTGGTAGCGATCTTAGCGCCGTTGGCGATGGTGGTTAAGATTTCGTGGAAGTCGCCGCTATCGTAGGCCAGATCGCCGGATGTTTCGAGGTTCTGGCTGTGGAGGGTGAGGTTGCTGTCGAAGGTGGCCATTATGGTTTGGAAGAGGGTGCGCAGGGCGATGGAGCCGGTGATGCGTTCGCCGGTGGGTTGGAGGAAGACGGCGTCTGAGGCGTAGAACTTCAGGATGGCTTCGAGCTGTTTGGCGCGAAGGTCTCGGACCCAGGCTTCGCGGATTTTGGCCAGGGTGACGAGAGTCGAGGCTTGGGGGCGGCGGCGGTGGGGGAAAAAGTCGGTGCGAGGATGGTAGCGAAGGCCAGGAACGCTATGGCGGCGCGGCGCGAGCAGCGATAGAGGGGCGATTTGGCTGGTGATGTGGAAGAGACGTTCATGGCGGCTCCTATTAATTAAATCAGGCCGGCTCAATACCGGGTCTAGTACGCATACGCCTTGAGGAAAGCGAAAACCACCACGCCGGTGATCGAAACGTAAAGCCAAATGGGAAACGTCCAGCGTGCGATTCGGCGATGCATCGCGAACCGACCCGTCAATGAGAAGAACAACGTCGTCAGCACCAGCGGCAGCGCGACGATCGAAAGGATTACGTGACTGGCTAGAATGGAAAGGTACAGCGTGCGCACCGGGCCGTGGCCGGGAAACTTGGTGTCGCCGTGCAGTGCGTGGTTCACGATGTAACTGATGAGAAAAACGGAGGAGAACGCGAAGGCTAGCAGCATGCTCGTGCGATGCGCTTCCTTGTTGTGATGTTTGATGAAATACAATCCCACGCAGAGTGCAATTGCGCACAATCCGTTCAGAAGCGCGTTGAGGGCCGGCAGAAACATCCAGCGCCCGGCGAAATCAGCCGAAGCATGATG
>DATEPX010000324.1:0-2334 GCA_035272945.1 Terriglobales bacterium
CAATCCCAAAATCTATCCGTGAACACCTTGGCCTGCAGCCGGGTGATCGGATTAAGTTCTTTGTGCATCCCGACGGAAGTGTAGTCTTGTTGCCAAAAATCTCAGCGTCGGCGGTACGTGGTATTGTCAAATCCCGGAGCCCACGGCCTGTGACAACGGAGCAAATGACCATAGCGGCCGGTGAAGGTGCCGTGAGTCGAAATCCTCGGCGACGACACCGGTGATCGGGCTCGATACCAACATCCTGATACGCTACCTCACCCAGGACGATCGGGCACAATCAGCGAAGGCCACGGAAATTCTTGAACACCGTTTGACGCAGAACAATCCGGGTTTTGTCAGCGTCGTAGCAATGGTTGAGACGGTATGGGTCCTAGACCGCGCTTATGGCTTAACCGCTCAGGAGATCGCCACCGCTGTCGAACAACTGCTGCAAGTTGAGGTTCTCGCGATCGAAAACGAGCAGGAGGTCTTCACTGCCATGGTTGCGCTGAAACAGGGGCGGGGATCATTTGCAGACGCGCTGATTGCAGAGCTTGGAGCGCGGGCCGGGTGTACGCGCACGTTGACGTTCGACCAAAAGGCGATCCGGCTTCCCGGCTTCGAACTTGTGTAATCGAACCCGATCTCGCTCAATGCTTTCCGCCTCGCTGCCACCACAACTAGTCGCGTATTTTGCTCGAATCGCGGTGTGTGCAGAGGCGGAAAGCACGAGCTGTGTGTAAAACGGATGACGGCCGATCATCCATGTAAGTCCTCTGTCAAGGGAAAAAACACGTCTCCAAAGCGCGCTCGGGAGAGCGCGCACTTCAACTGAGCAAGATCGTCAGCTCGCAAATGTGCCTCTCGGCGGTGGTTCCTGCTCTTGCAGAACCAATCATCCATGGGTTGCCTCGGGCCCGTTAAGGGCCGTCGCACATGATTGAGTTGGTGTTCTCTGCCAGTCCCGAAACAGTCAGGAAGGGAGCCTCAGGAGTTTGTCTCCATCGCTCAATCGGCCGTAGGCAGGACCTGGCAGTCTGCGCGCTGTGTGATCTTGATTCTTTTCTTCTTTCGTTGCGGTTTTTATGCCGCGGTGCTGCTGAACTCTCGTATTGGCACGAAGTCTCGCTTCTCGCGGTCCACTGCGAGCAAATAGGCCAAGAGTTTGCGTGCCACCGCGAGTGTGGCGCGATTGGCATTCCCTTTCTGTTTCTCCCTGGCGTAGAGCAAGGCGAGATCAGGATCGTATCGAGGAGCCAGCTTCGCCGCCTCCACCAGCACATGCTGAATATGTTTGTTGCGCTTCTTGGAAAGCGGTGTGCGCACTGTCTTGTCGGCGGATTTTTGTTCGTCGCCGCAAAGCCCGCAGTAGCTGATGGCTTGGCGAATCGATGGGAAGCGCGCAATATCCCCCATCTCCAGCGCCCACGTCAGTGCTGTGATCTTGCCCACGGCAGGTATTGTTTGCAGGCGCCGCACTCGCTCCGCCAGCAGCGGGTCGCGTTGCAGCGAGCGGATCAATGCAGTTTCAATGTGTCTCAGTCGCAGGATTGAATCGTGGCTCACTCGCAGAAGCGGTCGGATACTCTGGTCGATGGCATCCTTGCGGGCCAGCAGCTCGGGAATGAATCCCAGTCGGTGCAGGTGCTGCCGGTCGTAGCTCACTCCTGTTTCCATCAGCAAACTCGCTGCACGGGTCTTCAACTGGACCACTTGCCGTACCAGCAGGCTGCGATAGCGCAGCGTTCGCCGCCTCTCCCGAATCTCCGTCGAATCCATGTAGCACTCGGGCAGGAAGTCGCAACGCAGACAGTCAGCAATCTTGCTGGCATCGATCCGGTCGTTCTTCTTCTTGGATGCGGCGATCGCGCGTAGCATGAGCGGGTGCGCCACCTTTACCCCTGCTGCGTGCGGTTTCAAGTAATCGTAGATCCAGCCGGTGAAGATGGTCGCTTCCATGGCCGCAGTCCACGGCTGCGGAAGAGTCTTCATCCATATATCTAGTTCCCAGCGTGTTGCCCCCGCTTTGCCTTGCTGATGAATTTGACCGCTCGCGTCCTTCACGCAGTAACTGATGCTCTTCTTGTGTACATCCAGTCCGATGTAATACATATGTCCTTTGAGGAGCCTCCGTGGTTGTAGTCTGAATCAACGTTCCCGTTGAGTTCAGCTTTTTCTACACCACGTGCTCCTCACGGACTTAGCATTCAAACAGCCGGTGGCGGCTGTCCCCACATGGCCTGTCGCGGCACGGGCTAACTACTCGCTCCCGCTGTCACCCGCAGCGCCGGCAATGTACAGCTCGGCGACGTGGTCGGCGATTTTGCCGGGGTCGGCTTCGGCGAGGTTGGC
>DATEPX010000325.1:0-87738 GCA_035272945.1 Terriglobales bacterium
ATCTGCTGGGCAGCGATTTGCTTGGTGCGGCCGTCAATTTTTGACATCAGGAACGCCTTTCCCCGATACCCGTCGCGCAACGCTTTCCCCATGCGAACCTCGCTGGCGCCACCGTTGTAGTCCCAACAGTTGTCGAGAAAGTTCACTCCTCTGTCCAGAGCAGCACGGATGATGCGAATGCTCTCCTGTTCATCCGATTGGGAGCCGATGTGGTACCCACCGAGGCCGACAATTGAGACCCTCTCGCCGGTTCGGCCCAGGGTGCGATAGGGCATACCTTCCTTAGAGTCGGCTCGGGAAGCGGTCGTCATGCCAGCGAGGAGGGTTGCGCTGGCAGTTAGTTCCAAGAATTCCCTGCGCGTAAGGGAAGCGTCGGAATCGCCGAGTGTGGAATTGTCAATAGACATCGCAGCCTCCGATTCGCCCTGGGTGCGTTTTGGCCCCCAAAGAAGTTTTGATTCGCCAAGGGGCAATCCGGTTTCCTGAATTCCCGATGTACTCTACCAGGTTATTGTTCATCTAAGTTGAAGAGGGGTGCGATGCTTCGTAAAGACGGACTTCTTGCCGCAGTTTTCCTTTGCTTGTTATTTTCGCTATCGTTCGCGTTCACTCAGAAATCTGAAAACAACCCCGTTCTGACCGGCCCAGCCGCTTTCACGGACTATAAGACGCAGCAACCGGGCGTCTTTCGGAGGATCACAGTAGCGGATCTACCGCAGCCTTATGCTTCCAAGTCTGTGGATAACGGGCCTGACCTGGTGGCACGACCAGCAGATGCATGGCCGAGAGCACTGCCCGGATTCAAAGTCGAGCTCTACGCCGGCGATCTGAAGAATCCACGCTTACTGCGCACAGCCCCTAACGGGGATGTCTTTCTGGCAGAAAGTTCCGCCGGAGACGTGAAAGTGTTCCGTGGAATCAGCCACGATGGCAAAGCCGAACAGGTGCAGGTTTTTGCCAGTGGTTTGACCCAGCCCTTCGGCATCGCCTTTTATCCGCCGGGACCCGACCCGCAGTGGGTGTACGTTGCGAACACGGACTGGGTCGTGCGCTTTCCGTATCGTGACGGGGATCTGAAAGCGCGTGGTCCGGCGCAGAAGCTCGCGGAACTGCCGGGCGGCGGGCGTCTGCGCGGTGGCGGCCACTGGACGCGCGACATCGCGTTCTCGAGCGATCGAAAGAAAATATATGTCTCGGTCGGCTCCCGCTCCAATGCGGACGACACGGATAATAATCCCGCCGAGTATCACCGTGCCGACATCTTGGAATTCAACCCGGACGGATCGGGAGAACGCGTGTTTGCCTGGGGCATTCGCAATGCGGTCGGCATTGCCATGGAGCCTAAAACTGGCGAACTTTGGGGCTCGGTCAATGAGCGCGACGACCTGGGCGACAATCTGCCGCCGGATTACATCACCCACATTCAGGACGGAGGATTCTACGGCTGGCCCTGGTATTACATCGGCGGCCACCCCGATCCACGCCTGAAAGGCAAGCATCCCGAATTGAAGTCGAAAGTGATTACGCCCGACGTGCTAGTGCAGCCGCACAATGCTTCTCTGGAGATGACTTTTTATAATGGCAAGCAGTTTCCCGATGAGTATGCCGGCGACATTTTCGCGGCCGAACACGGCTCGTGGAACCGGGGAGTGCGCACCGGATACGAGGTCATTCGTGTACCTTTGCACCAGAAAGGGCGCGCCACCGGCGAATACGAGGACTTCCTAACGGGCTTTGTCACCCCTGCGGGCGATGTGTGGGGACGCCCGGTGGGCGTCACGGTAGCCCAGGATGGATCCCTCTTGGTAAGTGATGACGGGTCGAACTCGATCTGGCGCGTCAGCTATGCCGGAAAGTAGGGAGCTGGCCCGTGATTCGATCGTTGTTAAAACAACCCAGAAGTGGTCGCCCCACCCTTCGCCGTGTGAGGTTGTCAGGAAACTCGGTTTCGATCTCGAACGGTGGGAGGAAACACGCCTTAGCCGCGCAGCGGCGGCATTCCCTTACCCAGCGCGTGAGTGCTGGGAACGCGAAAGTGGAACAACCTGAGCCCGCTTTAGCGGACGGCACGAGTTCCGTAACAACCTCACATCGCGTAGGGTTGGGGGCAGCCTCAGTTTGTGAAAGAGCTACTGGAATGGTAAGTCAGCCCCCGAGGAGCACGATTCGCACGCCTGCGGTGGGTAAATTAATGTAAATTGCAAGATTTGCATCCACACCGGCGGTAAACTGCTCAAATAACGGTGACTAGCCGTTAGGGGCAGGGCTTGCACAGGCGCCTGCCCGCCCCGATTCTTATTCGTGCCGATATCCCATTGGCCAACGTAAAGTGACCGATCCATGTGGATTGTCCGGCTCGCCTTAAGGCGACCTTACACATTCGTTGTTGTTGCCCTGCTGCTGCTGATCCTGGGCCCGATTGTCATTCTGCGGACCCCGACCGATATTTTTCCCAACATCAATATCCCGGTCGTTAGCGTTCTGTGGAACTACGGCGGGCTCAATGCCCAGGAGTTGAGCGATCGGATCGTCACGCAGACCGAGCGCGCGCTGACCACGACGGTAGATGATATCCAGCATATAGAGTCGCAGTCACTGAACGGCATCGCCGTGGTGAAGGTCTTTTTTCAGCCGAACGTTAGGATCGAGAAGGCTCTCGCGCAAATCACTGCGATCTCGCAAACACAGTTGCGGCAACTACCGCCTGGAACGACGCCGCCGCTGGTTATCACTTACAGCGCTTCCACGGTCCCCATCCTCCAGCTTGCATTGTCCGGACACACGCTCTCTGAGCAGCAACTGTTCGACCTGGGGGTCAATTTTCTTCGCACCCGCCTGGTAACAATTCCGGGAGTAGCGATTCCCTGGCCTTACGGCGGCAAGCAGCGCCAGGTCGAGGTGGATCTTGACACCAACGCGCTGCAAGCCAGGGGACTATCGCCGGTGGATGTCGTCAATGCCATCAGCGCGCAAAATCTGATTTTGCCGGCCGGCACATCTAAGATTGGCGAGTTTGAGTACAACGTGGATCTCAATGGGAGTCCGCAAACCGTACGCGAACTCAATGATCTTCCCATCAAGAACGTGGGCAGCACGACCATTTACATTCGGGACGTTGCTCACGTGCGGGATGGTTTTCCGCCGCAGACCAACATCGTCCGCGTCAATGGAACACGAGCGTCTTTGCTGACCGTGCAGAAGAACGGCAATGCTTCCACCCTGGACATCATCTCGGGGATTAAACGACTGCTGCCCCAGGTTGAGGCGAGCCTGCCGCAGGACCTTCAGGTACAACCGCTGGCCGACCAGTCTCTGTTTGTCCGCGCTTCCATAAATGGCGTGCTTAAAGAAGCGATTATTGCTGCCTGCCTGACCGGATTCATGATCCTGGTCTTTCTCGGAAATTGGCGGAGCACCATTATTATTGCGGTTTCCATCCCACTTTCGATCCTGACTTCCATCATCGTGCTCAGCGCTCTGGGCGAGACGATCAACATCATGACGCTGGGCGGTCTGGCCCTGGCGGTTGGCATACTGGTGGACGACGCCACCGTCGAGATCGAGAACATCAACCGAAACATCGCTCAGGGAAAAGAAATTCAGCAGGCAATCCTGGACGGCGCGCAGCAGATCGCGGTTCCGGCGTTCGTGTCTACGTTGGCGATCTGCATTGTGTTTGTTCCGATGTTTTTCCTGACAGGCGTGGCGCGATACCTCTTCGTTCCCATGGCGGAAGCGGTGGTGTTCGCCATGCTGGCCTCCTATTTGCTGTCCCGGACGCTAGTGCCGACCATGGCGAAATACCTGCTGCGGGGGCATGAGGAGGAAGCAAGCCACTTGCCCACGTCTAGCCGAAATCCGCTGGTTCGGATGCAGCTCCGATTTGAGAAAGCGTTTGAGGGCTTCCGTGAAAGGTATCGTGAGTTGCTGGGGTTGTGCCTGGATCACCGGCGAGTCTTCCTGGCTGTTTTCTTCGCGGTCTGCGTGGTCTCGCTGGTTTTCCTGATTCCCTGGCTGGGCGAGGATTTCTTCCCGCAAGTGGATAGTGGGCAATTCAAGTTGCATGTGCGAGCTCGGGCTGGAACGCGGATTGAAGAGACCGCTCGGCTATGTGACCTGGTGGAGCGATCCATTCGCGAGCAGATTCCGCCGCTTGAGATCTCCAGCCTCATTGACAATATCGGGCTGCCTTACAGCAGCATCAACCTGTCATACAGCACATCCGCACCCATCGGGTCAGGCGATGCCGATATTCTGGTGAGCTTGTCAGAGCATCATTATCCAACCGCCAGCTACGTTCATGATCTGCGCCTTAAGCTGGCCAAGCAGTTTCCGGGGGTGACATTCGCATTCTTACCAGCCGACATTGTGAGCCAAATCCTGAATTTCGGCTTGCCGGCGCCGATTGACATACAGGTCGTGGGACGCGACCTGGAAGCGGACCGTCAGTTCGCCAACAAGTTGCTGCAGGAGATCCAGTACATCCCAGGAGCCGTCGATCTGCGCATTCAGCAGCCGTCCGACCAGCCTTACCTGCACATTAATGTGGACCGAACGAAGGCAGAACAGGTGGGCTTCACCGAGCGCGATATTGCCAGCAACTTGCTCATCTCGCTGAGCGGAAGTTTTCAGACTGCTCCAACATTCTGGCTCGATCCAAAAAACGGCGTAAGCTATTCGATCACGACCCAGACGCCTCAATACCGCGTCGACTCCTTGCAGAGCCTGGAGAATATCCCGGTGGCCGGCCCGAATAGGGCGCACTCGGAAATACTTGGGAATCTGGCTTCCATCAGCCGGGGCGCCGGGATGGCCGTGGTATCGCACTACGACATCCAGCCCGTCATTGATATTTACGGATCGGTTCATGGTCGCGACCTGGGTGGCGTGGCTCGCGAGATCAACAAAATCGTTCAGGAGCGCAAGCAGGATTTGCCGCGTGGCTCGCAAGTGGTTGTGCGTGGTCAGATCGACACCATGCGTTCCTCCTATCTGGGCCTGCTCGGTGGCCTTTTCTTCTCGATCTTGCTGGTATATCTGCTGATTGTAGTGAACTTTCAGTCCTGGCTGGATCCCTTCATTATCATCTCGGCGCTTCCTGCGGCCTTGGCTGGCATCGTCTGGATACTGTTCATCACGCATACGACGATCAGCGTTCCGTCCCTTACGGGAGCTATCATGTGCATGGGCGTGGCCACGGCGAACAGCATCCTGGTTGTGAGTTTCGCCAAAGAACAAATGGCGGAGGGCAAGGATGCAGTCAGTGCTGCGCTGGATGCGGGCTTTACGCGCTTTCGGCCCGTGCTGATGACCGCCCTCGCCATGATGATCGGTATGGTGCCGATGGCAATTGGTATGGGTGAAGGGGGTGAACAGAACGCCCCGCTTGGACGCGCTGTGATTGGTGGGCTGCTGTTTGCAACCGTGGCGACACTGTTTTTTGTGCCGGTCTTTTATAGTGTGCTGCACGGGATTCGGGTTCGACGAGCACAAGCTGAATCCCGGCAGTAACTCGGTTCATCTGTCATACTCTAGTAGGAACCTCGATGAAGATAGAATACGGAATTACCGGGTCGCGAAGCGAGAATCCCTCCTTCTCCAATCGGAGCCGTCATCACTGGTGGATTATCCTGTTCGCATTCGTGACCGTAATCGGCGTTGTAATTTCCGGAATCTTACCTCGCATCCAGGCGCGCGCGACACTACGCAAAGAAACCGCGGATCTGGCTGTGCCGACGGTTTCGGTTGTTCTTCCCAAGCAATCCGCTCCGGCGCAGGAAATTGTCCTACCCGCCAACGTGCAGGCTTTTGCCGACGCTCCCATCTACGCTCGTACGAACGGATACTTAAAGCGCTGGTATGCGGATATCGGAGCGCATGTCAAAACCGGCCAGTTGCTCGCGGAAATTGAGACTCCGGAAATCGATCAGCAATTGCGTCAGGCGCGTGCCGACCTTGCCACGGCCGAAGCCAACCTCAACCTCTCCAAACTTACTGCCGAGCGGTATCGAGACTTGCTCAAAACGGACTCCGTTTCCAAGCAAGAAGCCGACAACGCGGCCGGCGACTATGCGGCCAAGCAGGCGATCATGCAATCGGCGCTCGCCAACGTAAGTCGGCTCGAACAAGTGCAGTCGTTCGAAAAGATCTACGCCCCATTTGATGGCGTGATTACCGCGCGAAATACGGACATCGGCGCGTTGATCGATTCTGGCAGCAGTGGCGGACAGAGGACAGAACTATTCCACATTTCACAACCTTCGAAATTACGAGTTTATGTGACTGTGCCGCAAGCCTACTCGCAAGCAGCCAAACCCGGACTTACGGCCGACCTGACGTTGTCGGAATTTCCTGGACGTCGTTTCCCGGGCAAATTGGTGCGCACGGCTAACGCTATTGATCAGGCAACGCGCACGCTGCTCGTCGAAATCCTGGTGGATAATCCGACCGGCACCCTCTTCACAGGTGCGTACGCGGAAGTTCATCTGAAACTCCCTACGGCGGTCTCCTCCCTGCTGGTGCCGGCAAACAGCCTCATATTTCGTTCTGAAGGACTTCAGGTGGCAACCGTCCGCGACGAACACCACGCCGAGCTGAAGCGGATCACCGTCGGCCATGACTTCGGAACTGAGGTCGAAGTGGTTGGCGGCCTAACCGGGAATGAGGCCGTCATCGTGAACCCACCGGATTCCCTGGTTTCGGGGCAAACGGTGCGAATCTCCCAAACCTCAAGCCCTGAAGAGCAGCAACAGCAAAAAGGACTGGAGAAATGAGGGTGTATTCTCCCGCAGGGAAACTCTTCCTTGCGGGTGTCAGTCTTCTATTTTTCGGAGGCTGCGCGGTAGGTCCGCGTTATTCTCGCCCGTCCACACCGGTTCCGCCAGCATTCAAAGAAGTTCCTCAAGGTTGGAAGCAAGCGCACCCTTCTGACCAGGTATTGCGCGGCAAATGGTGGGAGATTTTTCAGGATCCCGAACTAAACGCGCTGGAAGAACAGATCAACGTCTCCAACCAGACTCTTAGAGCTGCGCAGGCACAGTTTGCACAGGCGCGCGCCTTGGTACGCTTCGAAGGCGCCGACTATTACCCGACGGCCACGGTCGGGTTGTCCGCAACCAGGATCCAGCAGTCCAAAAACCGTCCTACGCGCAGCCTTGCTTCCAAGAATAGTTACACCGACATCGGGCTGCCCGTGGATGTCTCTTACGAGCCCGATGTCTGGGGGAGGGTGCGGCGCACGGTCGAGGCCGCACGTGCGGGCGCCCAAGCCACGGCGGCAGACCTGGAATCAGTCAGTCTGAGTCTGCACGCCGAATTGGCTGTCGATTATTTTCAGATGCGCAGTTTCGACGCGGAAGAGCAACTCCTTAACTCCAATGTCACCGCCTTTGAAAAAGCACTCGAGCTGACGCAGAACCGCTACCGAGGCGGCGTTTCTTCCGCCGTAGACGTCGCCCAAGCGCAGACCCAGTTGGAAACAACTCGTTCTCAGGCTCTGGACCTTCAGATCCAGCGTGCGCAGTTTGAGCACGCCATCGCCGTGCTGGTCGGTCAACCGGCTTCGACATTCAGCCTGCCAACTCTGCCGCTGCGCGCCCCGCCTCCGGCAATTCCTCCCGGGCTGCCTTCCGATCTGCTGGAGCGGCGCCCTGATATAGCCGCTACGGAGCGGAGAATGGCAGCGGCCAGCGCGAGAATCGGTGTGGCGCGCACAGCATATTTCCCCGCGGTTGCTTTGAACGGAACGGGAGGTTTCGAGAGCACTAAGCTGACGACCTTGTTGCAAGGTCCGAGCGGATTCCTAGCGGCAGGAATCTCGGCAACCGTCACGGCGTTTGACGTAGGCCGCCGTCGCGCATTAAACCAGCAGGCCCGGGCAGCCTACGAACAGACGGCTGCCAATTACCGCGAGACCGTGCTGGGCGCGTTTCAAGAGGTGGAAGACAACCTTGCCGCCCTTCGCATTCTTGACGGCGAGTCGAAGACTCAAGACGGAGCCGTAGCCGCAGCTCAGCATTCGCTCGAGTTATCGGTTAACCGCTATAAAGGGGGTGTAGTGAGCTATCTGGAAGTTCTCACTGCGCAAAGCACCGCGTTGGCGAACCAGAGGCTTGCAGTCGACATCCTGCGCCGACGCATGTCGGCCAGCGTCTTGCTGATCAAGGCATTAGGCGGCGGCTGGAACGTGAATGCGTTGCCTTCGGCCAGGCTAAGAGGGCAGATCTCGAATGGACAGTAAGCGGTCAACTCGCGCCCCACTTACGCCGCGGATTGTTCGCGCCACGTAATCAGGTATTCTTCTTGGCATCGCTGCGAGCACAAATGCAGCGCACCCTCCTGAAGAGCCGTGCTCCCGTCCCATCGGTCAGCTAGGAAGATCGTATTTCTCACGTCCCTACCCGGCGTAGTGAGTTCGAACGCCACCAGCCAGCCTTGAGGCTCATCTTCTCTCTTGCCACAAAACTTGCATAGGAATTCCATCCGTGCGCCTCCTTCGCACGGCGCCAAGACCTGGTCCTCCGGTCACTTCGTATGCCAAGCTGATATGCCTAAGTTGCTGGTCTCATCTGAGCGCGAAAATGATGTCATGTCAACGCACTACCCACGCCATCTAGCCCAAATTGGGAATCGCTAGCCTGCCTCAAGTCGGTTAGCCCAGAGAGCTTTACCTCGTGAAAAGCCGCATCAATAAGGGGGCGTCGTTCTGGGCGGTTCCAAAGGAGCCTGGGATAAAACCTTTGGCGCAGGCGTGAAGATTGCCATACTGGATACCGGCATTTCTTCCGAACACCCGGACGTCAGCGGCACGGTGAACGGCAACCCCAAAGTGGCCTTCGTCAAGAGCGAAGCCAACCCAGCACAGTTCCCATCTGCCTGTGACGATGGCGGTCCTGAGGACCAGGTGGGTCATGGGACATGGACCTCGTCGCTGGCAGCGGGCAATATCGGTGGAGGCTTGGTGATCGGCGTGGCGCCTGAGGCTCAGATCATGAATATCAAAGTCCTGCAGCGCGTCCCCTCCGAGGACCCGCTGCCCCCGGGATTTGCGGACAACACCTTAAACCGCTGCCTGTTCGGTGGCGGCAGCGGCTTGTTTTCCTGGACCCTGGAAGGAATGGTGGATGCAGTGGCCCACCGTGCGGATGTAATCTCCATGTCACTGGGTGGCTTTTTCCCCCGCACCGCACAGGGGCAAACCCGGCTGTGGAGCTCATTCAACCGCGTAGCGAACTTTGTCAATTCCCACGGGGCTATCGTATTCGCTGCGGCCGGCAACGCGGGTCTTGACCTTGGCCGTATCCGGTCCTATGTCGACCTCCCCGCCCAGGCCTCGAACATTATTGCAGTGATGGCCACGACCAATCCGGATTGCGTGGAAAACCTGAATCCGAATGCAACCTGCGCCACAGGTCCCGATGGGCTCGCGTTTTATAGCGACTTCGGCTCCAACCTGCACGGCTTGTCCGCGCCGGGTGGAAGTCTGCCCGCTTTTGGAGCCCCCTTTCCCACCGGCTACGTGCGCGGGGCATGCAGCCCGGGCAAGCCTGGTACCGTCGATGGTCTGCCCGCGCCGGGATTCAGCTTTGGTTGCTTCAGCTTCTTCGCCGCCAATGGAAATCCCGAGACCCATCGCTGGTATGTGCAGGCCATCGGCACCAGCGCGCCGCAACCCCGATCGCAGCTGGCGTGGCAGCTCTAGTCAAGTCGGCTAACCCGAGCCTGAGCCCGGCCCAAATCCGCACCATCCTGCAACGGACCGCCCAGAATCTCGGGAAGAACGGATATGACGCGTTGTTCAACTTCGGCCTGGTGGACGCAACCGCTGCGGTCGCAGCCCACTAACCACAATTCGCAAATCCAGACAAACAAAGCGGCGGCCCGTTTATAGGGCGCCGCCTTTTTTACTCAAGCAAATGACCTTGATGGGAAGAACTATTTCTTTGCCTGGATGGAGAGCAACTCCACCTCGAAAACTAGAGTAGCGTCCGGGCCGATCACGTCACCCGCGCCTCGGTCGCCGTAAGCCAGGTCAGGAGGAACGAAGAGCTCCCACTTGGAACCGACCGGCATGAGTTGCAGCGCCTCGGTCCACCCCTTGATGACCCCTTTGACGGGGAAGGTGGCGGGCTGGTTACGCTTGTAGGAGCTGTCGAATTCGGTTCCATCAATGAGAGTCCCGCGGTAACCGCACACGACCGTATCGTCCAGAGTCGGCTTGATGCCTTCCCCGGCCTTGAGGACTTTGTACTGCAAGCCGCTAGGCAGAGTGACTATGCCTTCCTTGTTCTTGTTTTGCGCTAGAAAGGCTTCTCCGGCTGTCTTGTTGTCGGCGCCCGCCGATTTCCTGGCTTCCGCAATCTTCCGCTTCGCCTCAGCCTGGATTTCCGAAATCACGGCACGGGCCTCCTCCTCGGTCAGCATTGTCTTGCTGCCCGAAACACTGTCCTTCAGCCCCTTGCTAAAGACATCGGGGTCCACATCGATTGACATCCGACGAAGCTGGTTGCCGAGGTCCATGCCAATGGCATAGCTCTGCTTCTCCTTTGGGGTCTTGAAGGCGGAAGACTCCTGAGCCTTCGGCGCTTCCTCGGTCTTAGCGGCGCGAACTTCTTTAGCCTTGGGGGCTGAGGCGGTTTGTGCTTTGGGTGTTGAAGCGGTTTGTGCAGCCGCCGCTGCAGCTAGCAGAGTGGTGGCGAGTATCGCCATCCATCCCATTTTCACGCGGGAAATACTAAACATGCATAATCCTCCATGGTGAGAGTACAGGAAAAGCCTCCATTGTGGAATTAATACTTTCCCCGTGATCAGATCCATATAAGAAACAGAGACTTATGCGCCTTGTGCTTGGTCTCTTTGATCAAGGCCCGGTCGTCGCAGCGAACCGTGCATGCATTGCCTGTCCTCGGAAGAGTTGGCGCAGATGGCGGGCACTAGCCTGTTCACGGTTAGCCGCTACTCTGTGATCGGGCAGAACCAGGCATCATTCAGCCAGAACGCAACCCGGTGATTCTGGAGAGTCTTCCTGCCCTGCTGGGAGTGGCGAACCAGGTTGTGGAGATGGTTTAGAAAGCCAAAAGAAATTAGGCGCCGGGGTTCTCTCATGCCTGTGGCAACGATCTTGTCGGCTACAGGGCCATTTGGTCGATGTCTACGGATTGGAAGGTTTTGGGGGCCCAGGATTTTACTGACCATCGGGACTCAGCGGGTCGTCGCCCTGCCACAAAACCCAGGCGGTCACGGCCGCAACCACGCCGGTAGCTATCCACTTTGCCAGATTGGAATCGAGAATCGCTCCCACTGCAGGGGGAGCGGCTCCCATTCTCTTTCTGTTATGCTCCGGCGATTGCTGAGATTCTGATTCGTCTCGCGTCGTCTGCTGACCCTGAGCGAGAGTGGTGGTCCCAGTAGTGTCGCTGATGGTCAGGTGGCCCTTGCGCGCCGCAATCTGAATCTTCCCACCGAACGCTCCCACTTCAAATTCCGTCCAAACACCTGCGGCCGGTGATACGGTAACGTCACCGATACGAGCGGCAAGCAATTTCGAGGTGGCCACCGCTACGGCTCCGTGCTCCAACTTCACGGCGCCTCCCTCATACTGGATCAGCGAGTTGTTCAAAATGACGACGGTCGAGCCAGTGGCGTTGATGCTGGCGGCCGAGTCCGCCTTGGTCTGGACGAAATCGCCATAAAAGAGTGCCGATGAACTTGCCACGCTGCTGCCGTTCAGCATCGTCGCCCCGTGAACGTAAAGCATCGCGGTGGGGCTGGGGTCGGCGGCAATTAAAGCAGCCGGAGAAAGAAACGCCATCATGGCGCTTAGGATCTTCAGGCACCGAGACCTTCGCATCCCATCGCTCCCAGAAATGCTGGATATTCTTATTTGATCGTAATCTGAATGGTATTGATGGTCAATTACTTCCCGGCTATGCACCGCTGGTTTGTTCACGACTGGTTAATGCGCGGGATGCTTCAGTTCTTTGAAAAGATACGTCTTCGTGCTTGCCGGCAAACGCGAGTTCTGCAAGATCTCCCGCAGAACGGCAGGCGGCAGTGAGCGAGCGAATTCCAGTGCCTTGGCGAGAGGTGTTTTCTCGTTGCGCAGCAGAGCGACGCGAACTTCTCGTCGCAAGGGCCATTTCGCATGCTGGCAAATGGCTTCGACGAGGTTTATGCGCGCGTCGTGCCGTACTACTGCTTTCACAATCGAGGATTCGCTCAGGCGTGGGTTCTCCAAGGCAGCATGCATGACGCGCGGCTCTTTCTCTAACAGTAGCTCTTCCGCAATCCGCCCGGAAGCGCGATGAGCCAAGGACAATTTCTCGCCTAACGAAATGGTTTCCAGCCTGGTGAGGAGGGCTTCCTCGGCAGCTCGCTTAATGTCGGCAGGCACTACGGGTGTGAGGGCGACCTGCATCAGGTCAAAGGTGTAAAGATGGCGGAGCATTGGAAGCGAAACATGGCGAGGTGTTTTGGGATGTTCCACCAACGCCCGCCGCACCTTCCTCAACTTTCCTAAATTGGCGTTCTTACTCAACGCCTCCAAGTCCTCCGGGCCCAAGCCGGGGCGCTTCAGCAACCTAAGTGCAAGGTCCTCTGTCAGCCCAGGATCGGAAGCCGTGTTCCTCAAACTTTGAGCAGACTGCCCTTCTAGTTCTTGCGGAACTTCAGAAGAGGCGGTTCGCTCACCTGTGGACTCGTTCGAACTCATGACACGGTAGCGTTCACCGGCGCGACACCCGCCAGAACGGAAACGCTACACTCCTTGGCGCGCCAGGTCCAATGCTCCCTTTACCGGCTCGACAACCGCGGAGCCGACTGTGGCGTTCGGATATTCGGAACGCAGACTATTGTAAAAAACCTGTCGCACCAGCGCAGCGTTACGAAATACACCTCCGGACATGGCCACCGGGACGATTGGCTCCTCGAGAAAAAGACGGCCAATCACAATCTTGGCAATGGCGGCCAGTTCAGCCCCGGCCTGCGTCAGCACCGTACGTGCTAACGCATCTCCGGCATCGGCAGCCGAAAGGACATGGGGCAGGAGACTGGAGAAATCCGGTGGCGGTGTAGCATTGGCTGCCCTGACCAGGTCATCCAAATTCTCCAAGCCCCAGGCTTTGCCGATCACCTGGAGCAGGCTGGAACTTCCGCCGTCATCGTGAGCGTGGACAGTCGCGGTAATGGCTGAGCGGCCGATCCAGTGTCCAGAGCCCTCGTCACAAATGGCAAATCCCCAGCCGCCCGCGCGTGCCGTCTGGCCCCGCGCATTTTTGCCGTATGCGATGGAACCTGTGCCTGCAATAACGACGACGCCTGGGCGGCCGCTAAACGCCGCCTGCAAGGCGATCACCGTGTCGCCGACAACCTGAATTTCTCCCGGAACGAGTTCGGCGACAATGTGCCGCACCTTGGCGGCAACCTGCGTCCGCGCGCCACCTGCAGTGCCTATACAGGCGCGCTGGATTTGTCCCGGCTCAACTGCTGCGGCGCGGGCTGCTTGCTGAATGGCCTCATGCAGCGCGCTGCGAGCCTGGGCTTCACCGACGCGAATCATGTTGCTGGCGCCGGCCGTGGCGCTGGCCAACAACGAGGTCTCGTCGCCCACGGCGCAAGTGGTCTTGGTTCCGCCGCCGTCGATTCCTAGAAAGAGGGCCACCGGTTACTTCTACCACAACCGTTGGCTCGACTCTCAGCCTTTGCGAAATAGATACCCACGCCAAGTAATTGCTCCCTCAGGAAGCAAAGCCCGTTACTCTAGAACCGCACGGGAAGCTCGTTGTCAGTCAAAAAAGCTTGCCATCCCGAGCGGGTTTCAGCCCGCCAGGAATCTCTGTTGGTTAGCACAACTGTCATGGGACTGAACAAAGTTGACCTCCTTATTATTGCGATTTACTTGGCCGGCATAACTCTGTTTGGCCTTCGTTTTCGCAAACGCCAGCGCTCGTTGAAGGACTATTTCCTCGCCGACCGCAATATTCCGTGGTGGGCGATTGCTCTTTCGATTGTCGCTGCCGAAACCAGCACGCTCACCATCATCAGCATCCCCGGACTGGCCTACGACACCAACCTGCAATTTCTGCAGGTAGTCCTTGGCTACCTGGTAGGCCGGGTGATCATCAGTTTCATTCTGCTTCCCCATTACTTCCGTGGCGACTTATATACCGCTTACCAACTGATCGAGAGCCGCTTTGGAGGCCGTCTACGTTCGTTGACGGCCGGACTATTCCTGCTGACACGGGCGGCTGCCGAAGGAGTTCGTGTATACGCCGTGGCGATCGTAGTGACGATTGCATTAGGAACGGGCGAGATCGCCTCCATTGCGATCATCACAGCCCTGACTGTGCTCTATACGTTTGAAGGCGGCCTCACGGCCGTGATTTGGACCGATGTCGTACAGACCATTATTTATGTGGGAGGAACTCTGGTCGGACTCTTCACGATACTGCATCTGGTGCCGGGTGGATGGCCGGCAATCCACAGTTTGGCCGACAACATGGGCAAACTGCGCGTGTTTGATTTCAGCCCCGACTTCTGGAAGCCGTATACCTTCTGGGCCGGTGTCCTGGGCGGGGCTTTCCTCACGACTGCCAGCCATGGAACCGATCAGCTCATCGTGCAGCGCTTGCTGGCGGCGCGCAATCAGAAGCAATCGGTCACCGCGTTGCTTACCAGCGGGGTCGCGATTCTTTTTCAATTCGCGCTCTTTCTGATTCTCGGTGTAATGCTATACGCCTTTTACCGCGTGCCTTCGACAGCTTTCGGGAAAGCTGATTTTATCTATCCCACATTCATTGTCAGCCGCATGCCGCATGGCATCTCGGGCCTGCTGATCGCCGCGATCTTGGCCGCAGCTATGTCCAATCTCAGCGCTGCGCTGAATTCCTTGTCATCCAGCTCGATCATTGACTTCTACCTACGTCGTAAGCCTCAAACTGAAGAACGGCGCCGCGTGCAACTCTCGCGCCTTGCCACGTTGTTCTGGGCTCTAGTGCTCTTCGTGTTAGCCGTCCTGTCGCTCCATAGAGTCGCTCGCGTTGTGGAAGTCGGATTGTCAATCGCTTCGGTAGCCTATGGTGCTCTGTTGGGGGTGTTTCTTCTGGGAGTTCTGACGCGTCGCGCCAATCAGAATGGCGCCATCGTGGGTATGTTGTGCGGCTTCGTCACGGAACTGTATGTGTGGCAGGGAACGCAAATTCCCTGGACCTGGTATGTGGCCATCGGCACAGTGGTAACGTTTGGAGTTGGATATTTAGGCAGTACGTTAATCGGAGATTGACTGTGCGTAGCAGTAATGATCTGGCCCCAGAAATTATCGGTGCCGCCATCAGAAGACATCGCCGACTGGGACTGGGGTTATTGGAGTCAGCTTATGAAGCCTGCTTGGCTTGCGAACTGGAAAAGCTCGGATTCCGCGTGGAACGCCAGAAGCCAGTTCCATTGAGTTATGAATCCATCAAGCTGGATTGCGGTTTCTGCGCTGATCTGGTTATCGAAGGCAGAGTCATTGTTGAACTGAAATGCAAGGAGGTCCTGCACCTGGTGGACGAAGCGCGGCTGCTTTCGCACTTGCGACGATTGAATATTCCGGTAGGGCTGCTCATTAACTTTCATGTTGCTCAAAGTGGGATCAAACGCATGGTGAACAACTACCGCGAGCCTCCGGCTGAAAACCTTTAACCGCAAAGGTCGCCAGGAAAGGCGCGAAGTTCGCGGAGGATCTTTGCGTCCATTGCAACTCCTTTGCGCTCTTTGCGGTTAAGTTTTTTCTTGAAACTTTTCGCGTATACTCACCTCCCAATGCCGCCAGAGACAGCCGCTAGAACCTCGACCCGTCCTGATCTCGCTCGTGATCTTGGTGTCAGCCACGCGGGAGCGGTGGTAGTCGGCACCATCATAGGCAGCGGGATATTCCTGGTCCCCGCCGAAATGATGCAAGCCGTAGGCTCCGCAAGGCTGGTCTATCTCGCCTGGCTGGTCGGGGGTCTGCTCTCCTTCTTCGGAGCGCTTACCTACGCGGAGCTAGGCGCGATGAAGCCGGAAGCAGGCGGCGAATATGTTTATGTGCGAGACGGTTATGGCCCACTCGCCGGATTTTTGTATGCCTGGACTACATTTCTCATTTCCAAGCCGGCATCGATCGCGACCATCACCACCGGCTTCGTCCGCATCCTCGGCACATTTTCGATTTTTTCTTTTTTCTCGCGCCATATCGTCACCGTCCCCTTTGCGATCAGCTACGGACAACTGGTGGCAATCGCCGCCGCCATATTAATTTCCATCCTCAATTACGTGGGAATTAAGAAGGCGGGCGAATTCCAGCTGGTGTTCACAGTCTTGAAAGTTGCCATCATTCTGGGAATCGTAGGCCTGGGATTCAGCTATAGCGAGGGAAGCTGGACAAATTTTTCTGGGAGTTATCCTGGTGCCAAGGGTGGCATCGCGGGTTTCATGGCAGCCTTAGTGGCCGCGCTTTGGGCTTACGACGGCTGGAATGATTTGAACCAGGTTGCCGGCGAAATTCGGCGTCCCGAACGAAGCATTCCGATTGCCCTTATCGTTGGCGTCGCCATCGTCGGAGCGCTTTACATCTTGATGAACGCTGCTGTGCAGTACGTGATGCCCGCCTCCACCATCGCCAACTCGGAGCGGCCCGCCTCAGACGCAGCTGCCCTCGTAATGGGCAGCCTGGGTGCCAGTATCGTCTCCGCCGGCATGGCACTATCCATGCTGGTCACATTGAATGGCACAACCATGAGCGGTGCCCGCGTTCCTTTCGCCGTGGCGCGCGATGGTTATTTTTTCCACGCCCTGGCCGGAGTTCATCCTCGCTTCCACACGCCCTCCCTGTCCATCATCGTGCAGGCGGTGCTGTCAATTCTCCTCCTCCTGGTGGGCGGCAGTTTTCGACAACTTTTTTCGCTGGCTATTTTTGCCGAATGGCTGTTCTACATGATTACCGCCAGCACAGTGTTCGTTTTCCGCCGGCGCGATCCTGGCGCTCAACGCCCTTACAAGGTGTGGGGTTATCCGTTCGTACCTGCCCTCTTCCTCATTGCGTCGGCCGTCCTTCTCTATTACACGTTTGCAGGCGATTTCTGGGACTCTGCCTTAGGAACCCTGATCATTCTGGCCGGTGTGCCGGTGTTCTACCTGTTCTCGCAGCCTCAGCGCGCCCACAACATCCATTGAATCTTGCACTTGTTGCGTTTTGGAACGCTGCTATTACTGAAGTACATGGGCAGCAGACACGTTTACCGCGTCACCCTTATGTCCTAACTTAAGAACTCCACCCGCGCACTTTCCCCCAGGCTCGGGCATCCCCCTTGGAGCACAAGAACAACAATGTCAAGATCTGGAGTCAGCCTGACGTTAGGGCTCCTGCCGGAGCACAAGGTCAATCGGCGCGCGATGGCGACCAGCTACGCGGCTGTGGTACTGCTCGTGCTTCTGCTGATCAATCTGGGCCTGCTGTTTCCGGAGCATATCCAGTTAACTCGCTATCACATCTCCAGTTGGATTCCGGTGGACCTGGTTCCGCCCAAGCCGGAGCCGCCACGTCAACCGATTGCGCAGAAAAAGTTGCCGCCCGTTGCGACGCCACAAGTGACAGCAACCGCGCGCCTGCAGGTTCCGCATGAAGTGCCCACTCCGAAAGCGGCGCAGCCGGAGACGGCGCCGCCCAGGATCACAACGACTCCACAATTTACGCCAACAGTCTTCAAAACCGGCGGAGCACGCCCTGCCATGGTAGTCCACACCGGAGAATTTGGCAGTTCGGCTCCGGCCACGGTCAATGCTCCGATTCAGAAAGTTCAGACCGGCGGCTTTGGTGATCCCAATGGTATTCCGGGCCAAGGCAAGCCGAACGCGCACCTGCAGATCGCAAGCACAGGATCTTTTGATTTGCCCAGCGGACCTGGTAAAGGCAATGGCACAGGTGGCGCGAAAGGCATACCAGGAAACATCGCGAGCGCGGGTTTTGGCAGTGGAATCGCGACGCCTGGCCAGGGTGACGGACGCAGTCCGGGGCGTGGGTCCATCCAGAATGCCGGCTTTGCCAGCCAGGAAGCGCCCAGCGCACAGCGCCCGCAGCGTCAGATTGAAACCGGTCCGGCAACGACCCCGGTCGAGATAACGTACAAACCCAACCCTACATACACCCAGGAGGCCCGCCAGCTCAGGCTGGAAGGCGAAGTTCTCCTGGAAGTGATGTTCGGCTCGAGCGGACAGATACACGTGAATCGCGTTGTCCGCGGGATGGGACATGGGCTGGATGAGGCGGCTATCGCGGCGGCCGCCAAGATGCGCTTCAAGCCGGCTATGCGCAACGGTCAGCCGATGGATTCCACGGCGATCGTACATGTAGTTTTCCAGTTGGCTTATTGAACAGAAATGGGAAAGGGACGAGTCATGTGTACTTTGAAAACAACCTTTACTGCACTCCTGCTGATCACGGTCAGCGCGTTCGCCCAGCAATCGCAACCGGTGCAGAGCACCCAACCCGCGGGGCAACCCACAATCTCGATTTCGGCTCCGGCGGCTCAACCTGCCGCTCCGCAGCCCACACCTGTACAGGCGGTTGCCGCGCAGGCGCAGCAGGTTCAGACCGCCCCGACCACGCTCGATCAGGTGGTGGACCGCATTGTCCAGCGCGAGCTCGGGTTGATGGAGATGCTGAAGACGCGCACACCGATCGTCGAGACTTATCTGCAGAACCTGCAGTGGGATGCGCAACTTGGCCCCGTACCCAAAGATGATCGCTATTTCCTCGGCCGCGTCGACCTCAGTGAGTCTATTGATCGCAGGAGCTTTCTCAACGACGACAGCATGGAAAAGCACCTGCTCGGCGGCTTTACTCGTCTATTCAAGGTGCAGTACCAGCCGCTGGGATTTTCCTGGATGATCTTTGCCGATCGCAGCGACTTCGACAAACAACACTACGATTTCCAGTATGTGCGCCGCGAGTTTCTTGGCGAAGTCCGTTGCCTCGTGTTTGACGTCACTCCCAAGAAGGGCTCTGGTAATGGGCGCTTCCTGGGCCGCATCTGGGTTGAAGATCAGGACTTCAACATCGTTCGCCTGAACGGCACCTATGCACCGCGTCCGAAAAATGCCTACTTCTTCCACATGGATAGCTGGCGCTTGAACCTGGTACCCGGATACTGGGTGCCGGCTTACATTTACAGCGAAGAAGGCGACTTCAGTTTCGGCGCCAAGAACAAGGTTGCGTTCAAGGCCCAGAGCCGGATCTGGGGCTATGATCTGAATAAGAGCAGCAGCGAAGATGAGCTGACTCAGGTGCTCGTGGAGTCCACCGTAAAAGACGAAAGCGCAGCTGCCCAGGACGCCAGCCCGGTCGAGAGCATACGTGCTTTCCAACAGGAAGCTGAAAACAACGTCGTTGAACGCCTGGAACACGCCGGTCTGTTGGCGCCGGCCGGCGACGTCGACAAAGTTCTTCAGACAGTCATCAACAATCTGGAAATCACCAACAACATTGATCTGACTAGACCGGTCCGTGCGCGGGTGATGCTGACTTCGCCACTGGAGTCTTTCCACGTGGGCAACACCATCGTACTCAGCCGCGGACTGATCGACACGCTACCGGACGAAGCTTCGCTCGCCATGGTCCTGTCGCATGAACTGGCGCACATCGTTTTGGCGCACAATCTGGGCAGCAAGTACGCTTTCAACGACCGCATGCTGTTCTCAGATGAATCGACTTATCAGAATCTCGGCTTCCGCCACAGCCCCGAGGAAGAAGCTGCCGCCGACAAGACAGCGGAAGAGATGCTGAAAAACTCGCCCTACGCGCAGAAGCTCGGCAGCGCCGGACTATTTCTGCGCATGTTGGCAGCCCGGGCCCCGGCGCTCAATGGCCTTTTGACGCCTCACCTGGGCAATGGGCTGGTGGAAAAGGGCGCCGTCATTCGCATGGCTGATTTAATGGAGACTGCACCAGAACTGGACATTAACAAGCTGGACCAGGTCGCCGCCCTGCCGCTGGGCGGACGGGTAAAGATGAATCCGTGGGACGATCGGGTCGAATTGGTGAAGAGCCCGCCCGTAGCCATCACTTCGCCCCGCGAGAAGATGCCATTTGAGGTCACGCCCTTCATGCCGCACCTCAGCCGCTATAACAGCGTTAACAATACCGAGGCAGCCAGTGCCGCAAAGACCGGCAATTAGACTCTCTTAAGTTGATGCACTCGAGGCTGGGACCGGAAGAATCCGGGAACCCGGCCTTCGATTTTTCAGGCGGGAACAACGTCAGACTGGCCGGTCAGCGCAACTGGTCGAGGCGCTTTCGAATGTCTGTTCCCCAGCACTTTACGTACTCATTGCAGTGTTCGCAGTCTGGCCGGTGCACTCTCAGGAAATTCAACAGGGAGCAGAACCAGCGTCTCCAGTGCACGATCCACCTCATCCGCCGTTCGGGGGGAGCGAGCGGCTGGCGAACAGGACCCAAAACTTTGGCCGGAGCGTCGGGAGTTGAACCCGGATGGGAGGCGTTGTAGCCCGATTCCCAATCGCTTAACCCACTACGCGCTCCGGCAAATCGCACCTTCGCACACCGCCAACAGCAGGCGAGCAAGGTTTAAATGAAAGGTTAGAGCTTGTAAGTGTTCTCCCGATGTGATGCAGCGCACCGCCGCGTGTAGCAATCGTCACAGGTGCGACTCGGTTGCCGGGAACTTAAACTTGCAATCTGGGTGCTGGTGCAACCGCCGCGATCAGCATTGGCCAGCACACTCCGAATCCGATTCCTTGTCACGGCACAGAGGTAACCACCCGTAACTCCCCGTTCGATATCTGACTTGGGTGAACCAACCAGCGTATAAACGGAGTGGTGCATCGCGGTTATGACTTCTTGCTCACACGATATGAAACCGATTAATGGTGCCTGTTGGGCGGACTCAGGACAATGAGTACCGTAGTGGTTCCAGAATTCCCGCAACAAACTGTGTCCGAGCGCAGGCTTCCTCGCTACAAGCTAGCGATACCTTTAGATCTCACCGTACTGCGTTCGGGCGTGCCCGACAAGATTTCTGGAAACACCATCGAGATCGGCGAGGGGGGAATGGGGGTTGTCGCGGCGTCCGAACTCCTGGTGGGCGAGTCAGTGCGCGTTGAGTTTCTAGTCCCGCACATGAGTTCGCCGGTGCGGGCCACAGCAGTGGTGCGTTACCAGCGAGATAAGTGTTTCGGCCTGCAGTTTCTCCGTTTGCCAGTCGCCCAGCAATTGAGAATTCGTTACTGGACGCGCCACCAAGGCGAAATTCTGCTGGCTGCCCAACCAGGCACCACTCTCGGGTGCGAAGCACCCAAACCCGAGCTGTCCCGAGACTCGGAAAACTCTAGAGACGCAAAGCACCAGTTCCGCAGCCGATCCATTGTCTCGTGTGCCGTTTGCGTATTATTGGCAGCGGCCCTGCTGGGGTGGTGGACCTGGCAGCGAGGATGGCAGGAGTTAGAAGCGCGGGCTGCGGCCGAAGGATCCGCGATTACCCAACCGCGATTGAAGGTGCCAGCCGACACCATGGAGCGGCGGATCATCCACCAGGTCACTCCTGAATATCCGGCGCTCGCACAACAGGCGCGAGTGCATGGAACGGTTGTGTTGAACACCGTTATTAACGCTGAGGGCGCCGTGACCCAGGTCAAGCTTGTCAGCGGTCCTCAGGCATTATCGCAGGCGGCTATGGATGCGGTGCGTTGGTGGCGCTACGAACCTTATGTCGTCAATGGTCAACCGGCTACCGTTGAGACCACTGTGTCAGTGAACTTCCGGCTGGCAAACTGACCGGGCCCTCAACTCTACTTCACTTTTGGTCCTTTGCCCGGGAGCCCCGCTGGGTTCTCATGGGCGCGCTCACGGAAACCTCCCTTCATTCCGGCTGCCAAAGATATGCTCGATTCGCCGTACTTGTCCCGTAGTTTGTCGGCTGCTGCAAGTGCCTGCTTCCACCGCTCATGGCGGCCGCCATCGAGCAGATCGATCTGGCCTTCCTTGCCTTCAAATAACGAGGTATGCACGCCCAACAGGCGCACTGCTTGCCCGCTCTGCCAATTCTTACGGAACAACAGCCGTACCTGTTCAAAGATTTCGGTGTCTAGTTGCGTCCCGCCGGCAAGAGAATGGGCACGCGTGATCGTGGTGAAGTCTTTGTAGCGAAGCTTGAGCTGGATCGTGCGGGCATGCAGATGGTGTTCCCGCAAACGGCGCCCCACCATTTCTGACAAGCGCATGAGCGTGGATTCCAGTTGTTCCTGATTGGCAGTGTCTTCGTTAAAAGTGTGTTCGTGACTGATTGACTTGGGATCAGTGTCGGCGCCCACCTCGGTATCGAACCAGCCGCCCGCATCTTTGCCTTGCGCCTTTCCGGCCAGAGCCAGTCCCCACTTCCCGAAGTGCTCTTCAAGCACGGATTCTTCCAAGGACGCCAGGTCCGTGACTTTGCGCACCCCCAGAGCACGCAGACTCTGCTCCATCACCTTGCCCACGCCCGGAATACTGCGGACGTCCAATGGCGCCAGGAACTTCGCCTCCTGCCCCGGAATAACCCACAGGATCCCGTTGGGTTTGGCCTGCGCAGAAGAAACCTTCGCAATTAAACGCGAGGTGCCGATGCCGATAGAGCAGTTCAGCTGCGTATCAGATTTCATTGTGTCGTGCAGGGCGTGGGCCGATTGCAATGGTGGGCCATGCAGGCGGTCCGTTCCCGTCATATCGAGATAGGCCTCATCGATGGAAGCCATCTCCACTAGGGGCGAAAACCCTTTCAGGACCTCGTAAGCCCTCTCAGAATACTGCCGGTACCGCTCCGGATGTCCATCAACGAAGATAGCGTGCGGGCAAAACTTGGCCGCTGTGCGCAGAGGCATGGCAGAATGCACCCCAGATTTGCGGGCTTCGTACGACGCGGCCGAAACGACCCCACGCTGGTTCCGCTGTCCACCGACCACCACCGCCTTACCCTTCAGGGAAGGATCAAAGAGCTCCTCCACCGATACAAAAAAAGCGTCCATGTCGACGTGAAAGATGGTTTTGAGGAGTGAGGGCATAGGCAACGACCCTGTCGAGCCGGATTGTATCAACTGAGCCAAAGGGCGGAAGATGCTTGCTTCGGCCAATGTGCCGGCCTATGCAGCGTTCGCGGCCCTCAGTTGTCGAACCCGCTCATACACCCGCACATACTCTTTGGCCGACGCATTCCAGGAAAAATCCTTGGCCATGCCGTGGCGTATGAGCACCTGCCAGGAAGTCTGATCGCGATAAGACAGCAGTGCCTGCCGAATCGTCGCCAGCAGCGCCTCTCCGTGGTAGTCGGTGAATTTGAAGCCGGTTCCCCGCCCGGTGCGTGCGTCCCAGGGCTCGATGGTGTCGTCGAGGCCGCCGGTTGCCCGCACAATGGGCACAGTCCCGTATTTCAGACTGTAGATCTGATTTAACCCGCAGGGCTCGTACTTGGAAGGCATCAGGAACATGTCACTGCCGGCCTCGATCTTGTGGGCCAGCTCGTTGTGGTATGCAACCTTCACAGCAATCTTCTGGGGAAATTGTTTGTTGAGCCGCACAAACATTTCCTCATATTCCTTGTCACCCGCCCCCAGTGCGACGACGATCATATCCTCGCGCGCGAGCCGGTCCATAATCTGGGCGATCAAATCGAACCCCTTCTGCGCCGCGAAGCGAGACACAATTCCGATCACCGGCACCTTGGGATTCGCGCTGGTCACGCCAAAGGCGGCCAGCAAATCTGCCTTGCATTTGGTTTTGCCGCTCAGATCTTCCGGGGAGTACTTTGCGATGATGAACTTGTCCTTCTCCGGACTCCACTCGTCATAATCAACACCATTCAGGATTCCTGTGACCGTAGCCGCCCGCGCCCGGAGCACACCTTCCAATCCGAATCCGTACTCCGAGGTCTGGATTTCCTGGCTGTATTTCTTGCTGACCGTAGTAATGAAATCGGAATAAACCAGGGCGCCTTTGAGGAAATTGATCTGCCCGAAAAACTCCATCTTGCTCATGGTGAACAGATCCCAAGACAGCATTAGAAGAGGAAGGATTTCGGAAGGAAATAATCCCTGGTAGCCCATATTGTGGATAGTAAACGTGCAGCCTACATCACGAAATGCCGGATCCTCTGCATAGAGCGTGCGCAACATCACAGGCACCAGTGCCGATTGCCAGTCGTGGCAGTGAAAAACATGCGGCACACCCAGCACTTTGGACGCTTCCAGCACCGCCCGCGAAAACAAGGCGAAGCGTTCCGCGTTATCCGGATAATCTCCAGCGGGAGTCCCATAGAGAGCATCGCGGTCGAAAAATGGGGGATAATCCACGAAGTAAAACTGCACTCCAGATTGGTTGCCCCCGCTCACAATCGAACAGAAGCGGTAGCGGTCATCAAACGGAACTGTAATACTTCGTACTACGGTCTGCGGATCGGTCAGCTTGCTTTGGCGATACCGCGGCACGTACACGCTGACCTGGTGTCCCAAGTGAACGAGAGCGCGGGGCAAGGCCCCGACCACGTCTGCCAGTCCACCTGTCTTGGAAAACGGCACGCATTCCGAGGCCACAAAAGCAATATGCATTACGGTTGCATCCTCCAAAATTTCCAGCGCTAGCCCGCCCACGTTATTATGACCATCGACACACCACGCCCCGGGTTTGCCCGACCGTGGATGGAACTGGCAGTTTAAACGGCCAGCAGAAAGAGGGTCAAACTTGCTGAGAGGCTCAACCAGATTTTCAGGCAGTTCTCGCGATCGCAAGCCAAAACTAGGGCAGCATTTCCTGCGCGATAGCCAGGCTGCGTCTCGCATAGTCGACGCCCTGGGCGACGTCTCTCAAAGCACGGTCCTGGAAATTGGCCCGGGCGGCGGCGAATTGACTGCACTACTGGCCCGGCGCGCGCGCCGGCTCATCGCAATCGAGCTGGATCGTGTGCTGGCAGCCCAATTGCGCATGCAGTTCGCAACTGCCGTCAATGTCGAAATCATCGAAGGCGACGTGCTGGCCATCGACTTCGACACAATCTTCGGCCCCAAACCGGGTACCTCGCGTCCCGGCCTCGAATACATTCCCCAGCCGGCACGTGTAGTCGGCAATCTGCCGTACTTCATCACCTCGGACATCCTGCTCCGGTTGTTCGGATTCCGCCGTCATTTCGAGACCATCGTACTCATGGTGCAGCGCGAAGTGGCCGACCGTATCTCCGCCAAACCCGGCACGCGCGACTATGGCCTGCTCTCGGCCACGGCCCAGCTCTATACCAAGGTGGAAAAGCTCTTCACGCTTCCCCCGGGAGCATTCAATCCCCCGCCCAAGGTGCATTCCACTGTCCTGCGGCTCACCGTAGCTCCGCAGCTCGAGAAATTGCGTGTGCCGGAAGATCGATTCATAGATTTCCTCAAGCTTTCGTTCGGCCAGAAGCGAAAAACTCTGTGGAACAATCTAAAATCTCGATATCACCCCGAACTGCTGAAAGCCGCACTAGAGAGCACGGGGATAAAGCCTAACGTTCGCGCTGAAGCCCTGCCATTGGAGAGAAGCGCTGCCTTGTTCCGGGAGCTGACGACGCGGGACGGAACGCGCTAAGCTATAGTAAAGCCAGCTTCCGCAAGGAGGTGAGTTATGGCTACCACGGTGGTTCGCCATCCAGCTGTTGCGGGACAGTTCTATCCCAGAAATCCCGAAGAGCTTAGAGCTGAAATTCGCTCCTACACCGAAGGCGAGAACCAGCTCATTCCCGCGCTGGGGTGTGTCGTTCCCCATGCTGGCTACATCTATTCCGGACACGTGGCGGGCGCAGTCTACTCGCGGCTCGATTTGCCGAAGCACTGCATTGTGATGTGTCCCAATCACACGGGCATGGGAGCTCCGCTTTCCGTGATGAGCGAAGGAGAATGGGAGACACCTCTGGGCAACGTGTCTATCGACTCCAGATTAGCCACAGATTTGAAAACCCGTTTCTCGATGCTTTCGGAAGATAGTTATGCGCACCGGTCCGAGCACGCTGCCGAAGTCCAGTTACCCTTCCTGCAGGCACGCCTGGATAGTTTCAGCTTCGTGCCGATTGCAGTCGGTACAGGTCGACTGGAGACTTTAGAGATGCTCGGCCAGGCCATTTTCGAAGCCATCGCCGCTCAGAAGGAGCGCGTGCTGATTATCGCCTCCAGCGACATGAACCACTACGAGTCGGACAGTGTGACCCGGCAGAAGGACTCGCAAGCTATCGAACGCATTCTGGCCCTCGATCCGCGTGGACTCCACGAGGTCGTTACCAGTAAGAACATCTCAATGTGCGGATATGGTCCGGCGGTTGCCATGCTGACCGCATGTAAACGGCTGGGCGCGAAGTCGGTGGAACTGATCAAGTATGCAACCTCGGGCGACGTGTCGGGCGATCGCGACATGGTCGTCGGCTACGCAGGCCTGGCAGTCTCCTAACCCAGTGTGGCGCGGGTGTGTGGCGCGGACACTCCTGTATGCGCGATTTAAAAAAAATGCAAGAACAAAAGGCGGCCCGAAGACCGCCTTAGTTCTGTTTGGTTTCCTTATCTATGAGGCGAACTCGAGTGCGTCGAACTGGAACTCGAATGCGAGGGCGAACTGGCCCGCCCACCACTAAAACCGCCTTCCGCACGCGGACTCGACATTCGTGGCGTTGTGGCCGGCGACACGACAGCCGCGGTCGCTGAGCGTGGGTTTCTGGAAGCGGCCATCCCACCTCGTCCAACGACTGCCGGCATGGGCACCGCTCCTCTTGTTTCAAACTGACGATTCAAGCTGGGCAGATTACGCACGCCGCGCGGCACCCCAAGCCCTGCCCTGTCTTCCTTGATAACCAGCCTTGTGCCGGGAGCACCCCCCGGGGAAACCAGGGACTGGGTGGGCCCTCGGCCAATCACCACTGTTCCATGCGGTATCACGGGCGGGCGCGGCGGTACGTACGCACGCGGCGGGTTGAGCATCGCCGGCACGCGGTTCCACACCACCCACGTGCTTCCCCCCGGACGCCACATCCAGCCGTACCCTGGGACAAACAACCAACTGCCAGAGTGATACGGCGTCCAGCCCCAGGGATACGCAGACACCCAGGTGTAGCCGAAGCCCGGATACCACATCCAGGCACCGTCCATGAACGGATCCCAGCCGAAACCAGTAAAGTATGGCTGCCAGCACATGCCGTAACCGGGCACGTCGTAGTAGCTGCCGTAGTAATTCAGGTCGGTTATCCCGTAGCTGTAGGGTGTGTCGTACGACTTCGCAGCGTAGCGAAGGTGATAGTCGGTCTGCTGCTTATCCCACGAATCAAACGGGGACTGGGCAATGTTCTTGGCCAACTCAAACTGGCCGGTATTGCCCAAGTCGAAAGTAGCCGTATGTTTGCTGGAGATTTCGACAGCCCCGGCTGGGCCTTCCACTTGGACATTGCCTTTGAACACGGCCACAGTAGCCGAGTCATTGTCCAAACCCACGCGGAAATGCACGGCGCGAGTCAGGGTCAGTTCTTGGTGAGCAAACGTGACCTTGAACTCATCATCCTCGTGCTTGCCCGTGAAGTTGAAATACACCTGTCCCTGTTGCAAGTCAATCGTGCTGACCCTTGCCCCTGAGTCGCGCAGAGACAAGGTAGTGAACTGCAGGATGGTGTTGGGCACAAGGTGCATGGTGCTGCCATCCTCGAACTCGACTTCGGCGCGGGCGCCTTGCCTTGTCCGCAGGCGAACACCCTCCGTGATGGGCATGTTGAGGAAAGCCTTTTCGTAGCCGTCGCCAGTCGCGCGGTCGATCTGCAGGTTACCTTCAACATCGCTCAGCCGCACAATGCGTGCCTGAGAGTCCGCCCATGCGGAGACGGCCAACAGGCAGCAGAACAGGGCTGCCAAGACGAGCAGCGTAATGCCTAATCTCCGATTCATAACCATCTCCCGAGACACTCTTCCCTGCTACATTAGAACACAGCTGGGAAGAAATAGTTGCTGGGAAATCAAAGGGTTGAAAACGCCAGAGGCCGCATTTCCCCAATAGCAAAAAGGGGCGCAGGTCACAGGTCTTAGGTGGGTCAGGTCTCAAGACCGATTTCGAACGGCCCAAAAAGAGCAATTAGACGCCATGCCCCCAATGGGAAGAACTGCCCTGAAGGGCGGGGCTTTACGGCGTTTTTCGGCAAATGCCGGATTGCTCGCTGAGCGGATCGATGCAGCGATGCTTTCGCTGCGGGCGCGCCGGCGGGAAATTCAATATTCTGCCGAGCCCGGCAGGGAGAGACATCGCGTCGAGCGTGCGATGCATATGTTGGACCTGCTGCGAGCCACGGAACTCGGACGAACCGCGTGACGTCTGCTCGCTGATGGCAGAGAAATAAGCAAAAAAGATAAGGGCTTTCGGGCAAGTAGGCGCTCGTCAATGTTTCTTCCCAACCTCTGCTGGGCGCGCGGAGTTTCTCTCGTTCCGCAAAGAATCCGGATAAGGCAGCAACTGCGGGAACGGGGCGTCTGCTTCCAGCAGCCAAGACTTGCGCGTTGGGAAGTAGCGCAATAACTCCGCATTATCTTTTTCTCCCATATCGCGGGCCCAGACTGCCTTGGCAGAATCAATGGCAGCGCGATTGTAGACGTACTCCATGTCCACGTTATGGTCTCGTCCATAGCGCACCAGAATCAGGTGACGCCCGGGTTCATCCTCGAGCTGCCGCAAAATGCGCGCGCGATCGAGATTGCCACGCGGCCACGCGGGCTCGATTTGAGCGTGTGCCGCCGCCGCCGATACCCGCAGAATGACCATCGCAATCGCAATCACTGGAATCAGCCGCACGAGAGCAGCTCCGGTCCGTTGCGGGCGGCGCCAGATTCGCAGATGACGCATGCATTGCAACAGCACCAGATAAAGCAAGCAGGTACCCGGTGCGAAGTAGTGCGGCATAGTCCACGTCTCAACCGCCAGGCCCAAAGCAAACACTCCAAGCGCAATGAGCGGAAACCGCATCTTGCGGTCCCGGACGGCCCACGGGAACCGAACCAAAGGGAGAGTGAGAAGCGGGCCGAGATAGAACATCCACCAGGAAACAAGCTTCTCCCGGGCGTGGCGCAGAAAACCGCCCAAGGTTCGACCTTCCTCAAATTTGCGAAGTTCCCAGCGGTAAAAGTCACGCATGACTGCATGGTGATACAGCGGCTCGGGGCGTGGGCTTTGCCACGAAAAATAGGGCGCCATCGCATACGTGCTGCGGTTTACCTGGTAAGTCATGCGGAACGGGCTTCCAGTTACGCGATAGTAGTAATAGGCTGTAGCGACTGCCGCAACCAACAGAACCAGCACCATGGGTATTACGATACGGCGCACACCTAACTTCGCCGATGGCCGATCTGGTCCCGCGAGGCAGACCAGCATGGCGCCCGCGACGGGAAGGCTGAAGATCAAGCCCTCGTAGGGACGGCTGTTGGCCAGAATTGCCAGGCCAAAGGCCATCACGGCGGCATCCCGAACATGTGGGTGCTCCTGCAATCGGGGCAGAGCTCCCATGACCAGGGCTCCACCCAGCACGATCACTGAGCCGGACCAGTAGGTGTTCATCCAGTAGCTCAGGATGCCGAGACGAAAAACCGCCAGGACGCCACCCAGAAGCGCCCACTCCGGAGGCAGCCAGCCTTGGAGCATCCAGCACAGCGCGGAGCACATTAAGGCGGTAACGATCATCTGGCCGATCCACGGGTGCCCCAAACGCTCCCCAACCGCCAGGACGAGTCCCTGGGCCGGCGCGTACATGGACATATAGGTAGGCTGCTGGATGATATGAAAGCTTTCGAAATGAACCCACATGGGGTGCGGGGGATTGGTCAGACGCCCATGAGCAAACGTGTCCCCTGCAAGCAGGTAGCTGAATTCGTCGTTGTAGCGGGGCTGAGGAATCCCAAGAATCGGGATGAGGGCCGCTCTGATCGTCAGCACCAATAAACCCACGAAAACGATGGCTAACTTGCGGCGGCGCGCCAAGGCAGCGAAGCGATGCTCGAGCTTTCTCAGATTACTTGGCTGGCGGTCGGATACCCGCAACCAGACAAGAATCAGGGCGGGGGCAACGAGAACCAACTCCAACAGCGAAACGAGCCAGGGAGCTAGCCGCGCATAGAACTGTGCCATGAAGGAATTGTTGGCCGCTGATTTTAGATTTAGATCATTTTGCCCACCCACAACCTGGGAAGGGATCGGCAAGAAATCAGCAATCGAAAATCAACCATCAAGAATTATTTCGCCACCGATTCTTTTTCTTTCTCCAGCTTATCGAGGATGCCCGCAGCGGCGTCGATCATTTCCGGATCTACCTTGCGGTTGCTCGAGACGGCTTCGGCGAGGGGCACGGAAACGATCTTATTGCCGCGCAGGGCTGCCATGCGGCCGAACTCGCCGCGATGCACCATATCAATCGCGCCGAGGCCATAGCGCGTGGCTAGCACTCGGTCGAAGGCGCTGGGCGAGCCGCCGCGCTGGATATGCCCGAGCACGACAGAACGGGTCTCAAATCCGGTACGTTTTTCGATCTCGCGAGCCAGGACGTTTCCGATACCGCCCAGACGCAGGTGGCCGAACTCATCCTTGCCGACGTCCTGTACGATCGGGGCGCCATCATGCAGTTCGACATCGGTGGCGAACTTCGCACCTTCGGCGGCCACCACGATGCTGAAGTAGCGTCCGCGGCCATGCCGCTGCCGGATTAACTCTGCTACCTCTTCAATGTCGAAGGGCCGTTCCGGGATGAGAATGACGTCGGCTCCTCCGGCAATGCCGCTGTAAAGAGCAATCCAACCCGAATCACGGCCCATGACTTCCACCACGATGACCCGGTTATGAGCCTCGGCGGTGGTGTGCACGCGGTCGATGGCGCCGGTCGCTATGTTAACGGCAGTGTCGAAGCCGAACGTGAAATCGGTGCCCGCCAGATCGTTATCGATAGTCTTGGGCACGCCTACGACTTTCGCGCCCTTCTGGTGCAACTTCATAGCAACGCCCAGCGTGTCGTCTCCACCGATGGCCACCAGGGCATCGCAGCCGTGCTTCTTAAGCGCATCAATGCATTTCTGCAGTCCGTCGCCGTGCTTGGCAGGATTGGTTCGCGAGGTGCGCAAGATCGTGCCCCCGCGGGGCAGAATCCCGCCTACCGTAGAGAGGTCGAGCGCCATCGTCTTGTCTTCCAGCAGCCCGCGCCAGCCTTCCATGAAACCCACAAGTTCGTCCTGGTAATGAAAGACTCCTTTGCGCACTACGGCCCGGATCACGGCGTTCAGGCCGGGACAATCTCCACCGCCGGTAAGCACTCCGACTTTCATGGGGCTGCTCCTCTTATGAAATATGAGTTTACCCGTGGGCGACGAATTGGCCACGGTGCAGTCCGGCACTCTCGTCCCCAGGGGCGACATACGAACCTGCCATCGTGGTCGGAACCCTTAGGTTACCATTAAACCTGTTCAACCGCCTCTTTTCCAGATTGCGCTCAGGCGCGCGATTCCGCCAAAATACTCCCCTCTTACTGGTATAAAGCCAAATGCCAAAAGCTCTTCGTGTCGCGGTATGGATCACGGTTGCCCTCATGGGCATGCTGGCCGTGACTACCATCGCCTTGCACCGGGGTGAGCAGATCAATGCCATGTGGCTGGTAGTTGCCGCGGCTTGTAGCTATGCTCTCGGCTATCGGTTCTACAGCAAGTTCATCGCGGCCAAGGTCCTGACTCTCGATGCCATGCGGGCCACCCCCGCCGAACGCTTGGAAAACGGCCGCGACTTCGTCCCGACGAACAAATGGGTGGTATTCGGGCACCATTTCGCCGCCATTGCGGGCCCGGGACCCTTGGTCGGCCCTGTGCTCGCAGCGCAGTTTGGATATCTGCCGGAAACCTTGTGGGTTCTGGCCGGGGCGGTTTTCGGGGGATGCGTCCAGGATTTTGTAATTCTTTTGTTCTCCGTCCGGCGCGACGGCAAATCCATGACCGAGATGGCCAAGGATGAAATCGGGAGTGTAGGCGGTTTTGTGGCTTATGTCGCGGTCATCAGCATCATTGTCGTGCTGCTCGGGGTGTGCGCGCTGATCGTGGTGAACGCCCTGAAAGCGAGTCCATGGGGGACTTTTACGATCGCCATGACCATTCCCATCGCCCTGTTGATGGGCGTTTACCTGCGCCGCATTCGTCCGGGTAAAGTGCTGGAAACGTCCGTATTGGGCTTCATCCTGGTGATGCTGGCGATCTGGGGCGGACAGTGGGCTTCGCACACGCCGTCCGTGGGGCGATATTTCACTCTGTCTGCACCAGCCCTGGCAATCCTGATCATTCTCTATGGACTTGCGGCGTCGGCGCTACCGGTGTGGCTGCTGCTGGCCCCTCGTGATTACCTGAGCACCTTCGTCAAGCTGGGGACCATCGGGCTTCTGGCGGTCGGGATCATCGGTCTGCATCCCACGCTGCACATGCCGGCCCTGACGCGCTTCATCGACGGCTCCGGCCCTGTGTTTGCCGGGAAGATCTTCCCTTTTGCCTTTATTACACTCGCCTGCGGGGCCATCAGCGGCTTCCATTCTCTGATCTCCAGCGGTACCACTCCCAAACTCATATCGCGGGAGAGGGAGACGCGGATGGTGGGATATGGGGCGATGCTGGCCGAATCCATGGTCGCGATCATGGCCACCATTGCCGCCTGTGTCCTCCAACCCGGAACCTACTTCGCAATCAATAGCCCGGCCGGAATTGTCGGGCAATTGCCAGAGAAGGCCGCTGGCGTCATTAGCGGTTGGGGATTTCCCGTTACCGCCGCCGAGATGCATTCTCTGGCGCAGGCCGTCGGTGAGCAGACGCTCTACAACCGCACAGGTGGAGCTCCCGCATTTGCGGTGGGCATGGCTCACATCTTTTCGCATAGCTTGGGGGGACAAGCCGTGATGGCGATCTGGTACCACTTCGCCATCATGTTCGAGGCTCTGTTTATCTTGACGGTGCTCGATGCCGGAACGCGCGTAGCCCGCTTCATGCTGCAAGATGCCGCCGCGCACGTTTGGAAACCACTCGGCCGAACCAGTTGGTACCCGAGCATCCTGTCCACGAGCGCCTTGATCGTGGCCGCATGGGGATATTTCCTGTGGCAAGGCGTAAAGGATCCGCTGGGGGGAATCAATTCGCTCTGGCCGCTATTCGGCATTTCCAACCAGTTGCTGGCGACGGTCGCTCTGTGTGTCGCGACCACCATCATCATCAAGCTTGGCAAAGCGCGCTACGCGCCGGTCACGCTAGTGCCTCTCGTGTGGCTCGTGTTGGTCACATTCACGGCGTCCTATCACAAGGTGTTTGATCCGAATCCGCGCGTTGGCTTCCTTTCCCATGCCCGCCAAATCACGGGAACGGCGGGCAGTGCCCGTCTGATTTTCAATGACCGCCTGGACGCAGGGGTGACGGGAATTCTCATCGTGATGATCACGCTCATACTTCTGGAGTCCGGAATCGAATGGATTCGCGTGCTCTCTGGGCGTAAGGAAGCACGGGTAAAAGAGGCCCCGTTTGTATCCAGCCGGTTCGCCGTGGAGGAGCAGGGATGAGCAGCCAAGGCAGACATAGCGACAGGCGCCCTCGCCTGTCGGGCGGAGGAAA
This sequence comes from Terriglobales bacterium, assembly GCA_035272945.1. Lineage (GTDB taxonomy): Bacteria > Acidobacteriota > Terriglobia > Terriglobales > Acidobacteriaceae > Gp1-AA122. Next base: position 33,649 of record DATEPX010000325.1, read on the forward strand.
GCTAGGGCTTCTTGTAAATGGCGTGATCGACGCGTACTCCTTGTTCCTCTCCGCGGTGCGCGAGATCTTCGACGAATCGGCCTACACTAGATTCTTGGAGCAGCGGAGGATTGCCCCTTCGCGCGAGGCTTACGCCGCCTTTATGCGCGAGCACGAATTCACCAAGGCACGTCGCCCGCGTTGCTGCTGAGGTAAACTTCCTTGGTGCGGGTTCTGGGCATCGACTGCGGCACCGAGTACACCGGCTATGGAGTCGTCGAACTGGCCGCTGATGGTGGAATCCGTTGCTGCGCTTGCGGCGCCATTAAACTTTCCCCGCGCGATCCTCTGCCGCGTCGCCTCTCGATTGTTTTCAACCGTCTATCTGAGGTCATTAACCAGCACCAGCCTGAAAACGTCGCGATTGAAGACGTGTTCTATGCCGTCAATGTGAAGTCGGCGCTCAAGCTGGGACAAGTGCGTGGCGTGGCCATGCTGGCGGCTTCTTCGGCAGGGATAGAGGTCGCCGAGTACTCACCGCTTTCCATCAAGTCGGCAGTGGTGGGTTATGGCAAGGCCTCGAAGCATCAGGTTCAGCAGATGGTCGCGCGGCTCCTTAAGCTGGAAGCGCCTCCCGACTCGCCCGATGCCGCCGATGCCCTGGCAATCGCAATTTGCCACTTGCACACCAAGACCACGTTGCAGCGGCAAAGCGCGGCGTCGGTCTGAGACAGCCCGTACCCCTAGTCCTGACCTACTCGTTTACAGATTCTGTCCCAGGATTTGACGCGTAGGCGTGCCGCCCTGCAATACCTGGTTTGGCATAATGTTGTAGAGGAAAGACTCGTCAATGTCTAAACGATTGCCTGGCCAGCTGGCGATGTGGTTTCTGTCCTTTACGGTGGTCGTCTGTTGTGGGGTGTCTGCATCAGCGCAGAAGGCTGCCACGATCACATTCACGCTCGATTTCCCGGGCTCAGTTCCAGAACACTACCGACTTTCAGTTGATTCGACGGGGCACGCTTCTTACACCTCTGGTGGCACAGGAAGTGGCGGCTCTGACTCGGACCAGCCTTTCCATTATGACTTTACGATTTCCGGTTCGAATCGCGAGCGTATGTTTGACTTGGCCGCCCGGGCGCGGTATTTCGCGGGCGACATCAATTACGCCAAGCACGCGGTTGCCAGCACCGGAACTAAGACTCTCTCTTATAAAGACGAGCAGCGGAGCACTCACGCCACCTACAATTACACGACCAACCAGCCGGTCCAACAGCTCACAACCATTTTCCAGAACATCTCCGCCACGCTCGAGTTCGCACAGCGGCTTCAATTCGAGTACAAGTACCAGAAACTGGCCCTGGAAGAAGAATTGAAGCGAATGGAGGAAGCGGCCAAACAGAACGGCTTGGACGAAGTGCAGGCGGCGGCGCCCATTCTTAAGCAGATCATGGCTGACTCGTCGGTGATGAATGTGACGCGGGCCCGCGCCGAGCGCCTGTTGGCCAAGGCAGGAAACAATTCCCGCTGATCGCTGGAGGCAGCAACTCTTCTATCCAAACCACTTGCCGTCCGTCTCCCCGTATTATGACCTGGCTCACATCCGGATGTGACCAGCATCACATTGCGTTGGCATTAAGGGGGTCATAATCCAGCTAGAAGCCAGGGGCTGTCTGTCGGACCTGACGGGAAGGAGTAGCGACCATGAAAACCTGGCCAGTCCTGATTCTGGCGCTCGGGTTGGGCATTGCAACCGTACCCCTCTTTGCGTCTCAGAAATCTGAGCAGAACGCGGACGTGCCCAAATATGATGTCTCAAAAGAGGCCAAATTCAAAGGCACTGTGGACGAAGTCAAGGACCGGGAATGCCCCATCAGCGGCGGGATGGGTTCGCATTTAATGGTGAAGATCGACGGCAAAATCTTTGACGTCCACGTCGCGCCCACCAAGACAGTCAAGAATTACGAGATCGTTTTCCAGAAGGGCGACGACGTCGAGATCACGGGTATTAAAACGACATTTCAAGGTGTAGACGCGATTCTGGTCCGCGAGATCAAGCGCGGCAGCGACACTTTCGTCTTTCGCGATCCCAAGGGCAAGCCGATCTGGTAGATGAGCGCAGCGGGACGCCGGCGTTAACCGGCGCCCACTCGCTTTAATGCTCGTTACTTTCTCCTGCCGCTTTGGTCGATCCGGTTTCCGTCCCCGGCGGCGCGATATAGATTGCCGGAACGCTTTCCTTCCTCATCATTTCATTCAAGGCCGCCAGGTCGGTGGACATGATGTTCTTCCACTGGGCAATCAATGGCGTCGCTTCCTGGCTGAGCGCGTCGAAGGCCTCGAATTGCTGCTTGGTGGGGGCAGCGTCGGTTTCCACGCTGAACGCCAGACCGTGCAGCTGTTCGTCGGCCATGTTGGGGAAATTCAGGTTGGCCTCCGAACTCTTTGCGTTCACTTGCAACAAGCGCTCCTCGATGGGGGCCATCTTCTTGCTAATGGCGTCGCCGCTCTCAGAAATAGGCTTGTAGCGCACGCCTTCCAAGCGAGTCCGCAAGGTGTGAAGCTGCATGCGCGTTTCGCGAATCTCGCGCACCGTGTCATGTAGATCGCTGAGCACACCTCGAATCTTGAGTTCCAAATCGAACTCCTTCTGCATGTCGGCCGCCGACACGTTAACTCGCGGATCCACCGTCAATTCCAGCGGAACCGTGGAACTCTTCCCTTCCGCGGTGAGACGAACCTGATAGGCGCCTGGAGGCGCCATCGGCCCTTTGGAGCGAAACTCGGCGCCCACCTCGCCCGGTAGTTTATGCGGGCCCTCGTAGCGCAGGTCCCAGGCAAAACGATTCATGCCGGCTTCGGCGGGAATCTTCTCCTGCTGAGGCTCCAGATCCGGCCATTCGGGCGGAGTTTCCGCCTCCTTCTTGTCGACGCTGGAGTAGCGGTGCACAACCGCACCCTGGGCATCGAGAATTTCCAAGGTCACCTCGCCTTTAGGCGCCGTCTTGAAGTAGTAGGAGACCACTGCGCCTCTGGGTGCGTTCTGGCCCACCGGTTGGCGGCGCTCGAAGAACTCTGGCCAGTGCAGGCGGTAAGTCGCAGCCGGTTTGTAGAGGATCATCGCTGCATTCGCTGCCTGGGCGCTCAGCTGCCGCAACGGCGTGATGTCGTCGAGGATCCAGAACGAACGGCCATGAGTGGCGACTACGAGATCATTATTCTTGACTACCAGGTCGTGAATGGGAGTAGTCGGCAGGTTCAACTGTAGGGGCTGCCAATTTGCGCCATTGTCCCAAGAGACAAAAACTCCCGTTTCAGTTCCCGCATATAGCAACCCTTTCTGCGCAGGATCTTCTCGGACTGCGTGCACGTACGCGCCGTCAGGGATCCCGTTGGTGATTTTGGTCCAGGTCTTTCCGAAATCTGCGGTTCTGTAAATATACGGCTTCAGATCATCGAGCTTGTGACAGTCCAGGGCGACGTAAGCGGCGCCGGCGTCATGGGGTGACGCATCGATCAAGCTCACCAGGCTCCACTCGGGCATCCCTTTGGGCGTGACGTTTGCCCAATTCCTGCCGCCATCGCGCGTGAGTTGCACCAGTCCATCATCCGTCCCAGCCCACAGCACGTCTTTCTCGACCGGCGATTCCGCGATTGTGAACACTGTGTCGTAGTACTCTACGCTGGTGTTGTCCTTGGTAATCGGACCGCCCGAGGACTCTTGCTTGCTCTTATCGTTGCGGGTCAGATCGGAACTGATCGGAGTCCAGCTTCGGCCGTGATCCGTGCTTTTGAACACCACCTGCGCCGTCGTGTAGACAACATCGGGATCGTGTGGAGAGATGAGGATAGGATGCGTCCACCCAAGACGGTATTTCATGTCCTTGGCGCCATGACCGGAGTAGTCGACGGGCCACACCGTGATGTCTTGCGCCTGCATCGTGCGCCTGTCCCAACGTGTGAGATACCCGTTGCCCGAGCCTGCATAAACGATGTTGGCGTCGCGCGGATCAGGAACAACATAGCCGCTCTCGCCTCCGCCCACGTCATACCAATGTTGGCGGCCGATGTAGCCATCGTCAGTGCGGCTGGCAATGCCGACCGTGCTGTTGTCCTGCTGCGCTCCGTAGAGGTAGTAGAGGAACTGGTTATCGGTCGCCACGTGATAGAACTGCGCCGTAGGTTGGTTGTACTGCGTGGTCCAGGTCTTGCCACCGTCAACGCTGACGGTCGCCCCTCCATCATTACCGTTAATCATGCGCCGCGGGTCGATGGGATCGATCCAGAGCGCATGATGGTCGCCATGCGGAGCGGGCAGTAGATTCAGAGTCTTGCCGCCGTCGGTGGAGCGGAACATTCCAGTGTTGAGCATGTAAACCGTGTCCACACTCCTGGGGTCGGCAAAGATGTGGGTGAAGTACCAAGCACGCTGCGTAAGACGCTGATCGTCGTTGACTTTAGTCCAGGTGTCACCGCCATCGTCGGAGCGGTAAAGGCCGCTGGCGTCCTTGGCTTCCATGAGCGCATATACGCGATTGGAATCGGCGCCCGAAACCGACACGCCAATTCGACCCATGGTGCTGGTTGGCAGGCCCTTGCCCTCGAGACGCTTCCAGGAGTTCCCGCCATCCACTGATTTGTATAGGCCGCTGCCCGGGCCGCCGCTCTCCAGACTCCACGGCGTGCGCTGCACCTGGTAGAGCGCCGCGAACAGGACATTGGGATTGTGTGGGTCGAAGACCACATCAATGGCGCCGGTGTGATTGTCTTTATAGAGAACCTTCTCCCAGTTTTTGCCCCCATCCGTGGTGCGATAGACGCCACGATCAGGATTTGGCCCATACGCGTGCCCCAGAGCGGCCACATAAACGATGTCAGGATTTCGCGGGTGAACAATCAGCGCGCCGATATGCTGGGTATCTTTCAGCCCGATGTTGGTCCACGTCTTCCCCCCATCGGTGGATTTATAGACCCCATTTCCGTATGAGATATTGCCGCGAATACAGGCTTCGCCAGAACCGACATAGATGACGCTAGGATTGGAGTCGGCCACGGCTAGGGCGCCAATCGAGGAAATCGGTTCTTTATCGAACAGCGGCGTCCAGCTGTGGCCACCGTTGGTGGTGCGCCACACGCCTCCGGCAACGCCTCCGAAGTAAAAGGTAGTGGGATCGCCCGGCACTCCCGCCACCGCCAAAACACGGCCCCCGCGATATGGACCGACAGAGCGCCACTGCATGCCTTTGAACAGGCTCTCGTTATATGGATCGGCGGCCCAGGCAGTCAGACAAAATACCGACAGGAGAATGAATGAGACGGCGCGGGGAAACACACACCAACGACTATGATTCATAAAATCTCTCCTTTGACTATCGATGGGTTGACCATCTTACTACGGCGGGCCTGGGACCGGGGATGGGTAAGCAATCCCGCCGCTGACCAGTGGTCAGCAGGACCGGAGCATCACAATTGAATCAGGAAGAGAACTTTGATGCGCTCCGCCTGGAATAGAAGAACAATATCGTGGATAGAAGTGCTATCGCAAAAATGAGGGTGAAGGACGAGAGGCAAAGAATACACCACACTGCCAGGACCAAAGCTTCCACGTAGGTGAGATACAGGGCAAATGCCAAGCCTGCCAGAGCGCCAATGAGAAGCATCGCCGGAGTTTCGGCCTTGCTTCGATAGACAGTTGCCATCGCCAAGAGCGCCAGATATCCCACGACCCCAATCAGAGCAACAGGAACTCCCATCACGACCGAGTACACGCTGCGGTTCACCATGTCGCAGTTGAACGTCTCGCCAAAATCACAGTAGGAGGTCTTGGATTTGGCGTAATGGTGAGCGAGCGAAACACTGGAGACCCCTACGCCTGCCACCGCGAGCAGCGCGATGACCAGGAGGATGCGACGGGACCGGTCCGTCATGGCAGGCTGCATCCGGTCTTTTCGCTAATGGCCTCCAGGGGCAGCGTCCCCTCATGGCGTTCACCAGCGAATTGCCAGGTCGGGAAGAGCTTTAGGCCGGCATCTTTGCAGGTCGGTTGCTGGCCACGCTGTCCTTTAATGCCGCACTCAACGTAGGGCACGTATCTGAAGGCGGCCCCGAACATGTCCTTTTGTTCGGCGCAGTGCTCGCACCAGTAAAGCCCATACATGGTGGCATTCCTGCCCGCCAGGCATTTGGCAAACCCGTCGTAACGATGGTCATGCTTATACTTGGCCGTGAACCCGACGCTACCCACGACGAGCACGATCACTAGGATGATCGCATACTTCCTTATAGGCAGCGGTTGTGACTGCTTCTCGCGTTTTTCTTGTCTTCGTCTTCGTTCTTCTGACATTTCTCTGTTTTGGCGTTTCTTGGTGATTTATGTCGTGGATTCATCTTTATACTACGACATCCAGCGCCGAGGGCAGCACATCGAGAGTCTCGCAATGCAAACTCAGCACCTCGCCATCCACCATCACGTCTACCGGCTCATTCAAGTGAAAATCAATGCGGCGGACAGCGCGCCGGGAGGCCAAGGGATGATTGATATGGGTTCCATCGTAAAGCGTTGGCAGGTTACGAATCAGCCCCAAGCGCCCAATCGGACCCCAGCGGACATATTCGATTAAGCCATCCTTCACGTCCGCCTTGGGGGCGATCATCATGGTTCCACCCGTGAATTTGCTGTTATTGAAGGCCAGAAACAAACAACGGCGCCGATCAATCTCAGATTCACCTTCCGCCTGCAGCGGAAACGGCCGACGATCTAGGCGCGCCAGGCAGGTGAAAATGGCCATCACATATCCCAGTTGCCCGAGATTATTGAAGCGATGGGCGCGCATGGCGGCGACGTCAGCAGTGAAACCTACACTGAGCAAATTGATGTAGTGAAGTAGACCGCCTTTATATCTGAGGCGAAAAACGTCGCAGCTTTGGACCCTACCAGCCACTAAGGCTTCCATCGCGTGCTCGACTCCCTGGTCGCTGAAATCGCGCAAGAAAGAGTTCCCGGTGCCGAGTGGTAAAAAGGCAAGCGTCGGTCGATCACTATTCTGTGCCGCCGGGAACAGGCCGTTGACGACTTCGTAAGAAGTGCCGTCTCCCCCGACCGCCAGAAAGCGGCGGTATCCGCGGCAATAGGCGTCGCGAGCAAGTTCAATAGCCTGTCCGGGCGCTTGGGTTTCAACGACCTCGAGGCGAATACCGGCTGCGCGGAGAAAATCGAGCGCGGGCCCCACCAGCCTGCGGCAACGACCGCCGCCGGCTGCCGGATTGACCACTGCCAGGAAGGCGTCCTTCACAACTCCGCCACGGCGGAGCTGCGGTCCATCCGCTTACCTATTTCTTCCGCCAACTCCGTACGCTTGATCTTCATCGAGGCAGTGCGGGGGAAATCCTTGTCCCACACGACGTAACCGCCCACGCGCTTGAAGTCCGGTAGACGTCGGTTGCGAGCCGCAAGATCTCCGCGCAAGGTTTCGTTGAATTCCTGACCGGGCTCCAGTCGCAAGACGATGACCAGCATCTCGCGGCCTAGGTTCTTCGCCGGCCAGATGTAATTCGCGGCAAAAACGCAGAATTCCCTCACCGGCAACCCGTCGAAGACGGTCTCGATGTCCTCGGGATAGATATTCTTTCCCCCTTCCGTAACGATCATGTTCTTCTTGCGGCCAAAGAGTTGGAGGTGCCGGCTGCCATCGAAGCGCCCGAGATCACCCGTGAGCAGCCAGCCGTCTACAATTGTCTGCGCCGTGAGCTCCGGATCGTCGAGATAATGCGACATCACCGTCTTGCTGCGCACCGCGATTTCGCCGATGCCCTCCGCATCCGGATTTAGAACCCGCAATTCAATGCCCGGAAGCGGCTTGCCCACCGTATCGGAACGAAAGGGTCGGAAGTCGTTCAAGGTGAGAGCCGTGCCAGCCTCGGTCAGGCCATAGCCGTTCGCTACCGGGATTCCAAGGTCATAAAAGAATTGCAGCGTCGAAGGCTCGACAAATGCCCCGCCCGTAAACATGGCGCGCAATTGTCCGCCGAAGGCGCTATGAACCTGCGGCAGAAGGATTCGGCTCAGGCCTACCCGAGCGCGTCTCTGTGTCAGCAGCCGGTTGAGGCCTATCAGGCGATTCAGCTGAAATCTCTTCGATTTCGGCAGTTCTTCGAACTTTGCCCTGAGCCCACGCTCCAGATTCTTGAGAACCATCGGCACCAGGCTCATGTACGTAATCTTGTAGCGCGTAAATGCGTCCCGCACGTACTCCGGCCGCAAGGTACGCAGGTGAACCACACACGCACCGCAGACAAAGGGTCCGACAAATCCCACCATGAAATCAATCGCATGATTGGTGGGCAAGATGCTGAGATAGGCCACGCCCGGCCAAAACGGATACCAGGCAGTCAGTGCCCGACACTGCTCGAGATAATTCTCGTGCGTAAGCACGCATCCCTTCGGACGGCCGCCCGTGCCGGAAGAATAGACGATGCAGGCAACATCTTCTTTCTGGCGATTGACGAACGCTGGCTCCCCTTTGCGGCGGAATTCTTCCCAACGGTAGGCCCCAGCCAAGTCGACTCCTGCCGGAGCTTCGGTAACCAGCACCAGCTGCATTTTGACATTCTTGAGCTCAGGCGACTGCATCATGGCTCGCCACAGGTAGTACTCGACTATCAGAAACTTCGCCTTGGAGTGCGCCAAGAGTTGAAGGTGCTCGACCGGGCTGAGCTTGTAGTCGAGCGGAACCAGCACACCGCCCCCATAGAAAATGGCATAGGCGGAAACCAGCCACTTTGACTGGTTGGTCATGATGATTGCCACCCGATCGCCCCCCTTGAGGTCCGCATCCTGCAAGGCGCGCAGCAGACGCCGAGCCAGCGCCTTAAAATCCGAATAGGTGAGCCGCAACTTCTCGCGGTCTCGGTCCGACTCGATGAGGCAAGTCTCGTTGGGCCAGCGATCGAGCGCATCGCGCAGGGCTGCGCCTAGACACGTATATTGCGTGAGATCCAACATGAAATGGCTGAATTTTGCTTATCGATGGCGGATCGGGCATGCCGCCCGCCAATCAACCATCAGAAATCAGCAATCACAATTCTACCGTCTGGCTTGGATTCTATCGGCCAAGGTCCTGAAGTCGGAAACGCCTTGCAGTTCGTAATCCGGTAGCTCGACATTGAAGTGTTGCTCGAGCCGGGTGAGCAGGTCCAACGCTTGCAGGCTGTCGATCCCCAGGGTCTTAAAGAAATCATCGTCGGGCGTAAGCTTCTCGCGCGGCACCTTGAAGTGCGCGGCAGCGAGATCCAGGACTTCTCTAAGGGTCTGATTAGGACTTGGCATCGGAGCCATAGGGTCTCATCTCTATCGAGAAATTGCCACCCTGAGTTCGTGTGGAGACGTGCCTTTGACCGGTCTTGGCGGATCCGAGACCCGCCCCACACTCACGGCAAGTACGGTTGCGCGTCTGTGCTCTCCACGAATTTTCTTAGTCCCGCTTCTACTGCGGGTTTGGTGAACAACTCGCAAAAAATGTCGATCTCGCGTTTAAGTTCATCATACGGAACCGGCTTGATGAAGCGCTTGGCGGCACTCGCCGTTTGGCGGTCAAACTTCTTGAGCTGAGCAGCCGTGGAACGTGCGATACGCAACGATTCGCCCTCGGCTACGGTCTGGCTCACCAGTCCCGCGGATTGCGCCTTGGCCGCATTGAAGCTGCGACCAGTAAGCAGCAGGTCGCGTACGACCGCGTTTCCTAGATCACGCTTCAGGCGAGGGATTCCACCGAACCCTGGAATTAGGCCCAGGCGGAGCTCGGGGAAGGCAAAGCGAGCCATCTTGTCGGCAACGATCAGGTCGCAAACCAGAGCTAGTTCGAAGCCTCCGCCGAAGGTCACGCCATGGACGGCAGCAATGGTGGTTAAAGGCAAAGCGTCGATTGTGTTCATCACGCGGTGGATGCGTTCGAGAAAATCACGGACGCCACGCACCGCCTCGGTTTTAGAAACCCTTTGCGCCCCATCAAAAAGTTCGCGCAGATCCGCTCCCGCGGAGAAGCCAGCCTTGATGGTGCTGTAAACAATGAGCGCATGCGCCTGGCGCGTTATTTCTTCCAACCCTTCGACGAATTTCTCCAGTTCGCACAGTATGAGCGTGCCGATCTCGTTGCCAGGCGGGCGATGCAGAGCGAGTTCGATTACCCCGTCCCGTAGCTCCCAGCTGAGAGCCTCGCCCCGGAAACCCGCCATGGTGTCGTCCCGGCTTCGCCCGGAGCTCATGAGGCCTGCCTCGCCTGGTACAGAGCCTCGATATCATTGTGGAGCCGCGTCGAAATCAGGTCTCGCTTGACCTTGCCGTTCGCAGTCAGCAGGCCGTTGCCGATGCTGAAGGGCTCTTGATGAATGTGGAAGGCGCGGATCTGCTTGTAGTGCGGCAGGTGCTCATTCACCTCATCGACTGCTGACTGGACCTTCTTGGCAATAACCTCGCCGGTCACGATCGCCGACAGATATCCGCGTCCGTTGCCTACTAGTATCACCTGTTGTGCGTCCGGGATGTGCGGCAGCAATTCGTCTTCGATCGGTTCGGGGGCGACCTTGTGGCCGGAGAGGAGAACGATCAGGTTCTTGATACGGCCGATGATGCGCCAGTTCCCTGCCCCATCAACCTCTCCCTGGTCGCCGGTGTGAAACCAGCCGTCACGCAGCGCCTTGGCAGTTTCCTGCGGGCGATTCCAGTAGCCGGGGAAAATATTCGGGCCGCGCACGACGATTTCGTCGTTCTCGCCCAACTTCATTTCGATTCCACGGATCGCCGGGCCCACGCGGCCGGGCTCCACATGCCGCGGATGATCCATGGTGCAGATGGCAGTTGTCTCGGTGAGACCGTAAACCTGTAAGACCGGAATCCCCAGCATCATGAAAAAAAGCTGAGTTTCAAGATTGAGTGGCGCTGAGCCGCAGATCAGCGCTTTCAGATTGGCTCCGATCATTTTCTTGCGGATCGCGGGAAAGACTAGTGAATTCGCCAAGCCTAACCAGATGGAATCGCCCCAGCGGGATTGATGCTCGTATTTGCGGGTCCAGGCAGCTTTGGCCCGGCTGTAGATACCCAAGACTAAGCCGCCGGTTTGCCACAGTTGTTGGTCCACGGCTTTACGCATTCGCTCCAGCAGCGCGGGAACGTTCAGAAAGTAGTCGGGGGCGACGGTACGCATTTCAGCAGCAAGTTTGCCGAGATCCGTATTCAATGTGAGGACGCTGCCTCGCAACAAGCAGGTCAGCAGCATGATCCAGGAGCCAGCGAAGCAGAACGGCAAGTAATGAAAAACCCATTCTTGACGATGCTTCTCGCCCATCAGCTGATCCAGCCTGCCTGATGTGCAACCCAGCATGTGAGCGATATTGCCCGCATTGAGGACGACACCCTTGGCTTCTCCCGAGGTTCCGGAGGTGTAAATAATCGTGACTGGGTCGGAATCGGCGAGCTGGATTTTTTCCCTGTCACTCCCGGCACTCGCGAAGATCTGATCGAACAGATATTGGTTCGGCCCTTCCGGCCATGGTTCGACGATCCCCATGCGAAGGTTGTCGTCTCCGCAACAGATGAGTGATGGTGAGCAGTCTTTCATCATGGCGACAAGCTCTGCCGGGGATTGGCGGGCATAAAGCGGGACTGCAATTACTCCTTCTGCCATCATGGCCAGATCCATGGCCACCCAGCGTATGCTGTTGTGCGCTAGCAGGGCGCAGCGATCGCCTTTCTTCAGACCGCGTGTGGAGAAAAAACCGCGAGCTTTGCCGACGAGTTCCAGGAGTTCGCGACCCGTGACCGAGATGATGTCGGTGTCACGAATCTCCTGGAGGACTGGCCTGTCAGTCCTTTCCAATCGGGCGAAGATGTCCTCGACGACACTCATTGAATAGGCAAGAAGCGCGCGTGCAGGTCTCTCACCCCCGGTGTGGAAGCGGGTCTTTGCCCCGCCCGCCATCGACTCTAATCCGCCGCTGCCGGTGCTAGCTGCTCTCTTCCAGAGACCTCGTATTTTTCCAGCAGCCGATGCAGGTCGGGGCTCAGCGGCGGCAGGTAGTCTTCCCAGCTCAACTCTCCCTGTCGGGTAGGAAATTCAGGATACCTGCGCTGTAACTCCTCTTCGAAATACACACCCATCCGGGCCATTGTCTTCAAATTCTTTGCCACGGTGCGTCCGATTCCGGTCGCGATTCGGTCGCCCTCGGTCGCCAGTTTCTCGAGCGCAACCACCAACTTGTCCTGCAGATCAGGATCGTCAACATTCATCAGAAGATCCGGGTGCCCTCGTTCGCGCATCAGGTTGCGAATCCGCTCGTCCATCGTGACCCCCGCCGAGGGGACTAGCGCAGGCATCGAGGTCACAATCCCGTGATAGCGAGACGAAACCATCATGTGGCAGGCCCGCAGGATGCTGACGAGCTGGTACAAGTCATATTCATCTGAGGTGAGAACCGGCACGCCACCTAGTCTTTCGGAAATCAGATGACAGGCGTGCGCATCTAGCCGCTCGGTGGCGACCATAACAACAAATACGTTTCTCTGTTGGCGGAAGGCGGCAACTCCGTTAGCCACTGCGGTGATATAGCGATCGAACGCGAAATCCACCTCAGGTCCCGATTTTTGGAAATAAATCGTGCGATAGTGGCTATCTGCGTACGCTCCGGTTGTCCTACGCGCCACGTATTTGGCCACCGACGGCTTCACCGGCCACCAGAACGGATTAATCGGACAGACCACCATAACCGGCGTGTGGCCATTCCAGCCGGCACCGGCCAGAACCTTCCTTCCGTAATCGACCGGCAGCGGCTCGAAGGTCCAGGCGGTATCGGTGCCCAGTTCGGTCGGCACTCCCAAATCCCGCAGAATCTTGCGGGATTCCACGTTGCGAGTGATGACCAGCGAGTTCTTGCAGTAGCGGGCACACATTTTCGCGATCATCGGGTCCATGTGGCCCGCTTCCGAACCGTAGCCTACGGAGAGTTTGTTCTGCGCCGCCGCGATCCCCAAAGAACCAATCATCATGTTGGTCAGGGCGTTCGCGAACTTGCTCTTGAAAGTGGACCCTTCGCAGGCAATGACCCCGTGGTGCTTCGGCACTTCTCGAGCCAGAAACGGCGGATAGACGTCGGGCAAGTGGACCTGCTTTGTGTTCTGGAAGTAGCCTCGTGAGAAATCGAAATTCTGCGACATGACGCTGAATTCGACCCTGTCCGCCCCCAGGATGTGGCGAATCTGGCGCAGCATTTCCTCAACCCGCACATCCGACCCCGTGTTACGCGTACCGTTATAGCCAGCAAACAGGAGTTTCAACTTTTCACCAGGCTGCCAAGGCTTGCCTTTACCCAGCATCCAGCCCAGTTTCTCGCTTTCGATCAGACCGCTGACCCAAGCCTGCAAAACAAAATCCATCATGCGGCAGAACCTCCCACAGCAGCCGTGGGCCAATCCTGGTACTTGAAGGTGAAATGATTCTCGCGGCTGAATTTCAACAGGGGGTAGCTGTATTGCGAAAACGGAATCGGCTTGCGACCCAGTTCTGTAGTAACTCGGGTGTTATCAAACACGGTGTTCCATACCAGGTACGGCATGAAAACCTTCATCAGCGACGCACCATAACCGAGCGAACCCTTCCAGTTCGAGAGCACGTTTACCGTTGCCGTAAATGGCTTCTCCAGTCCAGGAACGAAGATCGGACCGCGCTTTTTTCGCGCGGCAGCCAGTGACTCAGTAAGCTGGCGAAAAGTCTGTGAACCTGTCCCGGAGGAAAGATGGTAGATGTCATAGCGCGGCTGATCTTTCTGATGGAGCGCTGCAATGGCATCCGCAACGAAGTCCACGTTGACGATGTCAACCTGGTCGTCAGGGTGGAATGGCAGCACTGGCAAGCCCGCCAGAAAGACGAAAGCCTTCACCATGTCGAACTGCGTGGTGGCCGCATAGCGGCTGTCGCCGAGCACAATGCTGGGGCGAAATATGGTGCGTGGAACATCCGGCAGCAACTGCCGAATCATGTGCTCGCAAAACTTCTTGGTACGGGCGTAGGGATCGTAATCGGATCGCTCCCAGTCAATCGCCTTGTCTTCCGTCACTACTTCATTTTCGCGCATCCCGGCGACGGCAACCGTTGAAACATGGCTGATCCGGCGCAGACCGTGATGATGGTTGGCATGGATTCCCAGCCGCACAACTTCCAGCGTGCCGCGCAGGTTGGTGTTGAGGCAGCTCTTCTCCGATCTGCGATTCAGCGAGGCCGCGCAATGGAGGATCGAGTCCGTGTTGTAAACCAAACGTCCATAGTCCTCATCGGCAAGGCCAAACTGCGGGGCTGTCAGATCGCCGCGAAAGATATTGATGCGCGAGCGCAGACAATTTTCGAACTTTGGGAAATCGAGATGCAACTGCAGGGCGCGCCACAGGCGCACCTCGGACTCATGGGCGTCTTTCGCGCGGACCAGGACATTCAGCGGATCGCGATATCGCTCCAACAAGTTCGCGGCCACATGGGCGCCGATGTATCCGGTCGAGCCGGTCAGGAAAATCGCCACGTTGCTCCGTTTGTCCCTGTCATTTCGCCGTCAGCCGGGGTGGCAGGCGAAAGCTGAAAATTGCGCGATGGCCGAGCTTCCAGCGGCCGGCCCTCAATCAGAGGATAGGTCCAGCGGCGGAGCGCTGGGATGTGTATGTCAATCCAGTATTCCCACCAGTCGATCGAGCGGGTGTCATAGCCGAACTGGGCACGCTCCTCGGGAACCACTGCGTGCGAGAGCTTCTCCACGTTTTCCGCCACAAAGTCATGCTCGTTGTGCAGGATAAAGGGCTCGAAAAGTTCGATGAGTTTTTCGACTTTTTCCAGATTCCGCTCGGCTTTCACCAGCGGCGGGCGCTTCAGCGGCAGGGGTGCCATAATGCGTTGGATGGACTTGATGATTGCCTTCTGTGCCGGCGCCGACATACGGTTGTATCGCTCCTTCGAAACAGGAATCGCGTCAAACCGGAGGCGTAGCCAGTATTCCAGGCTCTCCTGCGCCCGATAGTGCTTGCGGTGGGCCAGCGAGGTCAATTCGATGGACCGCCGCATGTCGCAGGGATTGGTGACGGAGGTCGCCAACTGGTACAGCGGTTCGTGGCGACGCTCGATCACGGCGGCCGCAATTAAAGTCATGCCGCGACAGACTGAGTCCACGGGAATAATGTCGAGGCGCTTGTGCTCATTGCTGGGAAGTTGGCGGAAGTACGTACCCAGGAGGTAGGAGAGCGAAGCCGAGGTGTTGATGCCCTCATTCCAACCCTGAAAGGGTCTTCGTACCGAGGTCTCGACAATCGCCGGCCTGATCAGCGCAATCGGCAGGCCACTGCTGTACTTCGCGATCAACGACTCGGCAAGGCTTTTCGTGAATGTATAAGTGTTTGGCCATCCCAGCTCCCGGGAGCGTTTCATGCCGGCCTCGACCAAATGATTGCGCAGCCATCGTATGCGGTTCTTGCGGATCTGATTTTCCAGGGCCGTGCCGCGCAGGTCTTTGGCCGCGTGCTCCTTGCCGAGAGCCTCGTTTCGTAGCTGAGCCGTGATCTGGGGATTCTCCGCCATCTTCTCGGCGCCAGCAATCAATTCATACAGAGCCTGGTGCTCGCGTTCGGCGTCAAAGTTAGATATACCGGCAGGCGTGTAGTTGGGGCGGAGCTTCTCGCCAACACGGCCGTCGCGCGCTCCCGCAACGTAGCACGTGGAAAGATGGATCAAGCCAGCGTGGTCGGACCTGCGCACGAAATCCAGGACGTGCATGGCAGCATCGACGTTCGTCGTCAAAGCATCCCTCAGGTCGGGATTGAAGTCGGTCAAGCCCGAGCTATTAACAACCAGATCCAGCCGGCTGAGCAGGCGAGTGGCGATTTCTGGGGACAATCCAAGACCCGGCTGGGATGCATCGCCTTCAACAACCTCCACGCGTTCCGCTAAAAATCGCCCTAGACCAGCGCCGTAGCGCTCGTGAAGAGGATCAAAGACCGGTGATTCCTCAACCATCTTTTCAAAACGCCGCAGCGCGGGATTCGACTTCTGCCGCCGGATGAGCAGGTAGATGCAGCCCACTTCCGGCAAGTCGGATAGCAGGTTGACCAGCCAGACTTTACCAATGAAGCCGGTCACGCCCATCAGCATGATGTGCCTGCCGGTGAGTGTGCTGCGTACCGACAGCGGATGGAGTTGGCGGCGGCCCTCAAAGTGCACGATGGGGCGGTTCAGGATCTGCTTTTGGCGCTCGGCCGAGTACGTCGCTGCATTCAGGGCTTCCGTGTTGGCAAAGCCGAGATCACGCACCAGCTGCTCGGGTGAACGGCTGCCGTTGGGGTCAGCTTCGCTAATCCAGGCAAACAGCCCGCGCGGACGAATGACAGGGCTGAGCAGACGCCCAGTCGCAATGCCATCGCGGAACTCGAGCCGATTGGCGATAAGCCAGTTCACCCCAAGATACTTGGCCAGCGGACGCATGACGTGGTCCACGACTTGGCTGACCAAGACCACGTTGGCCCCGGTGTTCACCAGTTCCCTGAGCTGGCGCACGCCCTCCGGTTTCAAGTAAGGCTTGAGCTTGTACTGGAAGTATTCTTCGCCCAGCAAGTCGAGCCGGTCGCGGCTGACTCCGCGCAACACGGTGTGCACAACCCGGGTGGCAAACACGCGATGGATTCCGTAAAGGATGGGACGCAAGGCCGCCAGAAGCAGGACCAGACCACGGCGGACCCAGCGTTGCAGAAAGGTCTGCGCATTCCAGGTGAAAAAGGCGACGGGCTTCACCGTGGTGAGGTCGAGAAGGCTGCCTTCCACCCGCCAATGCACACGCGGGACTGGCTGGCCAGAATTGTGGGTTGGCTGTTGCAAAGTTCTAACGAATCCCGAGGCTTTGAAATGCTATACGGGCCCTCCCGGCGGGAAGGCACAAACCTTTCTATTGTAAACAATTGGGACAAAAGGGCGAAGAAGGTAAGTGCCGCCCAGCTTAAGTTAAGATACTGGGCCGCCCTAAGCGGCCCAGTTCGGATTGGCTACGCAGATATTCCCAGCATACCGTTCAGGAATCCCACCAGGTATTTCCAGACCAGGTAATAGATCACCAGCGCGAGGGGAAAGAACAGGGCGAAATGGACGTATTCGATCCTGACGAGCTGGAACCAAACGAATCCGTGGTCAACTGGAGTCAGGAAGCCCAGTTTTGTAGCCACCAGGGCACCCAGCGGAACCAGAATGAGGGGCAGAATTGCTCCATGGAATCCGAGGGGCAGGTGATGCCGTGGCCCGAGCGCCAGGTAAAGCATGTTCCATGCGCCAAAGATATTTGGGATCAGCGCCATGGGAAACACGATCGCGCGCTCGATCGGAATCGGGATTCGATAGACAAACCGCGCAATACAGAAAGCAGCCAACACTACCAGCATAAAGCAGGTTGGCACAGCGATTCCTGCCAGATAGGCGCGGAGATAAGGATGTTGTTTCATAACGACCTCCTTACAGGTGGTACAAGAGCACCGGTATGAACCCTGGAAACAGGAACAGCACGCATACCAACAAGGCAAGCATGGCCCAGTCGTACCAGGGCGTGTTGATTACGCGTTGGTCGAACCGTCTCAGCACCTCCGGCCAAAGGTCGCGGCTCGGCGCGCTCGCTACGGGCGGAAAGGCTGACTTCAGGATTCCCCGAATTTCTTTGTCATCGTTTTCCATGATGGATTTAAACCCAAGTTGCTTAATTGTTTTCGCAAGATCCGGACGGCGCGGAAGACTCGCAGCTTGACTGCACCAGCCGTAGTACCTAAAGCGTCCGCAATTTCCTCATAGGTTCTTTCTTCCACCAACGCCAGCATGGCTGCGATCCGCAATCTCGGTGGCAGGCGATGGAATGCAAGCTGAATCTGATCCTGCAGTTCGTGCGCGACTACCGGATCGGGCGAAAGGGCTCCCGGGATCTGTACAGGCAGTTCGGCTTCAGGCTTCCTACCCTTCAGATAATCCAAAGCGACGTTGGTGGCGATTCGCCGGGCCCAGGGCACGGGATTCCTGGTTGGATCAAAGCGTGCGCGCGCCCGGTAGATTCGCCAGCATGTCTCCACGGTCAAGTCCTCCGCAATGCCGGGATCTCGGACGATGCGAACGATCCAGCCATAGACCTCGCTCTGGAGCTGTCGAAAGAGCGCCTCGAAAGCTTCGATATCGCCCGCCGCGAATCGCCCAGGCAGCTCCATTTTTTCCTTCTCTACTCGATTACTTGTCCAGCACGAAAATGGTTACATCTTTCTTCAACCGGCCACGGAGGCACAGAGGCACGGAGTTTTTGAGCCACAAGCTAAGCGCTAGGAGCTAAAGGCTATTAGCTACTCCTGTTGCTGCAGACAATGAACTGCATACCCGAACGACGCAAGCACGAAAACCAGGAAAGCCAGGCCCTCGATGGCGGCTCGATGCGCATTGCCCAGTCCAATCGAGGTGTATCGGAACCAGTCAATTTGCCAGCTGATCGGGTTGACGCTGGCCGCGGCCCGGAGCCATCGGGGCAGCGGCTCCAGCGGGTAGAACATGGAGCTGGCGAAAAGGAAAACGAAATAAAAGACGGAGGTAACGCTGTTGAAGACGTCATTCCGGCGTGTCTTCAGAGCAAAGATGGAATAGAAGAAGAACCATCCTGCCGTTCCAATGGCCGTTCCGACAAAGGCCAATGGGACCAGGTCCCACCGCATGTGGATGCCGAACAGCAGCCGCCCTAAAGCAATGGTGATCGCCGCCTGTAACAGAGCAATGACCACGTTGAACAATACCTTACCGACGAGGTAAGCAGCCCGGCTAAGTGGGTATGTGAGCATCTCGAAAAAGATCCCGTTGTCGCGATCCAGAAAAAACGACCACGACGTATTGGCTGCGATACCGAAACTAGCCATCGCCAAAACCCCGCCCAGGAAAAATGCGTTGTAATCCACCCCCGCAGAGCCGAAGGGCGATCCCAGCGCCGAGTTCACCCCCACCCCGAATACCAGCATGTAGCAGAGCGGATAGAGCAGGTCCCAGAAGATAAAAGTGAGATTGGTGGTGCGAATCTTGGTTTCGCGATAAAGCATGGCAGTAAGCGCGTTCATGACCCTCATCTCCTCTGCATGAGCTCGACGAAGATATCTTCCAGGTTGGCGCTGTTGACCTCCACCCGCAAGACATGCCGATTGCGGGCTAATAGGGTAACCATGTCCAGCACCTTTCCTTCGGGCGCCTTGAACGCCACCTCTATCGAGTTCTGATTAATGTGCGCGCGCAGCGTCTCGAACTGTGCCAGCTCGGCTTCGATCTGTTCGGGCATCTTGTCAAAAGTCATGCTGATCTCATAAACACCCTGCGACAGCAGCTTCAGCGTGTTGAGGTCGCCACGGGCCACTTGCCTTCCTTTGTCCATGATCAGGATGTCGTCGCAGAGTTCTTCCGCCTCATTGAGGATTTGAGTAGTCAGCACGATGGTCCTGCCTTTTCGCGCCTCCTTGCGCAACTGCGCCATAATGTCGCGCTTGAGAATTGGGTCCATGCCAGTCGAGAACTCATCGAGAAACAGCAGCGGCGTTTCCACCATGAATACCTTGGCTACTTGGACACGACGGCGATAGCCCCCGCTCAAGTCTTGCGCTTTGCGATCGACATAAGTCGTCAACTGAAAGCGCTCCATGACCTCGTCGGCACGCCGGACTGCAGTTGCACGATCCAGCCCATGAAAGCGGGCAAAGGTCATCAGGTTATCGCGCACGCTGAGCAGCAGCTCCGCGGCTGTTTCCTGGATCACCGACGAAATTCGACGACGTACTTCCAGCGGCTTCTGCATCACGTCGATTCCAAGAATCGAAGCCGAGCCGCTCGTGGGGCGGCTCAGGGTAGTGAGCATCCGCAGCAAGGTCGTCTTCCCAGCACCATTGGGCCCGAGCAGGCCAAAGATCGTCCCCGCAGACACGGCAAAGCTCATGCCGTCGACCGCTCGCAGCGGTTCACCGCGGCGAGAGTTGTAGATCTTGACGATGTCCTGGACTCCGAGCGCGAGCTGGTTCATTTGTTTCTCCAGATTCTGCCCCAAGTAAAGGAGCAGAAATGATGCGGTTCAGAAAAGTAGGTGAAGATAGAACGGAGTCAGCTCCTGGCGAAAGCCATGCAGGAGGCCGAAACAAAATGCTTAGAGGATGGCGGTTGGGGTTCGCATCGGTAATCTACTTTCTCCCCAAGGCTAGCCGCGCAAGATGACAAAGTCAATGGTAAGATAGCCCGGTTGTTGCCCTATGCTGGCACACCTGGCGACGCCTTGAATACAATGTTGCCGATGAACTCAGAACCGCTCGTAATAGAACAGGGAGAACCGGGGATTCTTCGCCTCAGGGGCCCTCTGACCATGGAGAACCTCGCTTCTTTTCAGAATGCGATGCGGCGTGACCATGCGCCCATTATGTTTCTTGATCTGAGCGAAGTCCCCTACATGGATTCCGCTGGGCTCGGTTCCTTGGTCTCCGCGTATATTTCTGTTCAGAAGACCGGACGACGGGTGGTGCTGACTGGCGTCAACGACCGAGTTGGCAAGCTGTTCGAGATTACGCGCGTCGAATCGCTGTTCCTCACCTTCCCCAGTTTGCCCGACGCGCTCGATGCGCTGCTTAAGTCCGGCCGGGCCTAGATGACACTTGCTTATCCGGTTGATTCAGCAAACTACCATATCTTGTGTGAAGCTCGAATAGAATGCCTGACAACTTGTGCCTAGATGAAACAACCGGATAAGCAAAAGACGACAAGGAGCAGGCAAAGCTGCCTGCTCCTCCCTCAAGCTCGTTCTAGAACCTGAAGACGATACCCGCCGAGTAGCGCAAGTCGTTCTGATGTCCCCCCACGTTACCAAAGAGGCCGGTCGATAAGGCGTCTAGGCCACTGAGTTGTGAGCGGACGTAATCCACCTGGGCAACGCGCAGAGCGATGTGCTTGCTCAAGCCCAGATCGAGCCCGCCACCGAAGGCCATCGCGAAGGCGCTAGCGCTGGTTACTGGCGCTGAAATCCCTCCAACAACCGGCACACTGACGCCGGCATCTAGGCTCGAACGCACAACCCCGAACAGCGCGTGCGCAAACACAGCACTGCGCCCGAAACCAGTCGACACCGTCGGGCCGAACAGGTATTCCGAAAAGTTCTGCGTAACGGAAGGTGCGATCAGCGGAACCGGCAGAGACAGCAGATTGCGGCTGTTTCCGCTCACGTCCGCCGTAATACCCAGGAATCGGGTGAGGTTAAACGTACCCTGGCCTTCCCAGCCATTTGAGCCATTGCTGCCGTTCCTAAGATAGGAATAGCCACCGAATACGACAGCTCGTGACGCGCTCTCCTGAGCCATCGCCATTAAAGACAGAAAAAAGACACACGACAACCCCACAATTGTTTTGCGCATTCTCACTCCTTATGACCGGGTACTAAGTGTGATGCGGGCAGGGCGCAGAAAGAGGGCTGTCAGGAATAGTTTCCGGTTTCGGGTTTCGAGTTTTCAGTTAAGCACAAAATCAGTGTCCTCATAGAACAAAGTAAGCCATCAAGCAAAAGGACAGGAGAGATTCCTCAGAAACTTGGCTGGGCTCCCTAATTCTGCCCGCCCGGTTTCTGCGCCGAACTGGCGGCGCTGCGAATCGCAGGCCAGTTGTACACCGGATATTTTGGCCTCTTGACTTCTGGAACCGGGTGCTGCTGTAGCTCATCGAGTGCGACTGCAATCGCTTTTTCGAGCTGCGGATCGCCCCCTTGCCGCCAGGCTGCCGGGTCGAGTTCGACTTCGACATCCGGCGGTACACCCTTGTTCTCTACGTCAAACTCGCCACTCTCAGGGTTGTAGACGCCCCAGCGCGGGGCAGTGACCCTCCCACCGTCCATGAGAGTCGGGTATCCGCCAATTCCGATTAGTCCGCCCCAGGTGCGGGTACCAATCAGCTGCCCGGTGCCGAGCCGTTTGAACATCCAGGGCAGGGCATCCCCTCCGGAACCCGCATATTCATTAATCAACATCACCTTGGGCCCAAAGACTGCCCGCGGGATCAAGTCGTCTTTTCCGTCTCGATTCATGGCGGCCGCCAGCAGCGGACGCTTCAACCAGTCCACAATGTAGTCCGCAATCCAGCCGCCGCCGTTGTAGCGCTCGTCGATAACCGCTCCCTTGCGGTCGGACTGAGCGAAGTAATAGCGGTTAAAGTTCGTGTAACCATTCTCTCCCGTGTCCGGCAGATACACGTAGGCGAGACGTCCCTGGCTGAGCCGGTCCACCGTCGCACGGTTCAGTTCCATCCAGGCGCGCATACGCAGCGAGCGTTCGTTGCCAATGGGCACTACGCTGACGGTGCGGGCACCCTTGCTGCTCGGGTCCGGGCCGACTTTCAGCTGAACCGACTTGCCGGCGGTTTCCTGAAAGAAACTGAAGATTTCGTCGCTTCCGTGCAGTTCGCGACCGTTCACCGCCAGCAGGTACTCCCCTTCTCTGACATTTACCCCCGGCTCGGTGAGAGGAGCGCGCAAGTCTGGATTCCAGTTCTCGCCACGATAAACATGCCAGAAGCGATAGCGGTCATGATCGATCATGTAATCAGCGCCCAAAAGGCCGCCACTCACGTGCTTCACCTCGGGTCGATCTCCGCCGGAAATATAAACATGCTGCGCCGTGATCTCGCCCAACATATCCGCAAAGATGTAGTTGAGGTCAGCCCGGCTCATGACGTTGTCGACGTACGGTTCATAAGCTGCCGTCAGCAATTTGATGTCCGCGCCGTGCAAGTTCGGGTCGTAGAAGAAGTCCCGCTCAATGCGCCACACCTCGCGATACATTTGCTTCCACTCGACGCGTGGATCGACGGCCACTTCCATCGAATCCAGCTTTAAGGCGCCAGTGGCCTCTGTTTTCGCAGGGTCCGCCGGTTTACCTAAGCTTGCGATGGACTTGATGAACCAGGTCCCATGAGGACGTTGATCCGAGCCGCCGGCAGACTCGGGTTTCGCTTCCGGCAACTGTTCGTACAAGACCTTCTCGGCACTGGCCGATACGAGAAAGTTTCCGATGTTGTCGAGTATCTTGTCGGTTTTGTGCGAGCAGAGGTCAAATTTGTGAACAATCTGTCGCCCGTCGCTGCTGCCGTCATCGACTGTTGGTCCTTCCAGCAAAAATAAGATGTGCGTCTTACCCGCCAGCATCCCGCCATAGTTGCGGCCAGGGAAAGGCAAGGCCAGGATCCGCTGATCGATGTTTTCAAAATCAATGCGAACTGGCGTGACTTCCTTCGCTTTGCTCTCGTCCTTCTTCGCGCTTGGATTCTTATCTTTTTCCTTCTCCGTGTCTTTCGCGGCTTCTTCTTTGGCTGCTTCGCTGCCTTTCTGCTGCTCCTCTACGGAGCATTCATCTATCTGTGGAGGTGCTTTCTGCTTGTCGATCGCTGCTGCAGACTTCTGGACTTCGATTTTCTCCTCGTCACTCTGCGGCGCCAGGGGCGATTTCAGGTCTTTGTTGAGAACGATCAGATATCCGTTTCGAGTGACGGGCACCTTGAACCCTGCCATGCTGCTGGCCAGGACTGGCCCAACGTCGGTGCTGGCTGTGAAGTAGAGGTACCTTCCATTCGCATCAAACGCCGGAAATGCGGCATCGCTCATGCCATCGGTCACTTGGTGCGTGGCCTTCCCCTCAAGGCCATAAATGAAAACGGCGCGCATGCTGCTGGTAAGCTGGCGGGTATAGGCAATCCAGCGGCTATCCGGCGACCAGACGGGATTGAACCCAGAACCGGGGCCGTTGTCGTAAGGATTGGTGTCTACTAGCGCCGGCTTCCCTCCCTCGATCTCCAGGTACCACAGGTGCAACTGCTTATCGCTGTATACGATCTTCTTGCTGTCCGGAGACCAGATCGGTGAGTAATAGAAGCTTGCAGGAGTTCCAAGGTTTATCTTTCTTGTATCGCTGAGGCCATCCTGAGAACGTAAATGCAGCGCGTATTCGCCAGATTCATCGGAGAAGTAGGCGATCCATTTTCCGTCCGGCGACCACGCCGGGTCACGATCGGCTACCGCCAGCGAATTGGTGAGATTGCGAATGTCTCCATGTTCTGCCGGGACGGTCAGGATTTCGCCGTGAGCTTCAAATACCGCCCGGGCGCCTGTCGGCGAAATGTTTGCGTTCTGAATCTGGTCGGCCGCTTTGATGAAGTGAGCTCGAACCGCCGGGAAGTCCCCCGTTACATGGATATCGACCGCGTGCTGTTTGTCAGTAGCTGGGTCGAAGAGGTGAATCGATCCGAATTGCTCATACACGATGGCGTCCGGTCCCATCGAGGCTGACTTGATATCCGTACCATCGCTAGTGATGGCCTCACTGACCTGTTTGGTCTTGGTGTCATAGGCAAAAAGACTCACAGGGCCATTTCGATCAGAGAGGAAATAGATCCGATTGTCGAACCACATCGGACCGGAGTCGTTCGAATCCTTGCGCGGCAGCTTTTCGACACTCGAATCAGACAGCCTGGCGATCCATACCGGCGAAGCGGTACCGCCGCGATAGTGTTTCAGGCCCCGCTGGAAACCCCATGATTCTTTGAAATTTGTAAATGGGATGTAGACGAGATGCGAACTGTCCGGCGAGTAGGAGCCCTCTTCCGCCATGGGCAGAGGCAGTTCTTCCGGCAAGCCTCCCTCCACGCTAACCGCAAATAAACGATTGAAACGCGACCAGCTGTTTCGAGTCGAGCGGAATAAGACGCGCTTGCCATCACGTGTCCAGCCCACAACCTGGTCTTGCGTGGGATGCGTGGTGAGGCGCTTGGGAATCCCGCCCGAGGCCGGGATAACATACACGTCTTCGTTCCCGTCATATTCGCCGGTGAAAGCAATCATGGAGCCGTCGGGAGAAAAGAAGGGATCGGTCTCAATCCCTACATCGCTGGTCAGATGCCGAGCTTCGCCTCCATTGCGGTCCACGATCCAGAGATCTCCGCCGTAGCTGAACGCAATCTGGGTTCGGCTAACGGTAGGCTTTCGCAGCAACAAAGGCGTGCTACTTGTGCCCGCGGTTGCCGGCGACAAGACCCCCATGCAAATTAGGCCCAGTACAACTGCCAGGAAGATGGACTTGAGGTGCTGACAAAAAGTGAAATGCACAAGGACCTCCTCGCGAAGCAACGTGCGAAACGCTGTGGATACCGACGTACGGAAGATTAACCGCGAGAGTCTATCACAGGAAGTTTTCTTCCACAGTGAGGGAGAGGAATCAGGATAGCTGACAGATCCAGCAACCGGATGGAACAGCAAGAAGACCGCCAGATTCGGCGGTCTCCAGGAGTCGAGCTTCGCACGATCTAACGGCCGAAAGGGCCGCCCCATGTAGTTCTTTTAATCTCCCAGGACTGGCTCTTCCACTTCCGGCTTCGGCGCAAGGCCATGGTGGCCGTTTCCGTTGGCCGGGGTCGCCAATCTATTGAGCGGAATGAACCCGTTCTCCGAGACCGGCTGCTTCTCTTTCAATACGACCTCGCGATAGAGCTGCGCCATGCGGGCGTTGTATGCTGGATCGTTCTTTTGCTTGGCATCGCGAGCGCGCAGCTTTTCTTCGCGGGCATTCTTGGCGATGCCCAACTTGTCGAGATCACGTTGCTCTTCTAAAGTGACGATGTCGTCACGCAGGTAGAGCGAGTGCTCCTTGTTTTCCAGGTTTACGCGCTTTCCCCCGGCGAAGATTTCGTGACGGCCATGCTCTTCGTACCACTTGGTGAGCGTGGCGGTCATGTGCATCTTCTCTATGATGTTGCGCCAGCCCACACCCGTGTTGTACGCGCAGAACGAGATTTCGCCCTCTTGTGTTGCGTACGGAATGATGCACTGCTCGGTGCGGCGGAAGTCATAGTTGAACAGGTCCTGGAACCACATGCCGGCGATAAACAGGAAGTTCCAGCGGTCCTGACGGCGCTTCATCACATCCTCAAGGGTGCGATCTGGACCAACTTTGCCGTAGTTGCGGCCGGTGGCGTTGAAGTTTTTGTCGAACTTCTTCAGCAGATCCATCAGCTTGAAGTGAGTCGGCGCCTGGAACGGATCGTAGTTCTTCATCAAGGCCAGCGCCATTCCGACGATGGTGAGGAACTTCCCTCTGGCTGCGTCATTCACCTTCGCGACGTCTTTGGCGAGTTGGTCACCATGCAGGAACGCCGTCACCGGAACTGCTTCCTTGGTTTCCTTGTCGATCATCACAGCCATGCCGGTTCCGCAGTTGGGATGGCAGCCGCAACTCAGCTGACCCCAATTGTTGTTGGCATCGTTGGCGTGCATGACGTCAGCCCAGTCGGAGAACGTGCCCATGAAGGAGATTGGGAACCAGTCGCGGGCAGGCTGGCCCAAACCAGTCTGAGTTTTTACATCGTGTGCCAGATGAGACAGCGTGTATCGCTGGGCCTGGCGGCGCTCATCGGTGATCGCCTCGTCGCGCCCCGTGAAGCTGACGGGCTGGAAGGAGAGGAATCCGATCTTCTTCGGATTGTCGAGTGCGAACTTTATGATTCGGCCGACCTGCTCGTTGTTAATGCCGTTCACAATCGTGATCACGGGCACGATTTCAACGCCGGCCTTATGCAGGTTATCGATAGCCTTCAGTTTCACGTCGAACAGGTTGCCCACCTTACGGTGGGCATTGGCGGCGTTGCCGATGCCGTCGAACTGCAGATAGGCGTAACGCAAACCAGCTTCTGCAGCCTGCTGCGCGAACTCCAGACTCTTGGCGAACTCGATTCCATTTGTCGCCGCCTGCACGCTGTTATAGCCAACCTTGCGGGCGTAGCGGACAGCGTCAAGGAAGTACGGCGAAAGGGTAGGTTCGCCACCGGAGAACTGCACCGACATCTGACGCCGCGGCTTGATCGTGATGGCATTGTCGAGCATCGTCTTGATGTCTTCCCAAGCCAGCTCATGAACAAAACCCACCTGGTTAGCATCCATGAAGCACGGGTCACACATCATGTTGCAGCGATTGGTGAGGTCGATCGTAAGCACTGCCCCGCGACCGTACTTCACCGTGCTGGAACCGTGGTTGTGCAACTTCTCGTCGTTGTGGGCGCGGATGTCGCGGCCCGGGAAGACTTCTTCGAGGTGGCGGGAGAACACGGTGTCGATCGACATCAGGTCTTCGAAGTGGCCGTGCTTGGGGCAGTCCTTCACCATCAGGATCTTGCCGTCGCGCTCGATGATTTGGGCCTTGACTTCGCCGACCTTTTCATTGAGCAGGATTTCATAGGGCAGCTTGCCGTCGAGAATCTGTTGACGGATTTCCGGGACACACTTCGGGCATAGCGAGTCGGTCGTACGGGGCCAGCCAAGCGGCGGCTTGGATTTTTCATAGGACTTCAAGAGCGGCTTATCCGACCACTTCGGCTTGGGCGAAGGGTTGGGATGGATGCTGTTTAGCCTTTCGAAGATCGCCCACGCACCTGTGGCGGCCACGGTAGCAGCTTTTTCCACATATTTAACCGGCTTGTACATGTCTTCTCGCTTTCCTGTCCGGGAAGCCATCGGACACAAAACTGTGTCTTTGTTCCCCTGGGTTGAACCTGCGGATCGAACCCGAGACTCTTGCGCTTCTTCTCTCTACTGCTCTTGACTGCGGGTCTCTACTGCGGGAATGCAAGAGAGGTGATTCCCTCGATTGTGCTCTCTGCGTCTTATCCTATTGACGGCAGGAGGTTAGGGCAGCAAGAACTCAATGAAAGGCCGCAAATCGGGGTTTAGTGGCGTGATTCTGCATTGTATGGGTCTAAGTTGTTGAAAAGGAAAGGAGTAAATGAGGGACTTCGCTGGTCACCTTGGGACGAGCCAGGCCGCCTCTGTCCAGTTGTTGGCGAGAGTAACATTGGGAGATGAGTCCCGACATCCCTGGATCTGCTCAAGAAGGTACTCGCACTTCCGGTTGAGGCCCGCGCAGGGTTGGCGGGTTCTGTGCTCGACAGTCTTGGCCAAGCCACGGACGAACAGCCGAAGATGCCGGGGAGAAGGAAACCGCCCGTCGTGTAAACGACCTGGATTCGGGAAAGGTCAGACCGGTTCGATGGTCAGAGTTACGCCGCCGACTGTCTCAATCCACTCATGCCCGGTAGACGGGTCGAGTTTCATCCCGAAGCCCTGGAAGCAGAAGCAGCATTCGAGTGGTATCGGCAGAGAAGTTAGCGCGCCGCCGAAGAATTTGTTCGTGAACTCGAGAGAGCCGTTGAAGCTGCCCTGAGAATACCTGAGCGCTGGCCCAGAAGCGTAGCCGGAACGCGACGGTATCTCGTCAGGCGCTTCCCATTTTCAGTCGTGTACCGCAGGAAGCCTGAGGTCATTCAAATAATCAGAGTAGCGCATAGCCGGCGGCGACCAGCCTACTGGAAAGAATGCTAAGTTAGGTCGCCACTTTCAGCACGCCCGCCCCTTCAATCCGGCTATGCTTCAAATCCTGCAAAGCTTCGTTTGCCTTCTCCAGTGCGTAGATTTGAATTTCAGTTTTAAGATTGGCCTCTGCAGCTAACTGGAGGAATTCGCGGCAGTCCTGGCGGGTCGAGTTGGCGACGCTGCGGATTATCCTCTCGTGGTAGAGCAACGAGTAATCCAATTCAGGGATAGGACTCATCGTGATACCGGCCAACGCCAGGGTCCCTCCTTTGCCGAGCACGCGCAGGGCTTCGCGCACCAGACTGCCCGCGGGAGCGAAAATGATGGCCGCATCAAGTTGGACAGGAGGATTCTCGTCCGCTCCGCCAACCCAGGCTGCGCCCAGCCTCTTCGCCAGCTCGCGATGGGCAGCCGTACGAGTGAACACATAGACCTCGCAGCCTTCGTAACGAGCAAGTTGAATTACCAGGTGGGCAGAAGCCCCGAAGCCAAAAAGCCCCAAGCACTGACCGCGGCGGATGTTGCTCAGACGGTAGGAACGATAACCGATGATTCCGGCGCAGAGCAGTGGCGCGGCATTTTCGTCGGAGAATGATTTGGGCATCGGGTGCGCAAAGTCTTCGGAGACGATCGTTGCCTCGGCATACCCGCCGTTCACGTGATAGCCGGTAAATCGTCCGTTGTCGCAAAGGTTTTCAAGGCCCTGAATACAATACTTGCACGTACCATCGGTCGAGTACAGCCAGGGAATTCCTACGCGGTCACCTTCCTTAAATTGGCGGACACCAGAACCGATGGCGTCCACCACGCCAACGATCTGATGGCCGGGCATAACCGGCAGCTTGGGCAGAGGGAGATCGCCTTCTACGGTGTGGAGATCGGTGTGGCAGACACCGCAGCAGTGCACGCGAACACGGAGCTCATGGACACCAGGCGACTGCGTGGGGATTTCCCGCTGCGCGAGCGGGGATTCTTCAGCAGGGCGCGGCTTCTCCAGCACCATGGCGCGCATGCAGTAATTGTATTGGAAATATTGCGGAGCTTCGCTCTGCCGGTGAGAGGAGGGCGGGTGTCTCCCGTGGCTGATGCAGCTGTCCCTACTCTTCGCGCTCGACTAGCTTGTATCGGTTAAGGACATCCTGCTCGGAAATCACACCCTCCAGGCGGCTAAAGTCGGCGCGATGAACGACTGGTAGCAGGGGCTCTTCATGAACGTGCCGGAGCGCGGCTTCGAGCGGCTGGTCGGGGTATAAGCACGGTAAGAGTTGCGATGGAAGGGCTGTGCCGAGCGATAGTTCGGCCTTGCCTTCCCCTTTAAATCTCGCCAGCGTGTCGCGGCTCACCGTGGTCCAACCAGTCGGGTTAAGGCGGACCAGGAAAATATTGTCCGACGAATGCTGGACCCGCTGATTGGCATGCTCGACGGTTTCATCGGCCTCGAGCACGGGCCCAACCGGAGCATGCATCGCGTCTTCGACCCGGAGAATCGTTTCCTCGCGCTGTTCTTCCAGCGATGGAAGCTCTAATCCGTCCTGGCGTGTGAGTAGATCAAAGATTGGCACGGGCTGCAGAGCCCGCGAGACTACATAGGACAGTGTATTAGCCACAATCACAGGAACAATGATGGAGTAATTCCCGCTTACCTCAAGCACCATGAAGACCGAAGTCATAGGGGCACGCAGAAATCCCGCGAACAGGACACCCATCCCGACCAAGCAGTAAGTTCCGACCGACCCCGTAAGATACGGGAACACGATTCGCTCCACGTGCCCTACCGCGCCGCCCAGCATGGCTCCAATGAATAAAGTGGGAGCGAACATTCCACCGGGGGTGCCGCTGACGAAGGAAAGCGTCGTAGCCAGGATTTTCAGCACCGCGAGGATGGCTAGCATTTTCCAGGTAAACTGGCCGCGCATAGCCTCGTCAATGTATTCGTAACCGGCGCCCATCACTTGAGGAAAACCCACATAACCGATCAATCCGATCAGCAGGCCGGCGATCGCGGGCTGCAGGTATTGGGTCCAGCGCGGCAAGCCTTTCAGGCGGGGGCGAAGGAACCCAATCCCCCGGGCAAACACCAGCGCCGCCACGCCGCCCACAATTCCCAATGCGGCATAAGCAAGCAATTCCTGAGGACGAATCAGTTGGACTGCGGGAATCCGGAACATGGGTTCAGAGCCCAGGAACCAGCGCATCACGACAACGCTAGAAATAGCCGAAAGAACAACCGATCCCAGAATGCCGGCACTCCAGCGGCCGATCACTTCTTCAATGACAAACAGAACCGCGGAAATGGGTGCGTTGAAGGCTGCGGCCAAACCGGCTGCCGCGCCAACCGGCGCGAGAAGACGAAGCTTTTCGCGCGAGAGCTTCAGCCGCCGCCCCAGGGCTGATGCCAGGCTGGCTCCAATCTGCAACGACGGATCTTCTGGACCTAGCGAATGTCCAGCCCCAATCGCCAGGGCCGAGGTTATGAACTTTCCGACGCCAGTCCTCAAGGGAATGTAACCGTTATAGATGTAGAGCGCCGCCTTGGTCTGGTTGACGCCACTGCCACGCACCGTGGGAAAGACGTGCAGTACTAGGATCGCGACCACGATTCCAGCGAGGGAAGGCGCCAGGATCACAGAAAGGCCGGAAGGGGTGAGGCCGGGCCCCAGCAGCCGCAACCGACTGCAGTCAATGGCCAGGCGGAACGAGACGACTGCCAGCGCTGAAAAAATCCCGATAAAGACAGAGAGTACGAGAAAAAAACGCTCTTCGCGAAACGCAAATTCGAAGGGCCAGCGCATTAGCCCGCGGCGCGGGGTGGAGACGGGGTCGGAGGCAGCGGCTGTTTCCGCTGGGCTCACCGGAGCTGTCACCGTTCTGCCCCTTCGCGATTGCGGCCTATCAGGAGCAGTGCTTCGTCGAGCGCGGTGGGAGAACCGCAGTCTGCCGTTTGCTCTTCCACCTCGAAAACGAAGTCCATCACGTTTTCCTGGAAGTCGAGATCATCCAATGCTCTGCCGCGGAGTTTACGTTTCAGAGTTGTCTCTTGATTGTAGAGTTTCTCGACCGGGCTCTCGGCAGGGCTGGGACTGGCGGACGCACTGCGGCCTTGCATGCAAGTATTAAGATGCGTGCTTGCCGCCTTGTAGGCGTTCTCGACGCGGCGCTTGCGTTGCGCCAGGGATACACTCCGTTGGAACGGGTTGCTCTCGAGAATCAAGCGGGCCGTCTTTAGTTTCTTGCTCGATACTTCGTCTTTCTGGTTACCGGCAACCGCGCTTTCGAGGTAGCGAACGGCCGTTCGATAACGGCCCAGATCAAAAGCGGCTTCTCCGGCCCCAGCCGTGGCTTGCACGTTTTTGCGATCGAGTTGCAAGGCTTGCCTGAATTGGGCAAGCGCGTTCGCGTAATCATCAATCTCGAGGAACAGTTCCGCGACCTTGAGGTGGAGTTGAGGGTCGGAAGGCAGCCCGGCCTCCATGGCGATCAATTCGGACTGGACCTGCGTCCTCGCCTTCTGTTTCAACAGAAATTCGATCAATTCGAAGCGCGCGGCACGCCGGTTCTCGTCGGGGTTGCTGTCCCAGATTCCGTAAATTGCGTTGTGATAGTAGCGCAGCGCCCGGTTCGTCGACTGGCGGTGAGCGGCCAGGCGCGCAAGTTGCACATTCACCATCCCGTTCTGCGGCTGATGCTCCCACAAGTTGATGAGGTAAGACTCGGCTTCGTCGAATCGGCCTTCCGCCTCCAACGCCTGGGCCAGGCGGAATTGATAAAGAGGATTGTCCCGATCAAAAGCGAGGGCCGAACGAAAGTCCTCTATGGCTGCGGCAGCACGCCCCGTTTGCAGGTCGTGTTCGCCACGTCCGTACATCCTTTCGGCCAGAGAAGCCTGCCAGCTGTGAAAGCGCGTCGTGAGGCCTAGAACGGCTGCGAAAGCTGCGATAGCAAGGGCAGAGAGAACCAGTGAAACGAGAGCTTCACGCTGCGCCGTGGGCTTAGAGACTGGTGGTGCCGTGGCCATTAGGTCGTGAGACGAGGCAATGCCTCCCTTCCATGTTATCGCAAGCTTAGAAAACCGCTGGATATTAGTGAGACAACCCCGCCAAGCGGGTGGCTGGATGGGTTGGGCCGCCGCGAAGGCGGTCGGTTCAATCCTTTAGACGTCGCGCGATGCGGGCCTCGGTTGCTAGTTTAGAATTCTCCGCCGGTTCCATCCGCGCCCTCTTGTTCGCGGATGTATTGGCGGACCTGCTCCAGTTCGAAGCCCAGGGTGGAGACGGCGTACCCGCGCGCCCATAAGGGTTCCCCGGTGAAGTTTCGTTCTTTCCCGCACCATCGCGCCAGCGCAATCGCGCTCTTCCCTTTCAGAAACCCAATCACCGAGGCCGCCGGGTGCTGGGGCCGAATCGCGATGCACATGTGCACGCGGTCCGGCATCAAATGCCCTTCCAGGATCTGGTCCTCCTTCTGCCGAGCTTCAGAGCGTGGAAAATCTCCCCCAGATGACGACGTGTTTGCCCGCACATCACTTTGCGCCGTCGCTTGGGGACACACACAACATGATATTTACAGTCCTACTTCGAGTGGGATAGGCTTGGCTAAAGGTCAGACATTACATCCTCCTGGCAAGGACTCTCATCACGCCACTTTGAGGAGGATGTTATGCCGGAACCGTCAAACCCCTTCGAGTCTCACTGGTCGAACCAGTGGCTTACCCAAAACCGAGTTAGGCAGGCTCACCAGCGAGCAGCTCCGCGGTAACCAAGTCCTCTAATGCGCAACCGACACTCTTGAACAGCGAAATGTCTCGAGCTGAGCCGCGAACGTTCTTCTTGCCACTTACCAGTTCGTGCAGGTCAGAAAGGATGTGATTGCGTGTGATGAGGCCCTGGCTCAGCGGGATCAGGAGGTCCCCGGCCTCGGCGAGCGCGCCTTCATAAGTGTCCACAACGATCCTGGAGCGCCGAACCGTGACATCGTCGACTTCGCGCGTATGCGGCTGGAAAGCACCTACCAGGTTCAGGTGAGTGCCCGGACGAAGCAGGTTGCCGTCGAAAAGCGGCGTCCTGGAGGTCGTGCAGGTACAGAGCACGTCGGACTCAGCCGCACAGATTTTCGAACAAACCGCCTCCACTGGCGCACTGAGTTCACGTGCCATCTCCTCAGCGAATTCGCGGCTGCGGCCCGAGTCAGAACCGGAAACAAGGAATCTCTCAAATCTTCGGATCAGTGGCAGAACTCGGAGATGAGCACGTGCCTGGCGTCCGGTGCCGAAGACCCCCAAGACGAGGACATCTTGGCGAGCCAGAATCTTCGTGACTACCGCCGAGGTCGCCGCAGTGCGGATTTCAGTCAAGTAACGGGCTGAAATCACAAGGCTCGGCGCGCCGCTTTTAATATCGAGCAGCAGATAAGTCGCATGAACTTTTTCATTCGCATCGGAGGCATGTTGTGAAACCATCGCCAGCTTCATGCCCAATGCTCGGCCGGCACGGTCATAGCACGGCATTACCAGGAAAACACCATCCGCCAGGTCCATTTGCATACGAACAGGGATGAGCGTTGTCGGGTAACGGTCGCGAAACGCTTCCTCGACCGCGGCGATGATGCGTTTCGGATCGATGCTGGCCTTCACATCATCTTCAGAGAGCGTTCTCATAAAGTATTCTGTCCATTCCGCGCAATCGGAGGTAAAGCATACCGCATGGAGTAAGATACCTGCCGCATGAACCGCGAATACCTGAAGGCGTACAGCCGGGAATTGGGGCGCGAAATCGAAATGCTCCTGCTTGGTCACGCCGGAATGCCGCTCCTTGTCTTCCCTACTTCGATGGGCAGGTTTTTCGACTATGAGGACCGCGGCATGGTCGGAGTGCTGGCGCCCAAGATCGATCGCGGCGAACTGCAGCTTTTTTGTGTCGACAGCGTGGATTCGGAAAGCTGGTACAACAAGGGCGCACAGCCTCGCACGCGGGTCATGCGGCATGTGCAATACGAGCGCTACCTTCTGCATGAACTGCTTCCCTACATGCGCTCGCGCAATCACAATTCACAGTTGGCTGCGACCGGATGCAGCTTTGGCGGGTATCATGCCTTGAATTTTTCGTTGAAGCATCCCGATTTAGTGGCCCAATGCGTGAGCATGGGCGGAGCTTTCGATATCCATCAATTTCTCGACGGGCATTACGATGATGACTGCTACTTCAACTGCCCGCCTGATTACATGGCGAATATCAGCGACGACTGGTTTCTGAGCCGGCACCGTCGAATGCGCATCGTGCTGGCCACCGGTGAGTGCGATATGTGCAAGGATGAGAATGTGAGGATGTCGCACATTCTCAATACCAAGGGCATTCCCCATTGGCTGGATGTGTGGGGCGATCACACCGGCCACGATTGGCCTTGGTGGCAGAAGATGGCGGTGAAGTACTTCTAGTGATCAGTGGATAGTTCTCGGTTCTCAGGTCCCGGTGGGTAACGGCCAGAACCAGGAGTTCTGTCATGGACAAGAAGATTGGAATCATCTTCGGGATGGAGAACACTTTCCCGCCGGCAGTTGTAGACCGAATCAACGGCCTGAGGGTGTCTGGTGTTAAGGCGGAATTCGTGAAGTTGGGTGGCGTGAAAATGGCGGACCCGAGCGGCTACCGTGTGATCATTGACCGCATTTCCCACGATATCCCGTTCTATCGGGCCTATCTCAAGAACGCCGCCTTGAATGGCACAATTGTCATCAACAATCCATTCTGGTGGACCGCCGACGACAAGTTCTTCAACTACGCTTTGGCCAAGAAGCTAGGCGTGGCCATTCCGCCGACCGTCATTCTTCCTCATAACCAGCACCCTCCGGGAACCACCGACCAGTCGATGCGCAACCTTATTTATCCGTTGAACTGGGAAGAGGTTTTCGACTACGTCGGTTTTCCAGCATTTCTGAAGCCTTATGCCGGCGGGGGCTGGAAGCACGTTTACAAGGTTCACTCGCCGGAGGAATTTTTTCAACACTACAACCAGACCGGAGACTTGTGTATGACCCTGCAACGCGGCGTGGAGTTTAAGGAATATTTTCGCTGCTATGTGGTCGGCCAGGAGAGTGTGCACGTGATGCTGTACGACCCCAGAGCTCCACATCATGAGCGCTACGTGAAGAACCCAGCGCCTATCGAGCCTAAGCTCTACGAACGCGTGGTCAAAGATTCTCTGACTCTCTGCCGTGCGCTGGGGTATGACCTGAACACAGTTGAGTTCGCGGTGCAGGATGGAATTCCGTATGCGATCGATTTTATGAATCCGGCTCCGGACGCGGATGTGAACTCGGTGGGAAAAGACAATTTTGAGTGGATCGTCACGGGTGTGGCGGAACTGGCAGTTGAGAAGGCCCTCAGTGACGAGAATCCGGCGCGGGAATTGCGCTGGGCGGCGTTTCTGGCGGGGGTGCCCGAACCAACTAAGCCGGCCCGAAGCCAGGCAAAAGCGACATAAGGTTGATGGGGCATTCTTTTTGCGCCTTCTATGCCGCCTGGTGGCGGTTGTTATACTTGTTCAGCCTGAAACGCGTCGCGAATGGGGGTAGAGACGCGGCTTGCCGCGTCTGGGGCTTTGAGTGTTTCTCCTCAGTATGGATCCTACCTTTACCATCGGAATCGAAGAGGAATATCAGACCGTAGATCCGGTCTCGCGCGACCTGCGCTCGCACATTCATGCCGAAATGATCGAGAAGGGCAAGATGCTGCTGCAGGAGCAGGTCAAGGCGGAGATGCACCAGTCCGTGGTCGAAGTGGGTACTAGGGTTTGCGGCAATATTAAAGATGCAAAACGAGAAGTCAAAAAACTGCGCCGCGACATGGTTAAACTGGCCAGGGAAAATGGCCTCCGCCTGGCTTCGGCCGCAACCCATCCCTTCGCCGACTGGCGAGTGCAGGAAATCACTCCCGACGAGCGCTACAAGGACATCGTGGAGGACATGCAACTCGTTGCCCGGGCCAACCTGATCTTCGGCTTGCACGTACACATTGGTGTGGAGGACCGGGAAGCGGCCATTCACATGATGAATCACGCGAGATACTTTTTGCCGCATATCCTCGCGCTCTCCACCAATTCTCCATTCTGGCTGGGCATGAACACCGGGTTGAAGTCATATCGCTGCAAAGTCTTCGATAAATTCCCGCGAACCAATATTCCCGACTACTTCCCTTCCTGGGGCGAATATGAAAACTTCATCAATCTTCTGATCAAGACGCGTTGCATCGATAACGCGAAGAAAATCTGGTGGGATATCCGGCCGCATCCATTCTTTAACACGCTGGAATTTCGCGTCTGCGACATTCCCATGCGGGTGGACGAGACCATCGCCCTGGCCGCACTCATCCAGGCCACCGTCGCCAAGCTGTACAAGCTGTATTCGGCGAACCAGGGCTTCCGCCTGTATCGCCGCGCCTTGATCATGGAAAACAAATGGCGCGCGTCGCGCTACGGACTGGCTGGGAAGCTGATTGATTTCGGCAAACAGAAAGAAGTCCCGGTACGCGATCTGATTCACGAGTACCTGGATTTCGTCGACGATGTCGTGGACGAACTGGACTCACGCGAGGAGTTGAATTACATCCGCACGATTCTGGAAACGGGCAGCGGGGCCGACCGTCAGACGCGGATCTTTGAAGAGACCGGTGACTTGAAAAAAGTGGTCGACTACATTATAGAGGAGACGGAGCTGGGCTTAAGCGAGGCAGCGGCCTCAAGCGCCTCCAGTAAAACCGTCTGATGAACGTTCCCGCCATTCAGAGTCATGGGCAGCTCGGCACCATTCCTGTTGATCCTGAACTCATTCCTGGCGCCCGTAATGCCGTGAATGTGTGTCTTCGTGTAAAGCCCACTGAGAAAGTCACCATTATCACTGACGAGGCGACCAAGGAAATTGCCGCTGCGCTGCTGTCGGAAGTCGAAGCTCTGGGAGCGCCCTATCGGGCGTGGGTATTGGAAGATCTGGCGCCGCGGCCGCTATCGAGCTTGCCGCCGGAGATTTTGCATGATTTGGAGAGTAGCCAGGTCAGCATCTTTGCGGTTCAGGCGCAGACTAATGAATTGAAGTCCCGCATGCAAATGACCGACGTGGTCAACCGTCGCAGGATTCGACATGCGCACATGGTCAATATCAACCGGCAGATCATGCTGGAAGGCATGCGGGCAGATTTCCTGAAAGTGGATCGGATCAGCCTGAAGGTATTCGAATTGGTCAGCCGTGCGAAAGCGATTCGCGCAAAGACCGCCGCGGGAACGGATTTGTCCGCAATTCTGAATCCGAATTATCGCTGGCTGAAGACTAGCGGCATCATCAGCCCCGACAAATGGGGCAATCTGCCTGGCGGAGAAGTATTTACCACTCCCGGCGAAGTAAACGGGACGTTTGTCATCGATGGTGTGGTCGGCGACTACTTGTGCGCCAAGTTTGGCGATCTGCAGGAAAATCCGCTAACCATTCGAGTTCAGGAAAACAGGCTGGTGGAGGCTCATTCCAGCAATCGTGAACTGGAAGACGACTTCTGGCAGTACACCCACACCGACGAGAACAGTGACCGCGTCGGCGAGTTCGCTGTTGGGACCAACATTGAGTTGAAGGATGTGATCGGGCAGATTCTGCAGGATGAGAAATTTCCCGGCATACACATTGCCTTTGGCAATCCTTATGGCGCACATACCGGAGCGGAGTGGTATTCGTCCACGCACATCGACGTTGTGGGACGGAAGTTTGACATTTGGGTCGACGGCCAGCAGATCATGCGCGATGGGAAGTTCTTGTTGGTGGCATAGACACCGGCGCTACCTATGGTCCCCGCCTATCGGCACCAGTTCAACGCAAGCTATTCGGCTGCGAAGTACCGCATACTTCTCGACCGATTAGAAGACAAGTGCGGTACGCCTGTGAAGTTTCGCGTCTCCGAAACGCCTTGTTTCTTTCCTAAGCCGCTTCTCGATCGTACGTGCGAAGCGGGAAAAGAGCTGGTACACCAGCTGGTCGGCGACCCTCAGTATCGAGCGAAGTCCAGCCAGTCGATTCCGGCGGCGTTCAATGTTCCCAACGAAACCCCACATCCTATGTTTGTGCAGGTGGATTTCGGACTCGTCCGCGATAAACAGGGCGAGTTGCAGCCAAAGCTTGTGGAATTACAGGCATTCCCTTCTCTGTACGCCTATCAGCTAGTTTTGTCCGAAACTTACATCGAAGCATTCGGGCTGGACCGCGGGCTGAAGTGCCTGTTGAGCGGGTTGGACAAGAAGGCTTATATGCAACTGCTGCGTCGTGCCGTCATCGCGGAACAGAACCCGGAAAACGTGATTCTGATGGAAATCGATCCCCGGCATCAGAAAACGCTGCCGGATTTCATCGTGACCGAGAAGATGCTAGGTATCAAGGCGGTTTGCATCACGCACATAAAGAAGGACGGCCGTCGACTTTACTACGAGAGCGATGGCAAGCGAGTCCCGATCTGTCGCATCTACAATCGTGCCATCGTGGACGAATTGGAACGCAAGGGAGTCAACCCCGCCTTCGATTTCCGTGATGATTTGGACGTGGAATGGGCCGGACATCCCAACTGGTACTTCCGCATCAGCAAGTACTCGATTCCCTACCTGCGGCATGAATCAGTGCCCAAGACCTGGTTTCTCAACCAACTGCAGCATACCCCCGGTGATCTGGAGAACTATGTTCTGAAGCCTCTCTATTCTTTCGCCGGTTTGGGAGTAGTGATATCACCGACGAAACAAGAGCTCGCGGACATCCCGATTGAGAAGCGCTCGCAATACATTCTTCAGGAGCGGTTGCACTTTGAGCCGGTGATCGAGACCCCCCATGGCAAAACCAAAGCTGAAATCAGGGTGATGTACATCTGGCTCGAGCAGATGGTGCCGGTGATGACCATAGTTCGCATGGGCCGGGGCCTGCAGATGGGTGTCGACCACAATCGTGACCTGGAATGGGTAGGGTCGTCGGCAGGACTATATTAAGAAACACTGGGACTACAGACATCCTCGGCCGCACATCGGTTTGCCGCGCCTCAACCTCTGGACCCCGGCCCGCGAATCGGGCGAATGGCGCCGTTCCATTCCCTCCCGCAATGAGGTAACCTTTCGGCATGGGCAGTCGGCCTGGCGTCGGCTACAACACCCCAGCATCGTATCGTGTGCACGGATGGGTCAGCTTCCTTCTCACTGCTATCGGAGCGGTGGTCGTGCTTGGGGCTTTCCTGTTAGTACTGGAAGTTTTTCTCTTCGCACCTTGGGCATACCCACTGTCGCGGCGCCCTCCTTTGGTGGGCACTTGGGTCGGCGATTTCCGTACGCCAAGCGGCGTCAACGGTGCGGTTTTCTTCGACATCCGACACAGGATGGGACAGGTGACATCGGCGAGATCCAGCCGAGGTCTGGAAGCGAAGTTGGAAGGGGAAGAACGATGGTGCTTCCCTCATGGAAGGCGCGAAACTTACGCTTTGTCGGGGAGCGCCGATTCCGATGCCGAGAACATTTGGGTGGAGTACGACTACAGCCCGAAGGCGGGTTCTCCGGGAGTGTACTTCAGCGCTGTGGAAGGGACGCTAGTGGACTATCGCCTTCAACTCTACGGCACAGCCGCGGTCTATGACGGCAAGGCTTTCGTGGGTGTTGCAAAAGACCCGGATGTGGCCACGCCAACGAAGTTCTTTCTACATCCAGGCACTGAGTCGGATTTTTCTTCCCTATGTCAGCAACTAAAATAGTAATGAGTGCTCTGGCTAATCCGCCGAAGCTCTTACTCAGTTGACCCGAGGACGGCACGGGCCTAACATGGCCGCCGAAAGCTACGGGAGTTCCCTGTGATTGGCGAGACCGTTTCTCACTATCGCATCGTGGGAAAACTCGGTGGCGGGGGCATGGGTGTGGTCTACGAGGCCGAAGATGTCCGCCTGGGCCGCCACGTAGCTCTCAAGTTCATTCCTGACCAATACGTCAACGATCGCAAGTCCCTGGAACGATTCGAGCGGGAAGCTCGCGCCGCCTCGCAACTCAATCACCCCAATATCTGCATCATTCATGACATCGATGA
Organism: Terriglobales bacterium; assembly: GCA_035272945.1. Taxonomy (GTDB): domain Bacteria; phylum Acidobacteriota; class Terriglobia; order Terriglobales; family Acidobacteriaceae; genus Gp1-AA122. Next base: position 74,138 of record DATEPX010000325.1, read on the forward strand.
CAACAAGGGACATCCCTTCATTGTCATGGAGAAGTTGGAAGGTGAAAGCCTGAAACAGCGCATCCGCGGCAAGCCTCTGGATTTGGACGAGGTGCTCGAGATCGGGATACAGATCGCCGATGCACTCATCGCTTCCCACGCCAAGGGAATCATTCACCGTGACATCAAGCCGGCCAACATATTCCTGACCACCAATGGTCAAGCCAAGATTCTGGATTTCGGCCTGGCCAAACTCTCGCGCGACTCGAATATCACGACCGACAGCGGCATTGCCGAGGAATCGCTGACCGGCGTTGGACTTCTGCCCGGCACCGCGGTGTATATGTCGCCCGAGCAGGCTCGAGGCGAGGAATTGGATCCGCGCAGCGACATCTTTTCTTTCGGAATCGTTCTCTACGAGATGGCGACGGGCAGGAAGCCGTTCTCGGGCACCAACATCGTGACCACGCTGGACGCGGTCATGAACAAGAAGCCGTTCTCTCCGCACCTGGCTAATCCCGACCTGCCGATTGAGCTCGAAAACATTATTGGACGGGCCATGGAGAAAGACCGCGCCAAGCGGTATGGGAGCGCTTCCGACATTCGGGCGGACCTGCAGCGCCTGAAAAAAGAAAGCGAATCGGGCCTGACCAAGACAGCGCGTCTTCCCGTGTTCCTCTCGACCCGTACGTTTCAGAAGACGAGCAGGCTGCAAACTTATCTGCTGGTCGCGACCAGCTGCCTGCTGATTACCGTATTGGCAGCGGTTGGAACATGGTGGTTCCAACATCGAGGCTCGGCTTTTGGCGCCAACAAAAAGAGCATTGCAGTGCTGCCCCTGCAGAACCTCAATGCCGATCCCAGCGTGGACTACCTGCGCTTTGCGCTAGCCGATGAGATCGCCAATGTGTTGACGAACAGCCGCGCGCTGGACGTGCGCCCCTCTGCCATAACCAGGAAATACAACGGCGCTGATCTGGACCCCCAACAAATTGGCCGCGAACTGCACGTCGGCAACATTCTTACCGGACATTTCGTGCGCCAAGAAAAACAACTGCTGGTTACGCTGGAAGCGGTCGAAGTAAGCAGTGAGCGCGTGCTGTGGCAGACCACTTTGACCGCGGCGGCCAACGAACTGATCTCATTCCAGGCGCAGCTCGACACCCAAGTACGTCAAGGTTTGCTCCCCCTCCTGGGAGCTGAAAGAGGCTACATTGAGGCGGCAAGCCGGCCGAGAAATCCCGAAGCCTACGAACTCTATTTGCGTAGCATCGCTGCCTCCCATGACCCTGGACCAAACAAGCAGGCCATTGCGTTGTTGGAGCGCGCGACTACGCTCGACCCAAATTACGCTCCGGCATGGGAGGAACTGGGACTGCGCTATTACTACGATTCAACTTACTCGGACGGCGGAGAGGCAATGTTCCAACAATCCAACACTGCCTACGAGCAGGCGCTTGGCCTTGATCCCAATCGCATCGTCGCCGCGGGACAATTGATCGTGCACCGCGTAGAAAGGGGAGAATTGAACAAAGCTTATGCGCAAGCCCAGGAACTCGTGCACCGCCGTCCGGAGAATGCCCAGGCTCATTTCACCTTGAGCTATGTTCTGAGGTATGCGGGCAAACTTGAGGAGGCTGCGCGCGAGTGTGACTCAGCCTCGGCGATCGATCCGGGCAATTATTTGTTTCGCTCCTGCGCCTGGGTGTTCCTGGAAATGGGCAAGACGGAGCGCGTACCTGACTACGAGAGGCTCGATGCGGGCTCCGAGTATGCCGGCTTTATTACCGTCAACCGGCTTCTCCGGGAGGGTAAGTTGGAGGAAGCTCAGCAGGCAGTCCGGAGAGTGCCTATCAACCCTCGCGATCATCGCGAATTCCTGGAAGCGTGCCTGCAGTCGGGTGCGGCTGCGGCCTTGGACAAGCTCGCTGCGCGAACACAAAACGCGGTGTTGGCCGAGCCTGATCCGGAGAAGTGGTACCAACATGGGGCGATCATGGCTTTTTGCGCCAAGCAGGACATTGCCCTGCAAATGGTCGGCCGCGCCATTCAGCAGAACTATTGTGCCTACTCTGCTCTTCAATCCGACCCCCTACTCGACAAGCTGCACAGCGTGCCTCAGTTCGATAAGTTGCTTACGGCGGCAGATAATTGCCAGAAAGCAGCGGAAGCGACGCCTGACGTCCCACAACCGTGAGTTGTCTGTTAAGCTGACCTTCCCCCGAAGCTTCAGAATGAATTCTTGAAAGTACTTCGGTAAACTGTCGAAACTGGCACCTGGGGAAAATATTGCGTCTCACCCCTGACAAAATCAATCCCGTTGGCATGACAGGCTCCAATCGCCGGCCGATGCCCATGTTTCGCCGCCTGTCTGGCTACCTCCTAGGGCGATTGCTTCCCTGGTTGCTGGCATTCGCCCTGATTCCGGCCCTGGCCCAAAATACCGCCGACAAGGTCCGCCCGGTTGATCCGCGTCCCCAGGATACAGGTGCAGCCGGTCTCAAACAGATGCTGCTGCGCTTGCACACTACAGCGCGCCTTCTGCACACCACCGCTCATCCCGACGACGAAGACGGCGGCATGCTCACCTTGGAGTCACGTGGTAAAGGGGTGACCGCGCAATTGCTTACGCTGAACCGTGGTGAGGGTGGACAAAACAAGGTCGGTAGCAACTTGTTCGATGTGCTCGGTGTTTTGCGCACATTGGAGTTAACCGCATCCGACCGCTACTACGGGGTGGAGCAGCGTTTCACTCGCGTCGCCGACTTCGGATTCTCGAAAACCGCCGACGAGACTTTTCGGAAATGGCAAGGTCACGATATCGTGCTGAGCGACATGGTGCGTGTAATTCGCACGTTTCGCCCGGACGTGATCGTCTCGCGTTTTGGAGGCACCGACCGCGATGGCCATGGGCACCACCAGGCCTCCGGGGTTGTTTCTCGTGAAGCATTTCGCGCGGCCGCCGATCCCCACCGCTTTCCCGAGCAGATCAAAGAAGGTCTACTGCCTTGGCAGGCCAAGAAGCTTTACATCGACAACGTCTGTCCCTTCCGCAGCAGTGAGTGTCCGGAAGAGAACTACACCATCAAGCTGAGCACGGGCGATCTGAATCCCGCGCTGGGGATGACTTACATTCAGTTCGCGATGGAGGGGTTGAAGCACCAGCTTTCGCAAGGCGCTGGTGGTTGGTCGGTGGATGCGGGTCCGCATTATGCCTTCTATCGTCTGGTAGATTCGGTTCTGCCGCCAACGGTAGATGGAGATAAAGATGGGCATGAGAAAGATTTCTTTGACGGCATCGACACTACCCTGCCTGGACTTGCGAACCGGTTGGGCGAGGAAGAAAAAAAGGTGCCTTTCTTAAGACCGGCCTTGGCTAACCTGGAAAATCTAGTTGGTCAAGCGACTGCAGCCGCTGACAATGATCCGAACTCGGCGGCGAATGCACTTCTCACCGGCCTTCAAAATACCAACGCACTCATTGGGCAGATTGAAAAATCGCCGCTCTCGCCACAAGGCAGGAACGCTCTGCTGCCCGAGATAAACACCAAGAAAGCCCAGTTCGAAGCGGCGGCAAGTCTTGCAGTCGGAATTCAGTTGGAAGTCTCAGCCGACATTCCCGTCGCCACCAATGAGGACGACGCCTTCATGGCAGTGCCCGGCCAGACTTTCGGAGTCACCGCAACGGTTTCTGCCGGAGCTGGAGCCGCGGTAAAAAGAATCGAGCTTGACGTTCCACCGGGTTGGACTGCCAAGCACGCCGGCACACCGCAAACAGGTGCCGCAAAATTCCAAGTCACGGTTTCGCCAGATGCGCAATATACCAAGCCGTATTGGCATCGTGCTGAACCAGAGACTGACAGCATCAACACGGTGGATGACGAGCGCTATGCAACGTTTCCGTTTCCTCCCGCCCCCGTGCAGGCACATGCGATTTATTCCCTAAATGGACGCGAAGGCATTGCGCGCGCAGTCTGCATGGTGAAATACAAGGAACCGGAAGGAACGGAGGCCAAGCGTGCGCTTGCCGTGGCGCCTCCTTTTTCGATTGCTCTGGAACCCGGGATGGCGGTCATTCCCACCTCGCATACTGGGAATACCGAGATCACCGTCGGTTTACGTAGCAATGTTGCGACTTCCGGAGAAGCGCAGCTTCGCCTGGAGCTGCCCAGCGCATGGACCGCAGCGCCCTCGGCACAACACGTCAGTTTCGATCATCCCGGGGAATCCAAGGACTTCAAGTTTCAAGTCCGGCCCGCGGATCTGCACGAAGGTCATTACCAGGTCAAAGCGCGCTTGGACTACCAGGGCAAGTCGTATGACTTGGGCTACAGCGTGGTCACGCGCTCTGACCTCGATACCTCTTATTATTACCAGCCAGCAATTCAGCGCGTGAGCATCGTCGACGTCAAGGTGCCCAAGAACCTGAAAGTTGGCTACATCATGGGCGCCGGGGACGATATTCCGACTGTCCTTAAACAAGTGGGCATCGACGTGGGTCTTATTCCGGCCGAGAAGCTTGCGTCAGAAGACCTGAACCGCTACGGCACTATCGTCCTCGGAATTCGCGCCTACGATACAGAAAAAGATGTCGCTGCCTACAATAAGAAGTTGCTCGACTTCGTCTTCGCCGGTGGAACTCTCGTCGTGCAATACAACGCGAGCGTAGGCGACTTTAACAGCGGTCATTTCACTCCGTCTCGAGCCCAATTGAGCCGCGCTCGTGTTTCGGTGGAAGAGGCGCCGGTCGACATTCTCGCGCCTGATGACGGCGTTTTCCATTATCCCAACCAGATCACGGCACAGGATTTTGATGGATGGGTGCAGGAGCGCGGATTGTATTTCATGGATCAGTGGGATGAGCATTTCAAACCGCTGCTCTCCTGCCACGATCCCGGAGAAGAGCCGCAGAAGGGCGGGTTATTGCGGGCACAGTACGGCAAAGGCTTGTACATCTACACGGGTTATGCATTCTTCCGGCAGCTGCCTGCGGGCGTTCCCGGAGCGATCCGGCTATATGTGAATTTATTGAGCGCAGGACACGGTAAATAGGCTCTAGGCTCTGGCCTATAGGCTCCCGGGTGCACGCTCCTGACTTCTTACTTAAAGCCCTAGAGCCGAGAGCCCACGGCCTTCTCCAATGGAACCTCATCCCCATCCCGGCGACTCATCCTCTCCCGACCTGATCCGCGGCATAGGTTTGGGCAGCGCCACTGCCCTCAACATGATCGACATGATCGGCATTGGCCCCTTCATCACGATCCCGCTGATCGTGAGTGCTGTAGGCGGGCCGCAAGCCATGCTGGGATGGATTCTGGGAGCGCTCTTCGCCATGTGCGACGGACTTGTCTGGGCCGAGTTGGGAGCAGCCATGCCCGGGTCAGGAGGCTCATACCGTTTCCTGAATGAAATCTATGGCCCCAAAACGCTCGGGCGCCTGATCTCCTTTCTCTTTATTTGGCAGCTCTCCTTCAGTGCACCGATGTCGATTGCCAGCGGCTGTATAGGGCTATCGCAGTACGCGGCATACTTCTGGCCGCGCCTCGACCACGTTTACGCCTCGCACCAGCTGAGTCTCGGCCTTCCGCTCCTGGGTAGGTTGCAGCTGAACTGGCTGGTTTCGGCGGGAACCTTTGTGGCCATTGCCGGCTGTCTGGTTGCAATTTTTCTCCTGTATCGCCGGATCACGAGCATCGGGGCGCTTTCGAAACTGATGTGGCTGGTGGTGATGGGCACCATGGCCTGGATCATCTTCTCCGGCCTCACTCATTTCAATCCGGCTCGGGCCTTCGATTTCCCTCCCGGCGCCTTCCATCTTTCGCAGCATTTCTTCCGGGGCATGGGCTCGTCCATGCTGTATGCGGCTTACCTGTATTGGGGGTATTACAACGTTTGCTTCATTGGCGGCGAGGTGAAAGATCCGGGAAAAACAATTCCTCGTGCTCTTTTGCTGTCCATTTCGCTGGTTGCCTGTCTATATATCGTGATGAACATCAGCGTGCTGGGTGTTATTCCCTGGCGGGAACTGGACCAAGCCGCCAAATCGAACAGCGGGATGTACACGATCTCCGTTTTTATGCAGCGGATTTATGGCCCCTGGGCGGGCTACCTGGTGACTGTCCTGCTCATGTTTGCTGCCTTTTCTTCGGTTTTCTCCCTGATGCTGGGCTACTCCCGCGTGCCCTATGCCGCCGCCCTGGACGGTAACTACTTTCGCGTGTTTGGAAGGGTCCATCCGGGAGGACGGTTCCCACATATTTCCTTACTCTCCCTGGGGCTGGTGGCTACGGCATTCTGTTTTTTTAGCCTGGCGGAAGTAATTGCCGCCCTGGTGGTGATTCGCATCACCTTACAGTTTCTGGTGCAGGCGATTGGAGTTATTGTTTTGCGGATTCGCCGGCCGGACATGCCTCGTCCCTTTCGTATGTGGCTGTATCCAGTTCCCGCGCTACTCGCGTCAGCGGGATTTGTGTTTGTGCTTTTCTCACGCACCAACTCCATGAAACAGATCCGCTACGCGCTCGTCCTTCTCCTGACTGGGTTGATCATCTACTTGGCTGGCGCCTGGCGTAACCGTGAATGGCCATTCCGGCGGGCCGTGGCGCCGGTGGCCCAAGGAGCACCGACCCACTGATGGCGGAAACCCTCAAAATGCCGGTCCCAGATCATTCCCCGCGCTCCAGTTCGGCCCTGGCTCCTTTGCGAGAGCCGCTGTTCCGGTCCCTTTGGATTGCGGCTGTCATTTCTTATACCGGCACCTGGATGCAAAACGTCGGAGCGGGCTGGTTGATGACTACGCTCACCATGTCTCCCTTTAAGATCGGCATGGTACAGGCGGCAGCTACACTTCCGGTTTTTCTGGTCATTGTTCCCGCTGGCGCTTTGGCCGACATGATAGATCGGCGCCGGCTTCTGCTATTTGCTCAGACTTGGATGGTCATGGCCGCTGCAATCCTGGGAATTCTGACGCTCTTTAAAGTTGTGACCCCGTGGGGGTTGTTGCTCTTTACATTTTTGCTGGGCCTGGGTGCTGTCATGAACGACCCGGCCTGGCAGGCAATCACGCCGGAAATTGTCTCCAGCGAGCAACACTCTTCTGCCGTGGCATTAAACTCGGCTGGCTTTAACGTAGCGCGTGCAGTTGGCCCGGCTCTAGGTGGGATCGTGGTTGCGACTGCGGGCTGCGGAACTACCTTTTTGCTTAATGCGCTTTCTTTCTTTGGTGTCATTCTTTTTCTTTATCACTGGAAACGGCAGCGACATGAGCGCGTCGAGACGGGGCGTGTTTTCGACGCAATCAGGACTGGACTCAGTTACGTTCGCAGCTCCACCGTGGTGAAGTCAGTGTTGATTCGTACCGGCGCTTTCAGCTTGGCGGCCAGCGCGATCTGGGCTTTGTTGCCAATCATTGCGCGGCCACACGGAGCCACGGGCTATGGAATCCTTGTGGGATCTTTCGGAAGTGGGGCGCTGGCAGGCGCGGCCGTCCTGCCGCGACTCCGGCGACAGTTCTCCGTGGATGGCCTGGTTGCCTTCGCTATCGCGGCTTTCGCCCTGGTTACGTTCTTCGCAGGCCGGGTACATGAGTTTGGCCCGTTGTGCGTCGTTCTGTTTGTGGGTGGCACTGCTTGGATCGGTATCCTGGCCTGCCTGAACACGGCTGCCCAGACCATGAGCCCCGACTGGGTGCGAGCGCGGGCATTGTCCATGTATTTGCTCGTTTTGCAGGGAGGCATGGCCTTGGGCAGCGCCGCCTGGGGAGCGTTGGCAACCAAGATCGGCGTGCGTGGGGCTCTGCTTTCTTCAGCTATAGCTCTCGTGGCGGGACTTGCCACGATTCGCCGGCACCGTCTGTCCGCGCGGGACGTGGAATTGGCACCGTCGATCGTGCGGGACTAGAGCAGGTTGGAGGACCCTCCCCCTAAAGCCCTGCAGGCACTCCAACCTGGCACTTCTGTGCCAGCCCTTGCGCCTTAAGTTGTGGTGGTCCGACAAGCTTTGTGCCGTTACAATATTCGATTCACAAGGAGAGTTCGATGAAAAAGCTTACCCCCTTGTTTCCGGCCCTGATCCTGCTGTTGATCGGCTCGGCATGTTTCGCCCAAGCCGCCAAACCGGCCGGCGAAAATCCTACCGTTGCCGAGATTCTGGATCGTTCGGTGTCTAATGTGGAGAAGGAGTTTGTGTCCGCGGCCGATGCCATGCCGGACGACAAGTTCACGTTCGCCCCCAGCAATGGCGAATTCAAAGGGGTCCGCTCATTTGCGCAACAAGTGAAACACGTGGCCGCAGCTAACTATATGATCGGAGCTGCCATTTTAGGTGAGAAGCCGCCCGTGGAACTGGGTGGGGAAAATGGGCCAGATTCCATGACGGCTAAAGCCGATATCGTGAAGTTCGCCAAAGACTCATTCGCATACGCGCACAAGGCGGTTGCGACCATTGACGAGAAAAATCTCGCAGCGCCAATGAAAAATCCCTTCGGCGAAGGAACTGCCACCCGCCTGGGAATGGCCAATTCGATCTCGTGGCACAGTTTTGATCATTACGGACAGATGGTGGAATACCTCCGAATGAACGGAATCATTCCGCCGGCAAGCCGGAGATAGGAAGTCAGGAGTTAGGTATCAGTCACCTCGCACCCTGCTGACTCCTGACTACTAACTCCTGACTACCAAAATATCAATGAGCCGTAAGCAATTACTCGCGCTGGTCGTTATTTTTCTGACAGTCGCGTCCTCCTTTGGCGAAGCGGGTTCCACTAGCGACGGCATTGGACAACCGATCTACACGGTCCAGCCGATCGAGGGCCTGCGCAGGACTCTACCTAACGCAACCTCCATCATTACCGTCCCCACCTGGACTAGTCAGTTCACGTACAAAATGCCGAGCGGAGGGCTGCGCGCGTTTCGCTACCGGATGGTAGGCACAAATCCCTGGGTGGGATCGGCCAGCACAACCGTTCCCGTAGAAATAATTCCCATCGCCCTGATTTTCTCCAACGGCGCCAGCTTGGACGGGGCCAGCCGCGTCGCGTCTACGATTGCTTCTCCCATTTTCCAGCCATTCGCTTCGCAGACCGGATTTACCCAATTCGGCGATGCCATGTCCCGAGCATCGTTCTACGGCGTAGTGGAGAAGACCAGCCCAGACTGGCATGTGACCCTCAGCCATCCCGCCGTGTTGCCGACGCTCAACATAACCGTTCCCCCGGAGTTTGGCTTCGAATTCACGGGCTCGGTTTCAGGTGCTCCTGTCGGCCTGGTGAATATGGACTGGTTCAGCCAGCAGTTGCGCAATCTACTGACCATGGTGAATCCGGATCCACGGTCCTTATCGATTTTCCTGACCTATAACGCCTTTCTCTTCTCGGAAACTCCGGACAAATGCTGCGTGGTCGGCTTGCACAGCGCGGTGGCTTCGCCAGGTCCGGGAAACACGCAGAATGTAAACACATTCATCTGGGCGACTCACAATGATGCACAGATTTTTTCTGTACCGCTGGAGGACATTACAGCCCTCAGCCACGAGGTTGCCGAATGGTATAGCGATCCTCTGGTAAACAACTACGTGCCCGCCTGGGTGCAGCCCGGCTCCTCCGCTTGTTTTTCGAATATGCTTGAGGTCGGCGATGCTATTGAAAGCTTCCCAAATCTCTCCTTCCGCGTTCTGTTGAATGGAACCGAATACCATCCTCAGGACGTCGCTCTCTTCTCCTGGTTTGCGCGCCAATCGCCTTCGATCGGCCTGAAAGGCCGTTACTCATACAAAGGCGGCAGGCTGCTCTCGATTGCTCCGCACTGCTAGGAAGCTCCGCGGTAGTGCACGCTTTTCCAGCCCGGCTGTTCACTGGCGCCTTTATCTGCAATTGAGGTGAGAAATAGTTCCGCAGAGAGGCCGTGGTTAACGAGATGCCGCGCGATCGCGGCTTTGGCCTTCTTCACTGGATAGACGGGATCAAGAAAAACCAAAATTGAGGGGCCTGCGCCGCTGAGCGCCACTCCGAGCACACCCTCCTTCCCTTGCATTTCCTGCAGAGCGGGAAGCAGAGGACATAAGCGGGCACGATAGGGCTGGTGAATCTTGTCCTCCAAGGCAGAAGCCAGGAGTTCGGGCCGCCCTTGAACGAAGGCTGCCAGCAAGAGCATGGAATTTTGGATGTTTGAGACGACATCGCTTCTCGAGTACTGATCGGGCAGCACCTGGCGGGCCTCTTCCGTCAATAAGGTTTCGTCCGGAACGGCAAATAACAGGGGCCATTTCCCTTTCGCCGCGATCTTGACCGCCTGCGCCTCCCGTTCGCTACACATCCGCGCTACGCACAGGCCCCCCATCCAGCATGCAGCCGCGTTATCGGGATGATGCTCGCGGCGTGAAGCCTCACCGATAATTTGACTGTCGTTCCAACCCAGCTTTCCGAAGTGGACAGCCAGGGCAATGCCTGCAAGTCGGGCCGCCGCTGAAGACCCGCAGCCCTTACCGATGGGCATTTCGTTCTCGATCCGCAAAGCTAGAGGAGCAACGCTCTTCTTCTCTCGTTCCTCGAGGACCTGGCGATAGGTGGTCAGAATCAGATGGTTCTCGAGCTCACCGCATATTTCAGCATCGCGGCCCGCGGCCTTGATCGAGAATGTCCGAGCTGCCTGAGCCCGGACCTTCAGGTAAAGACGGAACGCCAGGGCCGCGGCATCGAAGGCCGGGCCCAGATTGGCCGAAGTGGCAGGAAGAACCAATTCCAGAGCGGAATGTGCCTTGCTGCTCATGTAGCCGGCACCCTCATTAACCTTTTTCCGCTTGCTCGAGCGTTTTCACAACTGCATCCGCATTAGCGTCGAGAATAATGGGGGCACGTTGCTGGGGGGCTAACATCTTCGCCTCGGCTTCGTATTTCGTTCCTGAAAATAGGTCGCAGCGATGAAATTTCAGCGTGAACTCGGGGTCTTTCAGCAGGTGACCGGTCAGGACCAGAACAACGCTCGCGCCGCGCTCTACGAAGCCTTGTTTCACGAGCTTCTTAAGTCCCGCAAGCGTTACCGCCGAAGCCGGCTCACAGCCGATGCCGTCGGCGCCGATCTCCGCTTTAGCCTCCGCAATTTCAACCTCACTGACCTGCTCCACCGCGCCGCCCGTAGTTTCCAGAACCCGCACTGCCTTCTTCCATGATGCGGGATTACCGATCCGAATCGCGGTCGCCATCGTCTCGGCCTCGACCGGAACCAGCTGTTTTCGGCCCTCCCGGATCATGCGGACCAGCGGATTCGCACCTTCCGCCTGGATTATCGACAGCTTGGGAAGCCGTGATATCAGACCGAAGTCCTTCATCTCCAGGAAGGCCTTGCCCAGAGCCGAGGAATTGCCCAGATTCCCACCCGGCACGATTACGTGGTCCGGAACTTGCCAGTCGAAATGTTCCAGGAGTTCGATGGCGGCAGTCTTTTGACCCTCGAGTCGGTAGGGGTTCACGGAGTTGAGCAAATATACTGGCAGGCGTTGCACGACTTCATTGAGGATGCGCATACAACCGTCGAAGTCGGTGCGAAGCTGGCAGGTCAACGCTGCATAATCGAGCGCTTGGGAAAGTTTGCCCCAGGAGATCTTGCCCTCCGGAATGAGCACAAGACTGCGCATCCCACCCCGCGCCGCGTAGGCTGCCATGGATGCTGAAGTGTTGCCGGTCGAGGCGCAGGCTGCCCAACGAAATCCCTCCTGCTTGGCAAAAGAGGCGGCAACGGTCATGCCCGTATCTTTGAAAGACCCCGTCGGATTCATTCCCTGGTGTTTCGCAAACAGGCGATCGACACCGGCAATACGAGCGCAAGAAGGCAGGTCGTAGATCGGAGTGTTGCCCTCGCGCAGAGTGATGACGGAGGATGAATCGGTCATGCTGGGAAGAAATTCGCGAAAACGCCAAACGCCGCTTTGATCGATGGGCAACAGTGATTTTCGTCGGACTCGCCAGAGCGACTTTAGGGCTGCCACGTCCAGTCCGGCAGGACCCAGCTTCCCTCCGATGTTCCACCCGGGATAGAAAACCTCCAGCAGATCACCACAATCAGAGCAGCGAAAGTTTTGAGCCGCCGTGTCCGAGATCGCGCCGCACGAGATGCAGCGCAGACGCGAGATCTTCTCGACTTGCGATTGGGAAACTGATTGGTTCGTCATGTCAGGGGCCCTTGGGACTCAAATGGCCAACTAGCAGCCGCGTAGCGGCGGGATTCGTTAGCCCAGCGCGTCAGCGCTGGGTCGACCTCTATGGGGAACGAGTCCCGTCAGGGACGAAACGGCAAATAACAAACCTGGATTCCTCGGCGTCTGAAGCACCTCGGAATGACAGGATGGCGCGCCCTTCAATGCGTGTCCTGATACGAGTCAAGGTGCAGTAACGCTGTGCATTATTTGGATCCCCGCAGATAGCTGTCATCCTTATTCATCCAATCGGCGCGGGGTGGACTGAAGACGTCCAGGTCCAGCGTGTCAGCCAGCGCTTCGGCCTTGTGGGGCATGTTCGGGGGGATCGTCAGCACTTCTCCCGCGTTGACGACAATCTGTTTGCCATCGATCCAGAACTTCAAAGCGCCTTCCAGGATATAGGTCACCTGTTCGTTGACGTGACTGTGCTCGGGTACGATGCAACCTTTCTTCATAATGACCCGGGCCACCATGATCTCTCGGCCCACGACGAATTGCCGTCCCAGCAAGGGATTTAGCGCCTCGATTTCCACCGTGTTCCAGGGTATGTGCTTCAATTCGGCTCTGCGACGCGCCTTGGGGATCCCCCGTTGCCGGAAGATGCTGCTCTTTCCGGCAACCGCAACCCGACTTTTCTTCTTCCTTGCGTGCTTTTTCGTCTTTACTGTCGCCATTTCAGTGCACCTTTCCTTCGTACAGCCCGGTCGCAGTATCGTGCAGGTAAGCTTTGGCCATTTCGACAGCTTTGGCTTCGCTCACCTCGCCCATGGAAACCATTTCCGCTAGAGCGGCAGCTAAACCCGCGCGTGCCGACTGTACTCCCAGCCAGTAACTCTCTTCCGCGCCGAGAGCATCATTGTACGGGAAAGCGTCGGTCCCAAAAGTTATCTTGTCGGGAAAAGTCTCCAGCCACTGCTTTAGAGAACGCTTGAATTCCGAAGGATATTCCACAATCTCCATCAGCGATGAATCCATGTAGACGTTCTTCACCGCCACCAGCCAGATTGCCTCCCGCTCGTAGGGATAGCCGCCGTGAATCATGACAAACGTTGTACTCGCATATCGCGGATCGCGCAGAATGTTCTCCAGATTCATGATGCCGCTCTCGGTCAGGCTGAAGTAATCGCCGATACCAACGGCAGAGTGAATGTGAACCGGAAGACGCAGACGCCCGCCTTCCCTGACAAGGTAGCGAAATACGTAATCCTGAAAGGTCTTATATTCCTCCGGACTGGGCACGCCGCCGGCGATGTACTTCTTATATATCTCCTCAGCTTGCTCGCGCGGGGGATCGCCGAACTTGGTCGAGCGGAAGTACGCCACCTCGAATTTCATCGCAATTCCGCCCTTTCTCTGATTGTCTTCGAGCGTACGGCTCACGAACGAAAGATAGGCAGCAAAATCTGGTGGGAGCTTGGAAACTCCTTCCTGCT
>DATEPX010000326.1:0-4444 GCA_035272945.1 Terriglobales bacterium
GGCCAGTCACGGCGCTCAGCCAGAGCTGTGGATTGGCGAGTCGGGAATCCTGACCGCACTCACCATGATCGTTGCAGCCATCGCCTTCTCCTATGGGCGATGGACGATCCTCAGAACACCCGAATAACGACGGGAAGATACCAATCAAATTGATGTTCACTTATTAATGAATACGCGTACTGCGAGAACGGGCGGACGGATTAGCGAGAAGGCCAGAAAATTGGAGCTTAGACTCGAGTAAACCACCCTTCCATTTCACAAGCGGCGCTTCATTGGCCATATGTGCGCAATCCGATTCGGCAGCAGCGAAAAGTCCATGTGATACTGCCATCTGATACTGCACGTTCAGATTTAAGAAATTTTAAGATAGTGTGGTTTAGTGTTCCGATTGCGCGATTTTACCTTTCAAAAAGGCGGTTGCGCTTCATCCACAAGGGCGATCGCGACCGCGGAGACACCCTGATTGATGAGCTCTTGCGCAGCGGTCTGCCCTTCCTGAATCGCAGCATCGTAGGTGGGCTGCGACGAGTTCGAACGGCAGGGGGCAAGAAGGAGTGCCGTCGCGGAGGCAAGGAGGAACGTCGTCACGCTGGTTGCGGCTGTGACACGACGCAGATTCTCACTCGCCTTCGCCCTCGCCTTGTAGATTGGGTGGGCACGCGCCATCACGTGATGGATTAGAACTTGTGGAATGGGGGTTTTCATAGTCAGGGAGTTTGGGAGAAATCTCGCCAACCGGTCAAACCAATTCGCCGTGACCGTGAATCACCGATTCAAGACCACGCGCAAAATGCTAGCCATTGAGCGTGCGCCCACGCAAAATGGTTAAATGAAAATGGGGCTGTTAATCCTGCTATGCATCTCACCGTGCTTCTCGGGTAAGCAATCTGCGATAGGGCAGACTGAAGGACCTAACACAGACCCGAGGCGGGTACGAGAGATCGTACAGGCGGAATCCCAGAAGGCAGCAACCAAAGCCGTCGAGTTTGGGATGTGGGTGCATGACCGTGAGGTCATCACCATGGCTCTAGGCAATTCAATGACAACCCAAAAGGCAACCACAGCGATGCATTACCGCATCGGCGGCATCGCGGAGACATTCATGTCTACCCTTCTGCTCATGCTTGTTGAGCAGGGACGCATAAGCTTGGACGATAAGATATCGCGCTGGCTTCCGAACCTGCTAGCTGCTGACAAGGTGACCGTGCGGATGCTGGTAGCGAACACGGCTGGATATATCGATTACGTGAGAGTGCAAGATTTCGTGAACCTGGCGCTTGCCGAGCCCTTCCGCACCTTCACGGACGAGGAGCTGATAAATTACTCTATCCGGGACGGCAAAATGAACTTCGAACCTGGCACAAGCCAGCAATATTCCCATACGGACAACGTTATACTGGGCCAGGTCATTCAGCGCGCCACCAAGCAATCCATGAAGGAATTATACGATAAGAATATCTTCGGTCCGCTCGGCATGAAGGATACCGAGTATCCTGTCGATCAAAGCATCAAGGCGCCGGTGCTGCATGCATTCACGATGGATCGTAAGATCTATGAGGATTGTACCTACTGGAATCCATTCTGGGGCTCATCGCCTGCTCTCCCTGTCTCGAACCTTTATGACTTAGGTAAATGGGGACCGATTTTCGGCACTGGACATCTGATATCGCGCGAGCATTTCAAGGAGCAGATCGCGCCAACATCGGTAAGGAAGGGCAATAACAAACAGGATCTGTATTTCGCGTACGGGTTCGTTGTAGCCAACGGATGGCTCGTACAGAACCCGAGTATCAATGGATATAGCGGTGCGTTTGGTCACAATATGGCGACGGGGGTGACAGTAGTAGTAGAAACGACTAAAACCGAAAAGACCACCACTGACGCCTCCGCTCTCGACATACTCAGAGAAGTCTCCAAGTACGTCACTCCGGGAACGCCGATAAACTTTTGATTAAGGACCTGGATTAGAATTCAACCGAGGCGGGGAAATACAAAAAACAATGAATCCATCAATTCTTATGGGCATTGTCTTGGCCCTCGCGCTCCCTGCGTTCGGACGCCCAGTCGAGCAGGAGCGTGGCCGGCCGACGGCGATTTTAGTTAGTCCGATTCACGATGCCCAGGTTGTACGCGGCGACGACGGCAAGGACCATGTCGAGTACGAGCTGCTCGTCGTCAACGCGGTCGACCAACCGGTCACGCTGACGAGCCTGACGGTCCTCGATCCCGCTGCGAAGGAGCTCACGCGGATCGAGGGGCCGGTGCTCGTCGCCGCGACCCAGACCCTCCTGGACAAGAAGCCGGTGACGGAAATCCCCGCGTCGGCGGCGGTTTCGGTCGACGTCGATCTGATCGTGCCGCCCGGTACTGCGCCGGAACGGGTCACACACCGGCTCGTCTACAGCGTTCCCGCGGGCACATCGACCGCGGTGTTCGTGGAACCGCCCGTGATTGACGGCCCCGAGGTCGCGATCAACCGCCGAGCCGCCACCGTGATCAAGCCGCCCGTCAAGGGGGATGGTTGGCTGTCCACCAGCGCGTGTTGCACACCCAACGTCCATCGCGATCTCCGCGTTGCCGTCAACGGACGGCGCATCGAAACCCCCGAGACGTTCGCCGTCGACTGGGCCCTCCTCAAGGGCGACAGGGTGTATGAAGGGGATGGCAGCCGGAACGATCAGTTCTACGTTTACGGAGCAGATGTGTACGCGGTCGCCAATGGAACCGTCGTGTCGGTCCAGGACGGCAAGCCGGACGCGACCCCGAACAAGGCAATGACCCCGAAAACGTTGTCGGACTTCGGCGGCAATCAGGTCATGCTGGAGATCGCCCCCAAGGTCTACGCGGTCTACGCGCACCTGCAGCCGGGAAGTCTGCGGGTAAAGGTTGGCGACACCGTGAAGGTCGGCGCGACCCTGGCCAAGATCGGAAACACTGGCCCATCTCTCGGTCCCCACCTGCACTTTGGTCTTTTGAACCGCCCCGACCTCTTCACCGGACGGAGCCTGCCGTTCGTCATCGACAGCTACACCTTGGCCGGCAGAGCGGATTTCAAGGCCTCGCAGGGAGACACGGTGGCGATCACCCCGGAATCGAAGCAGGTTCGTTCCGCCTATCCTCTCTACGGCGGCATCCAAAATTTTCCCTAGTTCAACCAGGAACGCGGCGTTGTAAGGTCAGAGATCCACCCTAGCAAGCCAATGTTGTGACGTTTCAGGAGAAAAAAATCGAAAACAGATCATCTGATCTTAAGTCACTTGTCAGAAGAGAAATCCTGTTAACGGTCCGCTGATTCAAAGTCACTCGCTTGGGTTGCGCTTTGGTACGAACATCGATGCGTTCATGGTCTTTTTCTACCGCAGGACTCCGGGGGCGGGGTTGTCGCGACGGAGGGCGTCCAACGTATAAACCGGGCGGCCACCTCTGCCGCGGTTGACGCGGTGGGATTTGCTGAGATACTCCGTTGCTTCAAATCGTTCTGAATCCGGCATATGACGTTTCTTCCAGAAATCTCCGTCTCGTGTTCGAACCTACAGTCATTAAGGGTCAACCAACGAAGACAGAAGAAGTCCAAAATATGTATCAGCCGATTCAGCTTAAAACTAAAAGTCCATCCTTAAGAAATTCAATCAGCCGGTCTCTGATTGCACTCATCACGTTGCTTCTGGCGGCAATAGGCAGCGCGCAAAGCGTTCACGCAACTGTGTCAGAGTCCCCAGATCCAAGCTGGGTCACCACCGGCAACCTCGTCACCGCACGCTATAATCACACGGCGACGTTGCTGTCCTCAGGCAAGGTGCTGGTGGCGGGGGGACAAGGTAGCAGTGGTATTTTGAGCAGCGCGGAGCTTTATGATCCTGCGACGGGACGCTGGAGCAGCACCGGCAGCTTCACCGAATACCTCTTCCGTGTTAATCACACGGCGACGTTGCTGCCCAACGGCAAGGTGCTGGTCGCAGGGGGAAATAGCGAAAGCTTCCTTACCGAGAACGCGGAGCTTTATGATCCGGCGACGGGAAGCTGGAGCATCAGCGGCAGGCTCAATTTCAGACGTGAGAAACACACGGCGACGTTGCTGCCCAACGGCAAGGTGCTGGTGGCGGGAGGATACGATGCATACATCGGTAGTTACTTGGCCAGCGCGGAGCTTTATGATCCGGCGACGCGACGCTGGAGCACCACTGGCGGGCTCAATTTCGGACGTGAGAAACACACGGCGATGTTGCTGCCCTCAGGGAAGGTGCTGGTGGCGGGAGGATACAATGGTAGTTACTTGAGCAGTGCGTTGCTTTATGATCCGGCGACGGGAAGCTGGAGCAGCACCGGCAGCCTCAACATCTCACGTGCTAGTCACACGGCGACGTTGCTGCCCAACGGCAAGGTGCTGGTCGCAGGGGGAAATAGCGAAAGCTTCCTTACCGAGAACGCGGAGCTTTATGATCCG
>DATEPX010000327.1:0-2778 GCA_035272945.1 Terriglobales bacterium
AAATTCGATCTTCAAATCCTCAACGCCCGACTTCGCGAGATCAATGATGCGTACAACCCCCTCGTAATTCAGGCGGTCGTCGACGGCCAGGAACAGCGCGCGCTGTCCCGCGGGCCGGCCGCCCAGGATCTCCGCCACTCGTGCGGGCAATTCGGCTGCAGGGATCTTTTGATCCGCCAGGGTCACCTGACAGTCCTTCGGGATCCCCTCCCCTGCCGGCGGCCCGAGGATGGGGCACGCCGCGGACCCGATGCTCAGGATCAACTGCGATTCGGCGAGCTGCTCCGACGTATCGGCGGAGGCTCGAGGGATATCGACGTCGTAGCCTTCCAGCAGGAGTGGCACGACGACCATAAATATGATCAGCAGCACCAGCACCACGTCGACGAGCGGCGTGATATTGATTTCGGACTGCAGACTGGAGCCGGAGTCGTTGCTGTTGAACTGCATGATGTCACTTTCCTTCTGCGCCGGCGCGCCTGGAGATCAGCCCCACCCCGCGGAAGCCGGCCTGCTCGATCGCGAGCATGGCCTCCCGAACCTGGAAGAACCTGAGCTTTACGTCGCCTCGGATTACGACCCTGGGTTCCGGCTCGGCGCCCACCGCAGCTTGGAGGGCTTCGCCGAAATGCTCGGCTGCGACGGGCTGATCGTTGATCCACAGCCCGCCAGCCTCGTCGATGGAGACCAGGATTCGGCCTCTCTCGTCGCCCTGCGAGTTCGGTTTCGTCGTATTCGGCAGGTTGACGTCCGGTCCCTTCCGCATCTGCGGCGCCATCACCATGAAGATGATCAGCAGCACCAGCACCACGTCGACGAGCGGCGTGATATTGATGGACGCCTGTAGCTTGGCCCCCTCACCGAGCCGCATAGGCCGGCCCTCCCTTCTTGACCATTGGCGCCTTGACTTCCGCCATCTCGACGTCAACCACCTTGAGCTCCGGTATTTTGAACAAGCGGTTCACAAGCTGGGACGAAGCCCGATTCATCTCGACCTGGAAAGTCTCAATCTTGCCCGTGAAGTGGTTGAAGGCGACGACGGCCGGAATTGCGACGAAGATACCCAGGGCCGTCGAGACCAGGGCCTCAGCGATGCCGCCCGAAACCACAGACATTCCGCCGGACCCCGTGGCCGCGATGCTTCGGAAAGCGTTGATGATTCCGACCACCGTGCCGAAAAGACCAATGAACGGGGCCGTGGAGCCGATCGTGGCCAGGAACCCGAGACCCCGCTTCAGCTCGATCAGCGTCTCGGACATGGAGTCCCTGAGTGCGCTCGTGACGAGCTCGAGCGAGGCGACCGGATCGCGTCCGCTCTGGCGCACGCCGTCGTACTCGATGATGCCAGCCGAGACCACCTGCGCCACGTGGGAATTCTGGTGCAGTCGCCCGGCCTGGATCAGATCCTGGAGATCTCCTCCGTGAAGGAATTTCTTGAACTCGGGCTTGAACTTTTCCGACTGGCGCGAGGCCGAGCGGAAGCGGCGGTGCTTGTCTACAATCATCCCCACCGAAAAAACGGAAAGCAGGGCGAGGCAAACCATCACCGCGCCTCCGAATAAACCGACGTGTCCTAACAGTTCAGTCAAACTCATGGTTTCCTCCTTTGCGCCGCATTGGGGGGCGCTGCAAAATTCCCGTTGGTCGTCGCACCGCTGGGGCGCACCGTTTCCGACCTGATTTGGTAGTAACTGAGCATTCGCATGAATACCTCTTTGTCTATGGGTAGCCTCGAGTCGTCGAGCAACGTCGAGACGTTGGGGCCATTGCCGAGTTCCGAGCTCTTCCAAGGAACGATGACCAGCGCTTTAGGCGCTTCCTGATTGCCCAGAATGGACATGCCGAGCGCCTTTCCTCCGGGGACGGAGGTCAACTTCGAGTCTTCTTCCGTTTTTGACTGCGCTTCTTCAGTCTGTTTCTGTGCCTCTTCCTTCTGTGCCTCTTCCGTCTTTACCTGCGGTTTTTCGGTCTGTCCCTGTGCTGCTTCCGTCTTCGGCTGCGCTGCTTGCTGCGCGAGAACAGCCGCGGGCGCCAAGACAAGGGCCGCAAGCAAAATCCAATGAACGCTGGTTTTCCTCATCGCTCCTCCGGTTTTTTTCCGCGGTTGCGAAGGTCGGCAATCCACTTGACGACCTCGGCGTCGTCCGGAACGATCCGGCTGTACGCCTCGTAGTGCTCCATCGCGCACGTGTAATCCCCGAGATACAGGTCGCACACAATCGCAAGGTTCCTGTGCGCATATTGGAAGTCGGCGGACTGTGCCAGGGCCGCCTCATAACTCGTACGCGCCTTCGCAAACTGCCCCTTGCGCCGCTGTACCATACCGAGTTCGTTGTAGGCGGCGGGCTGTTTTGGATCCAATTCCAGCGCCTTGTTCAGGCTGGCCTCGGCGTGGTCCAGGTCGCCGGTGCGCGCGTATGCAATGCCGAGATCGATGTGCGCTGCCGTCAATGCGGTCGCCTGTTCGGTCAGCTTGACCAGCAAGGCGATGGCGGGCTCGTACTGCTCGTCGTTCAGCACACGCACTGCCGACTCGTAGTCGGCGCGCATTTCATCCGTGACCGCCGCGCCCTGCGTGACCGCGTTGTCCGGTGTTGAGTCGTCGGAGACCTGCGGCACGGGCGATCCGTCCACCGGACTGTCGATCGCGGCGACGAAGCCGCTGCTCGTTTCGAGTTTCGCGTATCGGCCCGGCATCAGTTCGGTGAGCCTGCTGAGACTCTTCTCGGTCCACGAGTTGAAGACGCCGGCGTGCAACAATTCCATGTTCTTCTCGTG
>DATEPX010000328.1:0-2911 GCA_035272945.1 Terriglobales bacterium
TACCGACATGCGCATGCGCGATGGTGACGTGCTGACCATTCGCGAACTGGCTGGCTGGCAGGATGTGGGAGCCACGATCGAAGTCAAGGGCGAGGTTGTTCATCCTGGGACTTACGGAATTCGTGAAGGCGAACGTCTGAGCTCGATCATTGCCCGAGCTGGCGGCTTTCGGTCAGATGCCTATCCTTTTGGTTCCTTATTCCAGCGAGAGCAGGTTAAGGAAATGGAATCGAAGAACCGCTCCGAATTAATCCATCAGGTTCAGGACGAGGGAAATAGTCTGAAGCTAACTCCCGAAACTGATCCAGATCAAAAGCTGGCCAAAGAGGCCGCACTGCTGCAGTGGCAAACCACGATGGAAAGACTGCAGAATGTGCCGCCGGCGGGGCGTCTGGTGATCCACATCTCATCCGATATCAAGCATTGGGCCAATACTCCTGCGGACATCCAGGTGCGTGCGAAAGACATCATTTACATTCCGAAGCGGCCAACCGGCGTCATGGTCAACGGGTCGGTCTATAACCCAACCGCAGTTACTTACAAACCGGGCAAGAGCGCTGGCTGGTATTTGCGCCAGACAGGCGGTCCGACTAACAACGCAAACAAGAAAGCTATCTTCGTCATCCGCGCCGACGGCTCGGTCGTTGGAGGCAAGGGCGGCCTGTTCAGCGGCGGAGCGGAAAGCGCATCCATGCAGCCGGGAGACATGGTTGTGGTTCCGGAAAGAGGCTTCAGTGCCAATACGCGTTGGAAGAATACGTTGCAAGCAGCGCAGTTAGCCTACGCCGTAGGTATAGCGATCCAGGTAGCGAAGAACTTCTGACGCAGCCGGAGACCCGATGTTGCGTCTGACAACCTGGATTTTGGCGCTGTGGCTTCTCAGTCTGACAGCCATGCTTGCTCAAACTCAAACTACTTCCCCCGCGAAACCTGAGCGCGACCAGCCTTCGCCCAGCTTTGACTTAATGCCCGCACCATCGATGTCGCTGGAGGAAAATCGCGGCTGGTTGATGCCGGGCACCGATCCGAACAACAAGCTCGGCTGGCCCTTTGTGAAGCACTTGGCTTCCGACCAGAAAGCATTCTGGACGAGCGGAAAGGAAATTAGCAATCGAGGGGCTAAGACGTTCGTTCCATTCGCCGCCTTTACCGGTCTCCTGATCGCGAGTGACAGTTGGCTTTCGAAGCAGGTTCCTGACAAACCTAACCAATTAAGGCGCAGCAAGAATGTGTCCGATTTCGCAACTTATTCATTGGTGGGCGCTGCTGGTGCTTCATTCTTGTGGGGGCATCTGACCAACAATGACCGGCTGCGCGAGTCAGGGCTGCTGAGCGGCGAGGCGGCGGTAAATAGCACCGCCGTTACTTTCGCCCTGAGAGCAATCGCGGGGCGGGAGAGGCCGCTGGTAGGAGACGGTTCGGGCAGATTTTTCCACGGAGGGAGTTCTTTCCCATCGGAGCACGCAACCCTCGCGTGGTCTGCGGCCAGCGTGCTGGCTCACGAGTATCCCGGTCCCCTGACAAAATTCTTCGCTTACGGATTGGCGTCGGCGGTGACGCTTACGCGGGTCACGAGCCAGCAACATTTTGCTTCAGATGCCTTCATCGGAAGCGCTATTGGCTGGTATATCGGACGGCAGGTCTATCGCGCTCATCACGACCCCGAACTGGGCGGTGAACCGTGGGGAGAACTCGTAGAGAGCGAGCCGCAGGGCCCTCGCAACCCAGAACACATGGGTTCACCCTATGTTCCTCTGGACAGTTGGGTATATCCCCAACTGGATCGTCTGATTGCGATGGGGTATGTGCAGAGTGGCTACCTCGGCCAGCGTCCCTGGACACGCCTGGAATGCGCGCGCCTTCTAGAAGAAGTCAACGAGCAACTGGCGGAGAGTCCGCAGGACACACCGGCGCAAAAGATCTATACCGAACTATCGATGGAGTTTTCCGACGAAGCCGCCCGTCTGGATGGGGCAGCGAATCTAGGTGCGAGCCTAGACTCGGTCTACGTTCGCACTACGAACATTTCCGGCACTCCGCTGCGCGATGGATATCACTTCGGGCAGACCATCATCAACGACTATGGAAGACCTTATGGAGAGGGCTTCAATTCTGCGGATGGAATTACAGCGCACGCTGAGGCCGGCCCTTTTGCGTTTTACGTCCGCGGTGAGTATCAGTATGCGCCGGCAGCGGCTTCGGATGCGCCCGCCGTGTTGCAGGCAATCGCAAACGCAGATCTTACGGCTCCGGTCCCGAACGGACGGGCGGAAGTAAACCGAGCGCGCCTGCTTGAGGCCACGGTGTCGGTGAACCTGCATAAATTCCAGCTCTCCGTCGGGAAACAGAGTCAATGGCTGGGTCCCGGCGAATCGGGCCCGCTACTGATGAGCAATAACGCAGAATCTTTTCTGATGCTGAAGTTGCAAAGTGTTTCGCCCTATCGCATACCTCTACTTTCCAAAATCCTGGGACCCGCACGCTCCGAATATTTTCTAGGCCAGCTCGCGGGACACCAGTTTGAGCTGGATGGAAAACAACTCCTTGGGCCGGGTAACATCACACCACAACCCTTTCTAGATGGAACGAAGACTAGCTTCAAGCCTACGCCGAACCTTGAGATTGGTTTCGGCTTCACGGCCCAGTTTGCCGGGCCGGGACTTCCCTTTACCTTCCACAATTTTTCCCGAACTTTTTTTGTTCACACTCAGTCTAGCCCAACGACCAACGGGAATAATCCAGCAAAACGCATTTCCTCTGCTGACTTCGTCTATCGAGTGCCCGGAATCCGAAACTGGCTAACAGTCTATTCCGACGCTCTAACTGTGGACGAGATATCTCCAATAGGCTCGACCCGCGCGGTGGTAAATCCCGGCATATATATGCCGCAGTTGCCAAAGCTTCACAATAT
>DATEPX010000329.1:0-11304 GCA_035272945.1 Terriglobales bacterium
CGA
Organism: Terriglobales bacterium; assembly: GCA_035272945.1. Taxonomy (GTDB): domain Bacteria; phylum Acidobacteriota; class Terriglobia; order Terriglobales; family Acidobacteriaceae; genus Gp1-AA122. The sequence continues at coordinate 4 of DATEPX010000329.1, forward strand.
ACGTCTGGCTGGCGCTTATATGGAGCCGGCACGTGCATTCGGAAACAGCCCAGCTTTGGTTTGAGCAGGCCGGCGAAGAACAATTCTTTTTCTGTCGTTTCACGCAGGTAACCGTTCTGAGGCTCCTAACGACCGACCAGGTCATGGGAAAAGACGCGAGGACCATGTCTGAAGCTTGGAGCTTGTGGGACCGGATTTGGGCAGATACGCGCATTGTGTTCCTTCCCGAGCCCGATGATATTGAGAGGGAGTTCCGCTCGCGCTCGCGGCTTTCTAGCCGATCGCCCAAAGTCTGGGCGGACGCTTACCTACTGGCCTTCGCCGCGGTCGCGGGCCTAAAGCTGGTCACGTTTGACCGAGCGCTCAAGTCGCATGGTGTAGATGTCCTTATCCTCTAAGGACAACGAGTCTCACCGGTTGAGGTCGCAACTGATGGTCAAGGCCTTTGCTGAAGCTGGGCTCTATTTCTCGTCAAGCGGCGACGATGCCCCGGTCATCGCCCCGGACGGCGATGGAAAAATCTTTGGTACGACTCGCCTCCTCGCCTGACGGTCAGCGGGTTCGTCTGTCAGACTTCTATCAGCAATTACAAACATTGAATCCTAATCTGCTGAAGCCGCTAGTTCAAAGTTGTTGCCATTGAGCAAAAGAGTACCGAGTGACAGGACAGGATTGCTCCTGGCCCGTCCTCTAAGAACTGTGCGGGAGAGTTTCCAACTCACACAGCTCAAGCCTTTCGAACGCCTCCGGGCGAGACGCGGTAACGATTGGGGTTGCGCAGGGCGTCGAGCATCGCCGGATCGGTGAAGTAAACCTCACGACCGCTGCGAAAGGCTCTTCGTTGTGCGAAGTATTCCTGCCAAGCTGGATCATAAGGATTCGCCTCACTCCGAACCTTGATGTGCCGCCGGACCGGAGTCCGGCGGGCGTGTTGCAGCCATACTACCGATGGCTTGCCGTCCGCCGTCTGCCAGACGCCGAAGAAAGACCAGTTCCATCCTTGATGACGGCCCCAGTATTTCTGTTGAATCCAGCGAGCCCTCTTGGTCGGGTGTTTCCGGCGCGCCCATTGCCAAAGACTGGTGAAGATGGCGCGATCTACTTTGCTGAAGGTACGGCTACTCACCACGCGCCGATGATAGTTGGCCCAACCCCGTATCTTGGGGTTGAGGACCAAGATCAGTTCGGCGGCGGTCTTCGCCAACCCTGCGCGTATGGTTTTTCGGATGTCATCCAAGAAGCACTGCACATTCTTCTTCGATGGCTTGATGAGCAGTTTCCCGTCAGGGTACCTGCGCACATTCTGTCCGGGAAAATCGAAGCCCGTGGTCACGTGCGTGATGACCGTTTTCACCGGGGAGAGTTCCAGCCCGCGCTCGCGCAGATAGCCCTTGAGCAGAGGCTTGATCTCCTCCAGCAGTTCTTTTGACCTGCCGGTGATCACGAAGTCGTCCGCATAGCGGATGAAGTTCACACAAGCGTATCGACCACCCAGGGACTGGAACGCCTTCTTCTTCGGGTAGTGCTCCCGGAGAAGTTGTTCCAGTCCGTCTAGCGCGTAATTGGCCAGAGCCGGGGAAGCGATACCGCCTTGCGGAGTTCCCTCCGTCGTATCGGTGCTGGAAGGCACCGCCGTGTTTTGGCTCGGTTCCTCTCTGAAATCAAATTAAATAGAAGATAGCGTGCTGGATGATCCCCTGGCGTCGCACCAAGGAATCGTTGCACCGTCTTCAGGCTCTTGGGCGACCTCCTGCGATTACTATAAGAGGAGCGGGGGCGCGAATTGATTATGTGGTATCGCTTTGATACCATCGTAGGCAGGAGTCGTCAATGCCGAACGTCTTAATTCGCGATCTCGATGAACGAGTCTTGTCTCGCTTAAAGTGTGCTGCCAGAGCACACGGCCGGTCACTGCAAGGGGAAATCCACGCTACCCTGCAGCGCGCCAGCACCCGCAGCCTGGCGGAGACTCGCCGCCTCTCTAGAGAATGGCTCAAACGGCTGCGCGGGTCCTCACAGTCGGATAGCACAAAACTGATCCGCGAGGAACGGGACAAGCGGTGAGTGTATTTGTCGTTGACGCGAGCGTGGTTATCAAATGGTTTGTTCCCGAAATTGAAAGCGATGCCGCCCGCCGATTGCTGGAACTCGACCACGACTATTTCGCGCCGGATCTGCTCTTCGCTGAGACGGCTAACGTCGTTTGGAAGAAGATCCGACGCGGCGAACTGTCGTCGGGACAGGGTCAGCGATTGGTGAGAGATCTGGGAACTATCGCGGTGGAGACGATCGCTTGCCGGGCGCTTGCGAACGACGCCTGTATCCTGGCGACTGCCACGCGTCGTAGCGTGTACGATGCGATGTATCTCGCGCTGGCTGTGCGTCTTGATACGAGGATGATCACCGCTGACCAACGCCTGGCGAGTACCCTTGCCACGATACCACTGGTGGCGTCACATATCCAAACGATTCAGGACTTCGATGGACACTAGAGGGTGCAACCGAATCCGTTAACAAAAAATGGCTCTCGACTGCCTGGTTTGTGGTAAGCACCCAAACCTTACTCCAAAAGGGGCGCCCTTTTATATTGCGTCTGCTAGGGCCGACCATTTCATTCAGGTCCAGCAACCTACAATGCGCGGAAAAGCTAAAGACCAATCGTTGTTCTACACCGAGGCGATCGGTTTCAGTTGAGCCGGTTCTTCCAGAATATCTAGCAATGCTTGTGCACAGTAGACCCGGTTGCGGCGGGCGTCAGTTGTCTTCCTGATGACCCGATTCTGTTCAAGCCGCTGAATCGCCCGTTGCACCGTCGTAAACGCGATGCTCAATTGGCGCGCAGCGCCTGTAGCAGTGATAAACGGGTTCGCCGATAGCAGCTCAATGATTCGCAGAGCGTTCGGTTCACCGGCCAACTTCTTACGCCACTGGACAACAACGTCATTGATTCGAGTCGCGCGGTTGAGAGCGTCTTCAGACATCCGCGCAACACCCAGCAGAAAATATTCGATCCACTCCTGCCAGGCTGCTCTTTCGCCGACTGCGCGCAGGCTGTCGTAATAATCTCGACGGGACGCCTCGAAGAACGCCGACAGATATAGCAGAGGAGTCGGCAGGATCTTCCGCTCGATCAGAAACAACGTTATCAGCAATCGCCCAACTCGGCCGTTGCCATCGCGAAACGGGTGGATGGCTTCGAATTGATAGTGCCCGAGCCCAATCGTCACCAATGGCGGCAAGTCAGATTCGTGCAGAAACCGCTCCCACGCGGCAAGACACGGCTCGACTTCGCCAGGTGGCGGAGGGATAAACGACGCGGTGTGGATCGTGCTTCCGGGTTTTCCGATCCAGTTCTGCGTTTGTCGGAACTGCCCCGGTGCTGTTTGCTGACCGCGAACCCCGGTCATGAGTTTTTTATGCAGCTCCCGGACCAAGCGTACACAGATCGGAATCTTGCCGAGCCGTGTGATCCCGTGTTCAAGGGCGACCACATAGTTGCCGACTTCCCGCAGGTCTTCTGGACTGCGGTCCAGCACCGCTCCGGCTTCAGCCGCGAGGAGCTCACCCAATGTAGCCTGGGTTCCTTCAATCTTGCTGGACAACACAGCCTCGCGCCGCACGAAGGGGCGAATCAGCACATGAGGGTTGGGGAGTCTCCCGCCCTCGCCAGCCAGTCTGCCAATAAGCCGGTCTGCGTCGGAAAGCACTCGGATGAGTCGCGGCGTCCAATCGAGTGTTGGCGGTAGGGGTGCCGGTATGAAGGCGGAATACCCACCTTGTGGCACCATTTTGCCAGGCAGGTTTGCGGTTTTGGCCATCTCACCTTCTTGCGTCGCGAAAATGCGCCAGCCTATTATTTTCGATATCCATCATAATCGAAAATAAGGCGATTGGCTATTAGCGACCCCGAAAACAAGCTCAGGCGCTATTTGCGCGCGGCTCATCTCAACTTCTGTTTACGTGAAAGCCCTGTTCCTGCCGGGCGGCACCCCCACATGCTGGCGCTTCAGGGAGATCACAGCGGAGTCGTTTCACTGGATTGGCGAAGCGCCTGAGGCCGATGGTGAGACATGGAAGCCGGAAAGCGAGTTGCCAGCCGCAGTAGCCAATGCTCAGACAACGGCCACAACTTGAACCCGGAGGCTGGAGTATGTGATCGGCGCAGTTCTCCGGCAGTCTTTCCCAGCAAAAAGCAGCATAGGCTACTCAATTTTCATGACAGTCCGCGAGGGGACACTATCAACGAGTTTCAACACGGATGTCGCGGGGACCTCCACAAGCCGCAGCTTCCCGGGTTACACTCTTACTGCCCCGGTGCACCGAAACCCTATGCCGGAGATTAAGGAACCTGATTGGAAAGTGCTGCGGCGGGTGCATCCGCTCGCGCTCGAACGCTTCTGCGAGCGTGTCCTTGCCGAGATCGACCGCGTCTCGCGCGATGGAGCGGAGAGTCACCATGCGCGCTACCTCCAAATCTTCAAGATTATCAAACAACGTGATCGGGAGATGGCACGTCTCTTTGACAATCCGCGGCGCTCTCATGCACTAACGATGCTGGCCCAGATTCGCTCGCAGGGGTTGCTCACGGAGGATGAATTTTCCAGTCTGAGCCCAGAAACGCGCGGTGCCATTCAAGTGCTGCTCGGCGCAGGATGAAGCTCGATATGGCTGCGCGGTCTCGCTTTTCCACCTCCACCGTCATCGATTCCGAATACCTCGTCCCGTGGCTGTCCGCAGAAGGACCCCTGGCCTACAGTCCCACCAGGCCGCCGGCGAGGGACTACTTCTTCCAGTACACCTGGATCCTCCCGGGAATCTTCAATCCGCAGGTCAATCTGCGCGAGCATCGCTACTTCGGCAGTCCCCTCAAGGACAGCGCACGCTTTCTTTTCAACTTCTGGGCGAATGCCCGTAGAGGCGATGGACCGGCGCTGCAAAGATACTGCCAGTTCGGATTCTTTTCAGGCAACGAGTTGAGGACGCCGATGGCGGCCTATCATCATGTCCGCGACTATCGCGACACACCAGGTTCCCTGCTCATTCAGCATGGTAGTTATCAGTGGGTCTCCCTGGAGGATCAGCCGAGCATCCCGGAGGTCTCGCTTTATCGGGGCATCGGACAGGCCACTCGTTTCCGCTGCTTGCGATTCCGGCCCGAAGAACTCTCGCCCGCGAACCGGGAAATATGGCGAAAGTACCTGCGCGTCCAGACAGACATGCTGTCGGACTCGATGCTGTCTTTCAACACGATTCATGACCGTCTCAAGCGCTGCGAGACCGCAGGCCTGCGCGACGGGACTTGGGTGGGCGACGAGCTGGCCACGCAGGCCGGATTAGACATTCAATCGCCAGGCTTCGCCAGGGATCTTTGGCACGCCGCCCAGCAGTCGTATTCGCTCGAACGGGTGATGGGAGTAGTGAAGTTCGGTCCCCACCATGTCGTCGTCAAAACGGCTCTGAGCAACATCCGGATCACGACGTTTTTCGCGGGTGAGTCGGAAGCCAAGATAGTGGATCCCAGCCGGATCTCGGAAGTGCAAGCCGTCGGCTGTGAGGTGGATTTCGCCCCTCCAATGGAATAATCACTCTATGACTCCCTGTACCTCATGTTGACGAAACCGAGCACCGAGTTGACGCTGTTCGACACACTTTCGCGACTCACTTTCACCAGAGCGGCGAAGCTGCTCGGCCCCAAGGGTGACCGCCTCATCGTCACGGGCGGCAAATTCGACATTGACCTTACCACTCAGGTCAAATTCGATCGGGACATGTTTCGGCTGACTCTGGACGGCGCGGCGGTCACGCTGACTTTGAGTCCGGCCGCCCGCCATCGTCTCGAATGGCGCTGCGACGCGTGCGAGGTGCCGTGTGAGCACGCCGGGGCGGCCTTCTCTCTGATTCTGGAAGAGAAGCTCGCGCTGGGACTGGCCGGAGCGCCAACCGCGCGGGCGCCAGCTGAAAGCGTGAGCGAGGAGGCGCTGGTCGCACAAGCGCTCGCGGAGCGGGCAGAACGCGCCCGGACCGAGAAAATGAAGCTCACGTCTCTCGACAGTCGGGAGATCTGGACCGACTACACATTGACCAATGCGGCCTCTGGCAAGTCGTACCGGGTCGCTCTGCGTGGGTGGCAGCCGCGACAGTCGTACTGCTCGTGCCCGGATTTCCGTAAGAACACGCTCGGCACCTGCAAGCATATCCTTCATGCGCTCGAAAAAGTCCGCAGACGATTCCCGGAGTCGCAGCGCAATCGACCATATCGGCGACGGGACATCAGTGTTCATCTGTCATATGGGGAGGAGCTGGAATTGCGTATCTTGTTGCCGCCCCACCTCGATGACGTGACCAGCGGCATCGTGCGCCCGATCCGGGATAGGCCGATCACCGATCTCCCGGATCTGCTAAAACGCATCCGTCGACTCGAAGCACACGACGTCGCCGTGACGGTCTATCCCGATGCGGAGGAGTACATCCAGACCCGTCTGCGGCTGCAGCGCATCGCGGCAAAGGTCGCCGAGATCCGGCGCAATCCGAAATCTCATTCACTGCGCACGGCGCTGCTGAAGGTGGAGATCCTTCCCTATCAGCTGGACGGCATCGCTTTCGCAGCAGCCGCAGGGCGCGCGATCCTGGCTGATGACATGGGACTCGGGAAGACCCTTCAGGGTATCGGTATGGCGGAGCTGCTGGCGCGCGAAGCGGACATCCGCAAAGTCCTGGTCGTTTGCCCCGCCTCCGTCAAAGCCCAATGGCGCAGCGAGGTTCTCCGCTTCTCAGAGCGCGATTGCCAGCTCGTGTTGGGGAGCGCTGCGGGGCGGAGCGGTCAGTACGAGAACGACTGCTTTTTCACCATCTGCAACTACGAGCAGGTATTGCGTGACATTATCGCGATCGAACGCGTGAGATGGGATCTGATTGTTCTGGATGAGGGCCAACGCATCAAGAACTGGGAAGCGAAGACGGCTCAGACCATCAAGAGCCTGCGTTCGCCGTTCGCCCTCGTGCTCTCCGGCACGCCGCTGGAGAATCGGCTCGACGATCTTTTCTCGGTCGTCGAGTTCATCGACGACCGGCGTCTCGGACCTGCATTTCGATTTTTCAACCGTCACCGCGTCACCGACGAGAGCGGCAAGATCCTGGGTTACAAGGATCTCGATCTGCTGCGCGAAAGGCTCAAGCCGGTACTGCTGCGCCGGACGCGCAGCGCGGTGATGAAGGATTTGCCCCCGCGCACGACGGAAATTGTGCGGATTGCGCCCACGGATGAGCAGGCGGGCATCGAACTCGCGCAGATGCAGATCGTGAGCACCATCGTCCGTAAATCGTATATCTCGGAGATGGACTTGTTGCGTCTGCAGAAAGCCTTGCTGCTCGCACGGATGAATGCGGACAGCACCTTTCTCGTGGACAAGCACGCTCCGGGCTTCTCGAGCAAGCTGGAGCGGCTGCAGGAGCTGTTGGAAGAGCTGGCCGCGGAGGACGATCGCAAGATTGTGCTCTTCTCCGAATGGACAACGATGCTCACTTTGATCGAGCGGCAGATCAAGCGACTCAAACTCGATTACGTAAGGTTGGACGGATCCGTCCCGCAGAAGAAGCGGCAGCAGCTGGTGCACCAGTTTCAGCGCGATCCGACCTGTCGCGTGTTCCTGACCACCAACGCGGGCTCGACGGGACTCAACCTCCAGGCGGCGAATACCGTCATCAATGTCGATCTGCCGTGGAATCCGGCCGTTCTCGAGCAGCGCATCGCACGGGCGCACCGGATGGGGCAAAAGAACCCGGTGCAGGTCTATTTGCTCGTGACCGAAGGGACGATTGAGGAGAAGCTGCTGGCGACGCTCTCGGCCAAACATGACCTGGCTCTCGCCGCCTTGGATATGGAATCGAATGTGCGGGAGGTCGCACTCGCATCCGGCATCGAAGAGCTGAAGCAGCGCCTCGAGGTGCTGCTCGGCGCGAGGGCACACGCCGCGGTAGACGAGACGGAAAAGCAGCGCCAGCAGCAAGAGGCAGAGCGGCTCGCTCGGCGCTCGCGTGTCGCAGTGGCTGGAGGCCAACTCGTCGCTGCCGCGTTCGCATTCCTCAGCGAAATGATCCCGCAGCGTCAGCCAACGAACGGTGCACAGCAAAAGGCAAGCGAGTTCAAAGCTCGTCTCGACGAGTGTCTGGAACGCGACGAGCAGGGCCGCCCGCGACTCACCGTCACACTGCCAAACGAAGCCGTGCTCGAGAGCCTTGCTAGGTCAGTTGCCGCCCTGTTCACCGTTACCGAGACGTGATCTTCGTACTGTCGCCAAACTCGTGATGGAAGCTTCGCTCGGATAGGCGATGTCGGCCAACGTCAAGTGAGCGCAATTACATTCTGTGATTGGACAAGATACCGTACGGCCAGGAATTCAACAACTTGCGACATTTCCTCAGGCTTGAATTCTGCTAACAATTCGAGCCGTGCTCAGCCTTTTGCAGCTTTGGATGGGCGCCCTTATTCGGCTGTTTCGCTCGCGCCAGAGCTTGCTGCTTGAAAATCTCGCCCTCCGTCAACAGTTCGTAGTGTTCAAGCGACCGCCCGAGGCTTACCGGTACCAACCAGCTGTTCTGGCTGGTTCTTCCTCGTTTCTGGTTTTCGTGGAAGACGGTGCTGGTTATAGTTTCGCCCGAAACCGTGGTGCGCTGGCACCGTGCCGGCTTCCACATGTATTGGCGGTTGCTCTCCCGGGTGCAGAAGCAGGGCGGTAGGAGGCCTGTGACCGCAGAGATCCGCGAACTAATCCTCAAGATGATGGCCGAGAACCCCACCTGGCTCGCGCTCAGGCTTGGCACAACCCAACATGGGGAGCCGATGCTGGGTGGGGAGATGCATAAAAAAATATGCACGGTTCACAATCGTAAGGGAGTGGCGACCACCGACAGAAAGTTTGTTTCCCCGGGGAGCGATGGTCCGCAAGCGATCCGAGCCGCCGGAACAATCCCCGCTCCGCATACTGATCGCAGTAGCTGCCGAAAAGATCGAATCCCGATCATGTGAATCAGGAATCGGTAAGCGTGATCACTCGCCATGGCTTCTCGAAACCGCTGCAAGGTCCAGGCTGCACTCGGCTGGGCCGTGACATTGCAGTGTAGGATGCGGCGGCTTCCCACTTCCATCACCACGAACACGTACAGCACGCGGAAGCCAGCGGTGATGGCTGCCGAAAAGTCAGCGGCCACGATGGCCTTGGCGTGATTGCGGACAAACGGCCGCCAGTGCTGCGAGGATGCTCTCCTACAGCCTCTCGGAGCAGGCCTCCTCGCCGATCGTGAGACCGAGGCATGGCTAAGCGGAGCGTTTTGTTCTGGCAGGCCGAAGAGGGGTTGTGGCTTTGGCAGCGGACAGCACAGTTTCACGTGCCGGTGTGACGAAAAGTGTTCCTGTTGCTTCGGGTCCGAACTGAATCACCAACCACAGACACACCATCACCGCCACCATGGCAAAACCCATAGATTGCGAATAGGAGAGGTGCTCGCCGACAACGGATTCGATGTATCCGATGCTGGAAGCGCAGAGCACACCCGCCTGGTACGCAAAACCGGGGAAGAACCCGCGTAGCTGGGGAGGCGAGAGTTCGTTGATATGTGCCGGAATTACTCCCCAGGCACCCTGAACCATGAACTGCATCAAGAATGCCCCGATCATGATTGTGGGTATGTTCGGCGCCAGGATCCAGACCGGAATTAGTGTTCCCGCCAGAATCACCGCTGTAATCATCGAGCGGCGGCGTCCCCAACGGTCTGAGAGGTGCCCGAAGAGAATTCCACCGGCAAGAGCACCGACCATGGAGATCATAGTGATAATCGCGACCGTGTGCACATCGTAGTGCCGTTCGCGTTTGAGGAAGGTCGGGAACATGTCCTGAGTGCCATGGGACATGCTGTTCATGAAGGCCATCAGCAGCACCAGATAGAGAAATCGCCGCCAATTCCCTGCAATCGCTCTGCCGTACGTCTTCCAGTCAGTTCGGTTTTCGTGCCATGCCCCCGTTTCCTTCACCTTAGCCCGGATGAATAACGACAGGAGTGCTGGCAGACCACCAATGAAAAACATTGTGCGCCAGCCCCAGTGCGGATACACCGTAAAATATGCAACCGCCGCAAGCAGGTAGCCGCACGCATAGCCTTCTTGCAGAAGCCCGGACAGAATGCCGCGGAGCCTGGGCGGTACCGATTCCATGGTCAGCGAGGCACCCACGCCCCATTCGCCGCCCATGCCGATGCCGTATAGTAGCCGCAGGAGTAAGAAGATCTTGTAGCTGGGTGCAAGTCCGGAGAATACCTCGATGACGGAGTAGAAGATCACGTCCAGCATCAGGGGCAAGCGCCGACCATAGCGGTCAGCCATAACGCCGAAAATGATTGCGCCGAGAGGTCGCGTGGCCAAGCTTGCTGTCAGAGTCAGCGCAATGGCAGGAGTAGAGGTGTGGAAATCACGCGCAACAGAGGGGACCACCATGACCAGAATGAAGAAGTCGAACGCGTCGAGGGTCCATCCGAGAAAGCCTGCGAGAACGGCGTTTCGCTGGTCCGCGCGGCTCTGGGGCGTAACTTGGGGAAGGGAAGCCATACAGCCTCAGAAAGTGTCCTTTTTCTGATGCCAACAGTCATCGTCGAGCTGCCAAGCAGCGCTTGCCGCCGGGACGCGAATCGGCTCGACAAACGGAAGCACAAGGGCCTAAGAATTGTGCGACTTAGAGAAGTTCGTTTCCCTCAGCTCCGAAACAAGGGCTGCTGATATCTCAGAGCACGCAGCATTGCGGTCATCTTTGCGCCACACCTGGGCGCTGCCCCGGGGCTAGTAGCTACTTGCGCGGAAAAACGGGTCCACCCTGTCACTTCGGAGACTTCGGAGTTAATAGAGCAGGGCGGAGGGTATCTCTGGTGGCCAGGTCGAGAACGAGAACGCGGCGCAGGATGCGGGCGAAGTGCGCGTGCGGATCACGACGCCCGACTTCGTGCGGGGTGCGGCGCGAAATGAGCGTGCGAGGGCGAGGGCGAGAAGTGGGCGCGGAGGCGAGCGCGCGAGGGCGGGCGAGTGGGAGTGAGCGAGATCCACGCGGGGAGCGGGCGCTTGGTCTGGGTGGGCGTCGCGGTGTCGGTACGGGCGAGCGGCGACGCCGAGTAGGGTGAGGGAATGCGCCTCTGGCGTTCGGCTCTTGAATTTCGAACAAGCTACGGTTCAGGGTAGGCGCCGACGCTGCTGCCGTACTGATAGGCGCCCAGGCTCCATGTCCCGTTGATCGGACGCGGACCACGGTCAAGATCATTCCA
>DATEPX010000330.1:0-31282 GCA_035272945.1 Terriglobales bacterium
CCGCCCATTGATCTTCAACCCAAATCGGTTACTTGCTTTGCTTGGCGATGATCTTGTCCGTGATCTTATCGCAGGTGGACTTGGGGACGACCTTCTTGCTGACCAGCTCGTTTTTGCGCTTGCAGGGACGACCCTCGATGATCTTCTGGGCGGTGGCATCGCCGATTCCCGACAAGGTTTGCTGCTGGTCTTTGCTGGCAGTGTTGATGTCTATTAGGCCCCTTTGCGGCTTTCTTCTTCCCCGCAGTACTGGCTGTTTTTGCCGGCCCGCCGCCAGAGGAAGACGCTTGAGCGAACGGCAGGCCGCTCAGAACGGGCGCTTCACGGTACTGCAACAGACGACGCGCCAGAAGTGGCAGGCTAAGCTGCGGGCTTTGAAAGAAGAACTGCGACGACGCATGCGCCCGCCCAATCGGGAGCAGGGAGCGTACTTGCGCTCGATGCTGGGTCACTTCCGTCACTACGGAGTGCCCATGAACGGCCCGGCGCCGTGCGCTTTTCGCAAAGCGGTGGGTTGCCGTGGCGGACGGTATTGCGACGTCGCAGCCAGGGTAACCAGCTGCCGTGGCGCTCCATTGCGCGATGGTTTCCGCCGGCTCGTGTGTGTCATCCTTATCCCGAGAGGTTCACGTCCGGATCTGTGTGCGGCTCGGGGTGAAACTCCCCGGGCCGACCCGGTGTCATGAGCGATCATGGTCCCCACTCCGACTTCTTGGGATAGGAGTTTTTGGCTGCTCGGGCGGCCGGCCAGCGAGACGCCGGCGCTACCTATGCATAGATGCCGCGTTGGCGAATTGTGTAAGCTACGCGGTCGATCGCCAGCATGTACGCTGCGATACGGTTGTTGACATTGTGCGTTTCCGAATAGTGAACTACGTCCTCGAAAGCAGCTTTCATGATGTTTTCCAACTGCTCGTTTACGACTGATTCTTTCCAGAAATAGCCCTGGCGGTCCTGCACCCACTCGAAATACGAGGTGGTTACACCCCCGGCGTTGGCCAGGATGTCGGGGATAATAAAGACTTTCTTTTCAGCGAGGATCTCGTCAGCGGCGGAAGTGGTAGGACCGTTGGCTCCTTCGGCCAGGATCTTACACTTCACGCGGTCAGCATTACGGCTGGTGATCTGGTTTTCGGTAGCGGCGGGGATCAGAATCTCGCAATCAGCCAGCAACAACTCCGCCGGATCGTACTTGTCCGCTCCCGGGAAGCCATGGATGGTGCCGTTGCGCTGGCGGAACTCCCAGAGCGCTTCGATGTCGATGCCGTTTTTGTTGTACAAACCGCCACCCACTTCGACGATGCCGATGATTTTGTAACCGGCTTCTGCCATCAAGCGGGCAGCATTGGAACCGACATTGCCGAAGCCCTGAATGACGACGCGGGTGGTGTCGCGATTCAGACCCAGCTTATGGATGGCTTCGTCGCAGACAATCATGATGCCACGGCCGGTAGCTTCGCGCCGGCCCCGCGATCCGCCAATGTTGATCGGCTTGCCTGTTACGACGGCAGTCACGGTCTGGCGCATGTGCATGGAGTAGGTGTCCATCATCCAGGCCATGATCTGCTCGTTGGTATTAATGTCGGGCGCGGGAACGTCCTTTTCGGGACCGATGAATTCGACCAGCTCGGCGGTGTAACGGCGAGTCATGCGCTCCAGTTCGCCCATCGACATCTTGTGGGGATCGCAAATGATGCCGCCTTTGGCTCCGCCGAAAGGGATGTTCACGACAGCGCATTTCCAAGTCATCCAGCTGGCCAGGGCTCGCACTTCATCGAGTGTGACATCAGGGGAGTAGCGGACACCGCCCTTGGCCGGACCCCGGGCTATGGAATGCTGCACCCGGAAACCAGTGAAGACTTCCAGGCGGCCGTCATCCATGGCTACCGGGATGTGGAGGATAATTTCGCGAGTGGGATAGCGCAGGACCTTCCAGAGACCCTCGTCGAGGTTGAGCTTGTTAGCTGCCAAGTCAAAGCGCGCGGCTTGTGACTCCCAAGGGTTGGCTTCCTGCTCCAAGGCGACAGTCCGCATTTAGGGTCTCCGATGATTTCAGACAGGGTTACAGGAGGGTCTGACCCCCATGCCCGGCGGCAAACCCCTGAGTATAAGAGGGTAGCGGCAGGGAGGCAAGTTAACGAGTTTTTATGTTGACGAGTTTTTTTGCGCTTACCGATGGCTCATAGACGTTTAGTCTCCTGCCATTTCCAGCGGTTTGATCTTCTGAACTTCCCGTCTTGCCCGCTTCCCAGCTAAAGTCAATTCACAGGAGGTCTGGAGATTCATCCAGAATTCGGCGCTCGTGCCAAAAAGCGGGCCAGACGAACAGCAGTCTCCGGCGTAATCCCACGCTTCTCCAGAACAGTGTCGTTTATACGCGGCGCCGGCAGGCGTAATGCCTTGGCCAATGCATAAACAGACTTGGAGGGGTTGGAGAAACTCAGAACGGAGTCGCTGACGACGTTTCACAGTTTCATCTCCATTCCTTCGGAAGCGGCGCGGACACGCGGATAATAGTTGCGAGCTTCTTTGACGATGGAATCGACGCAGACGTCGGTGTGGTCGGGATCATGATGGTACAAGACCAGCTCCTTGGCTCCGCTTTCCATCACGATGTTGACAGCTTCGCGCCAGTGGCTGTGTCCCCAGCCCCGCCTTTTGGCTTCGTATTCTTCGGGGAGATACTGGGCGTCATAGATCAGGATGTCGGCGCCCTCGGCTAGCTTGCGGACCTTTTTGTCGAATTCGGTGTGTCCGGGCTCGTTGTCCGTCGCATAAACCAGGATGCCATCCTTGGTTTCCATGCGAAACCCCAGGCATCCTTGGGGATGGTTGAGCCAGCTCGCCTGGATCGCCACACCCTCGTCGAGAGCGACAAGGCCTTCCTGGATATCGTGGAAGTCGCGGGTCGCCTTCATCTCCTTCATGTCCACGGGAAAATAGGGAGCGGACATTTGTTCTTCCAGAACTTGCCGGACGTCGCGGGTGCGACTCGAGGAATGAAAAATGAAGCGGTTCTCGCGGTGGTTGTACAGCGGGCCGAAGAAGGGAATGCCCTGGATGTGGTCCCAGTGAAAATGGGAAACGAAGATGTGCGCCAGCATGGGCTGGTTGTCATATTGTCGGGCGAGATGGTGGCCAAGGATGCGGAAGCCGGTGCCGCAGTCAAAGATGTAGAGTTGGTCCTTGACGCGGACCTCCACGCAGGAAGTGTTGCCCCCGTAGCGCAAATTCTCCGGCTGTGGAGTGGGGGTGGACCCGCGCACGCCCCAGAATTTGACCAGCATGGCTGTCGCCTTGTCCCGACGTGTTCATCCATCTTCCAATGCCGGGCAGGATTACGTCAATTGGCATGCTGGTACGGTGGACTGGCCTGGGCTAACTAGTGAGGCAGTGGCCAGTGGTCAGCCAAGTCCGTGGGGACGGGTCTCTGACCCGTCCCGGCCGAGCGCAGCTCGGCTTTTGTAGCGCCGCCGTCTCGCCGGCTGTACCGTAGGCGTCCCGCCCACGCACCGGTTGCTGCTCCCATATAATGAACACCCATCATGGTACGTCCTGAATACAAGGAGTTTGCGCGACTGGCGCGGGAGTTCACGCTGGTGCCGGTGGTGAAGTCGGTCAGCGCCGACCTGCTGACTCCCGTGTCTGCTTTTCTGGCGGTGGCGGCCAGAGAGCCAAGCGCATTCCTGCTGGAGTCGGTGGAACGAGGAGAGCAGATTGGGCGCTACACGTTTCTCGGCGCCCGGCCTTACCTGCAGGTTCGCGCACGTGGCGGCGAGGTTGTATTAGAGCGGGGCAAGCGGCGAGAGCGCCGGGCCGGCAACGTATTCCCGCTCCTGAAGGAACTGCTGCGGCAGCATCGGTCGGCTGTAGTCCCAGGATTGCCCCCCTTCACAGGAGGAGCAGTTGGGTACTTTTCCTACGATGTAGTTCGCCATCTGGAGAATATCGGGCAACACGCTGCCGATGATCTTTCGCTGCCCGATTGCGAGCTCATGTTCTTCGATCGCATCCTGGCTTTCGATCACCTGCGGCGGCAGATTCATATTGTCGCCACGGCCGATGTCTCCGAGGAGAGCCCGAAACGAGCCTATGACCGCGCCCTGCGTGATATCGCCGCGTTGGAGAAGAAGCTGGCCGCAGGATTGAAGCCGGGCCATTGGCAGATGAGTTCCGGTCGCCGCGCCGAGAGATTGAAGGTTCATGCTGGAACCAGCCGCGAACGATTTCTGAAGAGTGTGCAACAGGCGAAAGAATACATCGCGGCGGGAGACATCTTTCAGGTCGTGCTGTCGCAGCGGTTGGACTTCACACCCGGAGCGGAGCCTTTTAATCTTTATCGGGCGCTACGCCAGGTGAACCCATCGCCCTACATGTATTTCCTGCGCTTCAACGACACGCACGTTCTGGGATCATCGCCAGAGATGCTGGTGCGGGTGACAGGACGCAAGCTGGAATACCGCCCCATTGCCGGGACTCATCGTCGTGGCCGCGACGAAGTCGAGGATCAACAACTCGAACAGAACATGCTGCAGGATGAGAAGGAGCGTGCCGAGCACGTGATGCTGGTGGACCTCGGCCGCAATGACCTGGGGCGAGTCAGCGAATACGGGTCAGTGAAGGTGCGGGATCTGATGTACGTGGAGCGCTATTCCCACGTGATGCATATCGTTTCCGCGTTAGAAGGCAAGCTGCGCGACGGACTCGACGCTCTCGATGCTTTTGCCGCTTGCTTTCCCGCGGGTACTCTTTCCGGCGCCCCAAAGGTTCGCGCCATGCAGATCATCGAAGAACTGGAGCCCATGCGGCGCGGGGTTTACGGCGGGTCCGTCTTGTATGCCGATTTTGCCGGCAACCTGGATTCCTGTATTGCCATACGAACCATGCTGCTCAAGGGAAGAAAGGCATATGTGCAGGCGGGAGCGGGGGTCGTCGCAGACTCAGAGCCGGCGAAAGAATTTGAAGAGTGCATGAACAAAGCGCAAGCTCTGTTACGAGCGGTAGAAATGGCCAGGGGGTGTGACGAATGACCTGGCCGACGTTGGAGACGAAGTGGATAGTGGTTAGTGCATAGTGGTCACGTATCGGCCAGGGAGGTGTTTGTTGGTGAGTTTGCACTCTTATACATGCCAGGGGTTCGGTATTTGCACTCGAGAGTCAAGTTCTAATCGCACACAATCTGAAATATCCAGACGATAAGGATTGGGAAGGTCTGCTGCTCAAAATTACGGAAGTGGGTAGAGTCCTGAATGGTTTGCTCAAGTCGCTTGACGAGCACCCTCCAAAAACTATCCACTAATCACTATCCACTACTCACCATGATTTTCGTCTTAGACAACTACGATTCCTTCACCTACAACCTGGTCCAGTACCTGGGTGAACTAGGCGCCGAAGTGGAAGTCCGCCGCAATGATCAAGTCACGGTGGATCAGGTGGAGGCAATGCAGCCGGAGCGAATTGTCATCTCGCCGGGACCGTGTACTCCTCAGGAAGCCGGCATCAGCATTGAGTTGATCCGCCGGGTGGCGGGCAAAACTCCGCTGCTTGGAGTTTGCCTGGGACATCAGGCGCTGGGAGCGGCATTCGGCGGCCGGGTGGTGCGCGCAAAAAATTTGATGCACGGCAAGACCAGCCAGGTTGAACACGACGGCAAAACCATCTTTCGCGGCTTGCCTTCACCCATGACTGCGACCCGCTATCACTCACTGATCGTAGCCGAGGAAGGCCTGCCTGCCGAACTCCAGGTCAGCGCCCGGACCAAAGAGCGCGACGGCACTACCGTGATCATGGGTTTGCGACACCGCCAGTTCCCGGTTGAGGGCGTCCAATTTCATCCTGAGAGCGTACTGACCGATGAAGGCAAACGGCTGATTAAGAATTTCCTGGCAATGTAGGCGACAGCCTGGCCGGCCTATCCGAATCCAGCTGGAGGCATGGGTATCGGTTTGGCCCATAATTTTCAGGCTGATGCGGCCTATGCGCAAATCAATGGAAGCCTCAAGCTGGGCAAAATCGGCGAAGTACCTACTTGACACTCTCAACCGGGCACGCCATGCTTACAAAGCCGTAGGGAGGTAATACATGGCCGAGCCGCATCCGGAAAAGCGCGCCACTCGACGTTTTACACTGCGGCTTCCAGTCGCGGTTACTTACAGCGAGAATGGCGTGCAGGAGAAGGCGGCGCAGACCCGAGACGTAAGCGCGCGGGGCATCTGTTTCTACGTTGATAGTGCCATTACTAGCGGCGCGCCCATTGAATTCACCCTGACTCTCCCCCCTGAAATTACGCTGACCGAAGCTATCCGTGTGCGTTGCAAGGGAAAAGTAGTGCGCGTGAACGACACCTCGCCAGGCGGGAAAATGGCGGTTGCCGCGGTGATTGACGAATACGAGTTTCTCTCCGAGTCGCAATAAGCCGGCTTGGCCAGTCACTCTCCCCTGGTTGTTGCCGATCACAGACTTGTCTGAGGTACCTGGGTTATACCCCAAAGTGCGGGCTCGTTCGCGTTCTGCTGCAAAATTGAAAGAATTCGGCAGGCGGGATACGTCTATACTTTAAGGAGATAGGATTGTTGCCATGTCGGTGGCGCAGAGGATGACGACGGCGGCCTCATCACCTTCGGTTCCACAACCTAGGGTTTTGCCCACTCTGTTCGGCGAAGGTTACGGAACCTATCGCACCCGCCCCTCCGCTTTTATTTTCTCTTTCGCACTCAACATTTTCGTTACTGCTCTGGTAGTTTGGTCGGGACACTGGGTCGTACAGCATCGGCAGGAAATCAAACAGCAGGTGGTCGGGTTAGTGACCGACATCAGCCCTTACGTTCTGCAACCGTCAGCCAAAGAATCGGGAGGCGGCGGAGGCGGCGGTGAACGCGACAAACTGGAAGCTTCCAAAGGCTCTCTGCCGCGGCAATCCCGCGAGCAGATCACGCCGCCGGCGGTGATCGTG
Source organism: Terriglobales bacterium (assembly GCA_035272945.1). Taxonomy (GTDB): domain Bacteria; phylum Acidobacteriota; class Terriglobia; order Terriglobales; family Acidobacteriaceae; genus Gp1-AA122. The sequence goes on from DATEPX010000330.1 coordinate 6,953, forward strand.
CGGAACGAAGCGCACAAGCTCGCCGTTGAGCCAACGGTTGTGGCGCCACAGATTCAATTGCCTCCCATGGGAGTGCTGGGTGATCCGCTGTCGAAGATTATGGGTCCACCATCCAGTGGAACCGGTTCAGGTGGAGGAATTGGCAGCGGGAGTGGCGGTGGCGTAGGTTCCGGGCATGGTCCGGGCGTCGGTCCCGGTTATGGTGGCGGAATCGGCGGCGGCATTTATAAAGTCGGCGGAGGCGTGAGTGCCCCGCGCGCCATCTATCAGCCCGATCCTGAGTACTCCGAAGAGGCTCGGAAGGCAAAGTATCAGGGGACGGTTGTGTTGTGGATGATTGTCGACCGCGATGGGCGTCCTCGCGATATCAAGGTTGCACGTTCGGTAGGGATGGGCCTGGATGAAAAGGCCATTGAAGCTGTGCGCACCTGGCAATTCGAGCCCGCCCGCAAAAATGGGCAGCCCGTGGCCGTACAGATCAACGTGGAAGTGTCCTTCCGGCTGTACTAGAAGCCGCCGGCTATCAGCTCTCAGTTTTCAGCCAAAAAAAGCTGATGACCCAGCCTTGGCAACTATCGGTTTCGGATCGCGGCTCGGAGTGGCTCCACTTTTTCGCGCGCGGTTTCCACCCAGTCGGCGCCACGGTCCATGGCCTCTCCCACTTTCTCCTTCGCTTCGTCGGTGAAATCTTCCATCGCGTCTCTGGCGCCTTCATATTTGCGGCGGAGATCGCGACGCAATTGCTTGCCGCTCTGCGGAGCTAACAGGAGTGCGGCCAGGGCGCCGGCGCCCAAACCGATCAATAGAAATGTGATAGCAGTTCCGGCAGTACTCTTGTCGGAGGATTCGTAAGTTCCCAAGCGCATATGGCCACCTCGTTGTACTTCTACAAGATGCTAATTTGTTGGGCCGGGTTTAGCTCAATTTTAGTCCGGTCGAAAGTAATATGACTTCCGGTTTTGGGAAGAGAAGTTCACCTAATGGTGTTATTCGCGCCAAGAGGTCACCAAGTCATCCTCTCATCATACTCACATGTCGTCATTCTGAGGAGCTGTGCCATGCCGATCAGGAATCTTGCGTTCGCTACTTAGACCGTTGCCTCAGTTCCCATTGCGTCCAAGCATGTGTAAAATAATGAGTTTGGTCCCCGTATGCGGCGGGCGCGAGTAGCGGTCCGCCGGCCTACCGAGCAATTTTTCAAGGAGAAAGTACGCAGCAATGGCTATTCCTGCAACCCAGCTTCGCCCCGGCATGATCATCAAACACAACAATGACCTGCATGCGGTCTTCAGCGTCGAACACCGCACGCCGGGGAACCTGCGCGCTTTCATCCAGGCCAAGCTGCGCAACCTGCGCACGGGGGCGATGTTTGAGCACCGCTTCCGCTCTGCCGACGCCATCGAGAAAATCAACGTCGACGAGGTTTCGATGGAATACCTCTACAACGATGGGGATGACTACTACTTCATGAATACCGAGAACTTCGAGCAGACGCACCTCAAGAAAGACGTTCTAGGTGACGCCGTGGATTACCTGATCCCCAATCTGCAGATCAAAGTGGAGTTCTTCGATGGTAAGGCGGTCGGCATCGAGTTGCCGCAGACCGTCGAACTGACCGTGGTCGAGACCGAGCCGGGATTGAAGAGTGCGACGGCTTCCAGCGTGACCAAGCCGGCCAAGACGGAAACTGGGTTGGTGGTGCAGGTACCGCCCTTCATCAACGAAGGCGAAAAGATCCGGGTCGATACATCAGAAGGGGCGTACTTGTCGAGAGCGTAACGCTTAGGGTTCATATCGCGATTTATTGCTCAATGACCCACGATTCATTTGCATGGTGACTGCTGAAAACAAGCCAGGAGAAGCTCGTCGATTCGTCGTACGTGGACGCGTGCAGGGCGTGGGCTTCCGCTGGTTCGTGGAGCGCGAGGCGCATATGCTGGGAATCGCCGGGTGGGTTCGCAATAACGCTGACGGCAGCGTCGAAGTCCTCGCCATGGGCACACGCGAGCAACTGGCTGGATTGCGCTCTCGTCTGCGACAGGGGCCACGAGCGGCGCGCGTGGATAATGTCGAAGAAGCCGAAGCCCGGCCTGTGTCTGGCTTGAAGACATTCCGCATTGAAGGAGCCTGGTAGATGGGAATTAAAGCGGCCGTGGATTGCGAACCGCTGAAGAAGTTAATCCGTGAAGTTCCCGATTTCCCAAAGAAGGGCATCCTTTTCTACGACATCACGACTCTGCTCAAAGACAAGCTGGGATTTGCGACCCTGGTCGACGCGCTCTCCGAACACTACCTGGCCAAAAATATCGATCTGGTCCTCGGGATGGAAGCGCGCGGCTTCATCTTCGGGCCGGCCGTCGCCTACCGTCTGAATGCGGGGTTCGTGCCTGTGCGCAAGCCGGGCAAACTCCCGGCGGCTACTCAGAGAATCGAGTACGACCTGGAATATGGCAGCAATGTATTGGAGATCCATAAGGACGCACTTCATAAAGGAGAACGCGTCATTATCGTCGACGATCTGTTGGCCACGGGCGGCACGGCCGCGGCCACCGTGCAGCTGGCCAAATCGCTGGGAGCACATATTGCAGGCCTGGGCTTCGTTGTTGAACTGGATTTCCTAAGAGGGCGTGAGAAGCTGGCCGGGTGCGATGTGTTCTCGCTACTCCATTATCAGAAATGACGCGTGCCCCAGGTCTGCGCGGTTTTCCTAGACCTGGGATTTCGGGAGTCCGCTCCTTGCATTCCGCGACTTAACTACTGCTGGTAAACTTCGTGGACGATCAGAGCCGCATTTCGTGGTAAATAGCTCTTTCGCCGAAACCACTCCTCCATAGAACTCTTTAGTTCCGGCAACGGCACTCTTGTGCCGATTTCCATCAATCCATCTGCAACAGGAATAGTGTCGTCAAAGGCCGGTGCGTTGGTGAAATTACGCATGCTGAAACTGTCGAGCCACTTCAGCGGGCAGGGATGTACCTTTGAATGTTCCTCGTACTCGACTCGGATTTTTCGGGAGAACATGGAAAGATTAAACCACAGTGGCTAGTGGTCAGCGGCCAGTGGTCAGCCGGCACCTGATACGAGGAAAGAGGGTTTGGCAGTCGGTGGCATGAGTCGTCAGATGGCAAAGTTGAAACACACATGTGGGGACGGACGTCCGTCCCTCCAGGCGGAGCGAAGCTCCGCAGCGGCTTCGCGGACAAGAATGTCCGCGCCACACGGTCAGGTTGTCCGAAAAGCTTAGTGTGGCCCTTTCCCCACCCGGCCCGGGGATTCGGACGACTGCAGGAAAGCTTTGTTCTTTGCCCATGATTCGATTTGCGCAGGCGAAGGCAAATATCCTGGGCTATCGCTTGGCCGATTTCAGCCGGTCCGCTAGCGCGGCCAATTCCTGATGTAGACCTTCCGGAAGCCGGTTACCGAACTTGGCGAAGTGCTCTTTGATCAGAGGTACTTCTGCCAGCCAGCCCTTCGTGTCCACATGGAGCAGTTTTTCCATGTTTTCGGCAGGCATGTGGATGCCGTCCAAATCGAGTTCGCCGCGCGCTGGAACCCGGCCCACGGGAGTGTCTTGTGCCAGGGCGTTTCCGGCGCAGCGCTCGAAGATCCACTTCAGCACGCGGCTGTTGTCGCCATAGCCGGGCCACAGGAATTTCCCGTTTTCGTCCTGCCGGAACCAGTTGACGTAATAAATCTTGGGCAGCTTGGAGGTTGGCGCATGCTTGCCGATCTTCAACCAATGTGCGAAGTAGTCGCCCATGTGATAACCGCAGAAAGGCAACATGGCCATAGGATCGCGGCGGAGTTGGCCGACTTTTCCAGTGGTCGCGGCGGTCGTTTCACTGCTGGCCGTTGCGCCCAGGAAGGTTCCATGCTGCCAGTTGAAGGCCTCGATCACCAGGGGAACCACTCCCGCGCGACGGCCTCCAAAGAGGATCGCGTCCACCGGAACGCCTTTGGGGTCCTCCCACTCGGGGGCTATCACGGGACATTGGCTGGCAGGAGTCGTAAAACGGGCGTTGGGGTGGGCGGCTTTGCGGCCTGAGTTTGGGGTCCAAGGTCGGCGGAGCCAATCCACCAGCTCGGGCGGTTTCTCCTCGGTCATCGATTCCCACCACACGTCGCCATCAGGGGTCACGGCGCAGTTGGTGAAGATGGAATTCTTGTTCACCGTGAGCATGGCATTCAGATTCGACTTCATGCCCGTGCCGGGCGCTACTCCGAAGAAGCCAGCTTCGGGATTGATGGCGTACAACCGTCCATCGGCTCCGAATTTCATCCAGGCAATGTCGTCGCCGATGGTTTCCACCTTCCATCCGGGCAGGGTGGGGATCAGCATGGCGAGATTGGTTTTGCCGCACGCGGAAGGGAAGGCGCCGGTCATGTACTTGGCTTCACCCTCTGGGTTCGTGATTCTCAGGATCAGCATGTGCTCAGCCATCCAGCCTTCATCCCGTGCTTGCACCGAGGCGATACGGAGCGCATGGCACTTCTTGCCGAGCAACGCGTTCCCGCCATAGCCGGAACCGTAGGACATGATTTCGCGAGTTTCGGGGAAGTGGCAGATGTACTTCTGGTCCTGGTTGCAAGGCCAGGTGGAATCCTGCTGGTTGGGCGCCAGCGGTGCGCCAACCGAGTGCAAGCCGCGCACGAATTCGCTGTCTGCTCCGAGAACATCGAGGACGTGGGTGCCGACTCGCGCCATGATATGCATGTTGGCAACGACGTACGGTGAGTCGGTGATCTCCACTCCAATCTTGGCAATCGGCGAGCCAATCGGGCCCATACTGTAAGGAATCACGTACATCGTGCGTCCCACCATGGAGCCGGTGAACAGTTCCGTCAGCTTTTCCTTCATCTTGGCCGGGTCTTCCCAGTTGTTGGTGGGGCCAGCGTCTTCCCTGGAGTGCGAGCAGATGAAAGTGCGATTTTCGACGCGAGCGACGTCGTCAGGGTTGGAACGAACCAGGATGCTGTTGGGACGGTTCTCCGGGTCGAGCGGGATGGCAACGCCGGCGAGGATCATCAGGCGCTGCACGGCCTGATACTCCTCGGCAGAACCGTCACACCAGTGGATGCGGTCGGGCGTACACATCTGCGCGACTTCGTCCACCCAGTGCGTTAACTGCTTATGTTTCGGTCTGCCGCTCGATTCCACTTCCAGGGCAAGACTCGACATGATCCGTGTCTCCTGGCACCAGCCGGCTTGGGTCGGTGAGTGCCGTTAGCTACACTCGGCTTAGCTGTAAGAAGAAAGCCAGTATTGTCCCTTATTTACTAGATATCTCCAAGTGCCGGCCGGTTTCCAGAATTGAAGAAGGGCTGAGCACTCGAAGCCAATAGTCGATTCTCTTCGCATGAACAAAGAACGAAAGTGTTTCACGTCACAAATCGCAGTGGCCGCTGTACTTGGAAGATGTTCGCAGACAAAGGGTTTGCCCGGACTAAAACATTGAGAGCGATAGCGATACAGATCGCGGCAGAGACGGGCTTGCCCCCTTTTCAGAGACCCGACAATCGACCAGAACCGCGGGCTCGCTCAGGACGATACGGTTGGGGACTGGATAGCCGGGGCTCTTTCCAACTCGGCGACAACGGCGTTGAGCTGCTGGAGAGTTTCATCCACGGTGAGCGAGTACATTTCCCGGCCCACGCCTTCGCCCGAGTGCAACGCGGCCTTCAAATAATGTCCGGCAATTTCAACAGCCAGCGGATCGGTAATCACCTTGCCGGTGCGCTCCCGGTATTCCACCCAGGCGGGATGCGGCAAAGCGATCCACACGGGCTTGCCATCTACGAGAAACTTGATATCCACGGCGTCGGCATGGCGCGTCGCAATTGCCACAATCAGCGCCTGGTAGATACAGTGCACTTGCTTCTTGGTCCAGCGGTCGACGGCGTAGAAGTTGTCGTACATGAGCCTCAACTATAGCGAACCGAAGTCGGTCCCAGCAAACGCACGACTCCGTTAAGATGGTGGCGTGCCGATCAAACTGGGCGCACCGGGAAAACAAAATATCCTGCGAGCCAGGTCTCTAGAGGGGATTCCCTGGCTCGTGCACGGGTTCAGCACCCGCGTGGGCGGGTTCTCGAAGTTGTACGGCGGAAATGCTTTGAACCTGGGATTCACGAAAGCGGACTCGCGGGCTGACGTCGAGCGCAACCGGGACGCCTTCCTCAAAAGCGTGGGCGCAGGCAATCGAGAAAAGTTGTGGCCCCTTATCACAGTGCGCCAGGTCCATTCGGACTTGATCCACCGCGTGAGGGGCGTGCCGGAACACCCAATGGTGGGCGATGGATTGGTTACGAATACTCCCGGAGTGCTGCTGGCGATCGAAACCGCCGATTGTTTGCCGGTCCTCCTGATCGATACAAAACGGCGCGCGGTGGGAGTTTTTCACGCCGGCTGGCGCGGGACAATCAAGCGGATCGTAGAAAAAGGGGTTGGCGAAATGCGGCGCTCGTTTGGCAGCCAACCGAAGGATATGCGGGCGGCGATTGGCCCGGGGATTCACAAGTGCTGCTACGAGGTCGGCGACGAGGTCCGCAGCAAATTTGAGTCGCAGTTTGCCTATGCGGCTGATTTGTTTCATGAAATCAAGGAGTCCGACCCCATTCGAGAAAAGTATCCTCTGCTGTTTCTGAGCGCTCGTCCGCCGGGGCATTCGGAGCTGCCGCGGGAGTTATTTCTGGATCTGGTCGAGGCCAATCGAAGGCAACTTCGGTCAGTCGGAGTGCCAGCCACAAATATTACCGCCTCGGAATTATGCACATCGTGCCGCCAGGACTGGTTGTTTTCCTATCGCGCTGAGCAGGGGAACACTGGCCGGTTGCTGGGAGTAGCAGGAATTCGGAGCTAGAGAGTCAGGAGCTTGCGTTGCCCAGAAGCGGGAGAATTGTATTGCTGCTTTGCTGCCTGGTTTCGGTTCGGCTCGGCTTGGCCGAGTCGGACCGAACCAAGCAAGTGGACGCCATTTTTGAATCCCTGAAGTCTCGCGATCTTCCGGGTGCGGCTGTGCTGGTTATGCAAAATGGACACATAGTCTTCGAGCGTGGCTATGGTGTAACCGACCTGCGAACCCGTCGCCCGATTAGTGGGCGCACGGATTTTCGCCTGGCTTCGGTCACCAAACAGTTCACCGCAATGGCGATCATGCTGCTCGTGCACGATGGGAAGCTGCAGTATGAAACTCGTCTGACCGACGTCTTTCCTGATTTTCCCGAGTACGGCAGGGAGATCACGATCCGGCAGATCTTGAACCACACTTCCGGGTTGAAGGATTACGAGGACCTCATGCCAAAGGACAAGGACTACGAGGCAGGGCGTCAGGAGCTTCGCCAAATCCAGGATGCCGAGGTGCTTGAATTGTTGAAGCGGGAGAAGACAACGAACTCCCCGCCCGGCAAGAGATGGGCCTACAGCAACTCCGGGTATGTGGTGTTGGGAATAGTCGTTGAGAAGGTGTCGGGCAAGCGGTTCGGCCAGTTCTTGCATGATCGCATCTTCGGGCCGCTCAAGATGAGCGGCAGCATCGCCTATGAGAAAGGAAAGAATGAAGTTCCGAACCGGGCCTATGGTCACAGCAAGGAATCGGATGGCTGGCATGAGACCGACCAGAGTCCTACCTCGGCGACGCTGGGAGATGGAGGGGTCTATTCATCGGTTGAGGATTTGGCCAAGTGGGACGCTGCGTTGCAGAATCATACCCTGCTCAGCGCGGCCGAGATGGAGCCCGCCTTGACGACGGTGAAAGTCCCTCAAGGTCAAGTCACTGAGCCAGAGGGCACTCCTGCAGAATACGGCTTTGGCTGGTTTCTGAACCCCTACCGCGGGCACAAACGGATGTGGCATTACGGAGAGACCATGGGATTCCGCACTGCCATCCAGCGATTCGTGTATGACAGGCTCACAGTCATAGTTTTATGCAACCGGAGCGACTTGGACCCTACGCTTTTGGCATTGAAGGTGGCAGATCTTTATCTGGTTGGGGCCCGGTAAGGGGATGGTGGTCTATGGCCAGTCCGCGTGCTGCCCACTTACCGCCAGCCACTCTGATTACTGCGCCGGGGCCGGTGGAGGTGCCGCTGGCGCTCCCGCGGCCTCGCCCTGGGCGCCATTCACCAAGTCCTTTAACTCCTTGCTGGGCTTGAAGAACGGGATTTTCTTGGCGGGAACCTCGACGCGGTCTCCGGTTTTCGGGTTACGGCCGACGCGGGGCTTGCGCTGGCGGGTACGGAAGCTGCCAAAACCGCGGATCTCAATCTTGTCGCCCACCCGGAGGGAACGCACGATACTGTCAAAGATGGTCTCGACGATCACTTCGCTGTCTTTGCGGGTTAGTTCAGCTAGCCGGGAGACTTCGTCGATCAGATCGGCTTTGGTCATAACGTCTCTCTCGCTCCGTCAGTGTCTAGGCCCTCAGGTCGGAAAAGGGTCCGGATAAAGGTCTCAAATTTCAGGTACTTCGCGCAAGGGCGTTTTAGATACCCGGGACTTGTGTCTGTCCCTGATTCTTGGAGCGGGATAATTGGGGCGGACCCCTCCAAAGCCTGGAAGACCTACTCCCAGGCTCATTTCCACAGGTAATAAAAGCCAACGTGCTGCTCCATCAATTTCTCTCGCGTGGGCACGTATTGTGAGACGTCTCCAAACAGCAGGTCAAGAACGGTCTTGCGATCCTTTTCAGGCCGGACCAGGGTTGGTTCTCCTTTAATTCCTACGGCTTTGGCAGTGTCTTCCACGGCTCCCTGGAAATCGGCGACCTGGTCGATCAGCTGCATAGGCAGCGCCTGCGCGCCGGTCCAGACTTTGCCATCGGCAATGGCGCGTACTTCGTCTACCTTCAGTTTGCGGCCGTCCGCAACGGCCTGGATAAACTGGCCATACAAATTGTTGATCAGCGCCTGTAAATACTCTTTCTCAGCAGGAGTCAGGTCGCGAGTGGGATTGCCTGTGTCCTTGAATTCGCCGGTTTTCAGGATGACCTCCTTCATCTTGGCCCAATGCAGGAGGTCGCCGTAATTCACCCACTCGGAAATGACTCCGATCGAGCCGACTATGCTTCCCTGGTCGGCGTAAATCTTGTTGGTAGCAGAGGATACGTAGTACGCGCCGCTCGCCCCCACGGTTTCGATGGAGGCTACGATGCGCTTCTTCTTTTCGTCGCGGACACGCTTGACCTCACGGTAAATCTCTTCGGAGGCGGCTACGCCTCCCCCAGGCGAGTTGACATGCAGGATGATGGCTTTGATGGAGTCGTCGTCACCATATTTCTTGAGTTGGTCGACTACGGTTTTCGGGTTCAGGATGACGCCCTCGAGGTCGACAACTGCGATCTTGTCGCCGAAGCTGCTGGCAAAGGAAGTTTGCTCTCCGCTGCGCAGGGTAATGTAGACCAGCGCGAAAACCGCCAGAACGAAGAGGAAGAAAGCGCCTCCTCCAATGAGGACCCAAAGCAGGGTGCGCGAACCTTTGCCGTCTGCCATAGCTCTGCCTTACAAGGGGGTTAGTGTAGCACTAAGGCCGTTTCTGGTTTCTGGTTTAAGGTTTCTAGATTCTGGTGGCTAGCTCCGGTTCCTGGGGCGCCATCGCCTGGACGAGGCGATGCAGAAGACGGCTTACCTCCCCTGATCTTTCCATTAAGGCACTCATGGCCGGCTCAGACATTTAGGCGAGGTTTCTTGCGATTAGAAGTTGGGTTTCCATCTCCAGCAACGACCTGACCTTCGGCCATGGTGCTGGGAACTGATACCGCCGAGCGCCAGATCTGACTTACAGGGCCATAGATTTCGTGCCTGGGAATGACTGCGTTGCACGATAGATGTTCGTCACCATATCGATTGCTTTCTGCCACACGATTAGGTCCCTGTAGGAATGCACCATTTGTATACGCCTGCTGCCAAAAGTTAATTTCCCTAGGGTGCGTTCAACCGGAAACTAGAAACCAGAAACTAGAAACTTGTCTGTGACGGCTGAACAATCACTTGCAAGATCTTTGCAGCGACACTGACTTCCACGGGAGAGTGGCAGACGTATTCGCCATCGGCGTAGACAGGGAGCGGGGCTCCCGTTTCCAGTCGGAGGCGGTCGGATTGGAAATACTCCACCTCGGGGATCCGCAAGTGACGTCCGAAATAGACAGTGGGGAACAGATAGGAGAGGCGCAACTTGCCGACCTGGTTGACCAGGCAAAAGTCGAGCTTGCCGTCGTCCAGTTGAGCGCGAGGGGCGATTTTCATGCCTCCGCCGTAAACGGGTGTGTTAGCAAAAGCGAGGAGCATCGCTGAGCGCGTGCCATTGGGGAGCCGGGATTCCGCGTCGGGCACGTAGAGGGTCATAGTAATGGCGCGAAATTTCACTAATGCACCCATCAGGCCGATGGCGTAGCCTCCGCGAGCGCGCAGCCACGCGGGCATCGCATGGGCTCGACGAGCCGCTTCCGCATCGAGACCCACGCCTCCGACACAGCAGAAGTACCGGGGGCCGGGTAGCGACTGGCGCGTATCTGCGGTAGACAGCGCGGTGATTCGGCCGAGGTCAATGGTGCGAGTGTTCTTTCCTTCTTGGCAGAACTTGCGCCAGGCGGAGACAGAGTCCCGGACGCGCCGCAGGCCGAGCGCCCGGGCAAAATCGTTGCCGCTACCGCAAGGCACAACCAGCACGGGTAATCCCAACTTCACCAACTGCCCGAGATGGCGGTGGACCGTGCCGTCGCCGCCAAAAATCAGCGCTACATCGGCTTGGCTGGAATCCGCTGGAACGCCCATCGACCAGCTGATCTTCGGATCGTGCTGGAAGGGGATGAGATCACGCGTGGAGGAGCCCAGGCCGAGAATGGCGGCGGCGCGCATTTGGCGCCATGAGCGTAGCAGAAAACTTATAGCGGGAAATACGGGGAAGAACTTTTTCGCCGCCGGGAGCGCAGAGAAAGAGACTAGGCTAAAGAAACTCTGCGCAACGCCCGGCCTACTCTGATGGTCATTTCCGCGGGCAGCTTTACCGGGAGAATCAAATCGGTTTTCACTTCACCGTTAATGCGTACGGACTTTTGTTTGATCTTACGAGAACCGTCGCTCACAGAATCCGCTAGGCCACAGCGTGCCAGCAACTTGTCAAGCTTGACCGCATGCCCGTTCTCGGAACTGGCGGCCACGTCAGCATAGGCGATCGTTACCTGCTCGATATTCTCCGGAACTTCATCCTTCTGGAACTGCTTGGCCCAGTCTTCGGCGGCTTGAGTCGCGGCATCCGGGGAGTGAAAGTCGGCGACGATGCGGCGGGCCAGATTTTTCTTGGCTTCCATCGGATGCAAGTCGCGCTTCATCTTCTCGATCTCGGGCACAGAGAGATCGGTCAGCAACTCGTAGTAACGCCACATCATCGCGTCGGAAATGGACATGAGCTTGCCATACATGTCCAGCGGCCGTTCCTGGATGCCGACGGCGTTGCCCAGCGACTTCGACATCTTCTGCACGCCATCCAGGCCTTCGAGGATGGGTGTGGTCAGCACAACCTGCGATTCCTGGCCGAAATGGCGCTGGATTTCCCTCCCCACCAGGAGATTGAACTTCTGGTCCGTGCCGCCCAGCTCAACGTCGGCCTTCAACATGACCGAGTCGTACGCCTGCGCCAAGGGATAGAGCAACTCGTGCATGGCGATCGGCTTTTCTTCCTGGAAACGCTTATGGAAGTCGTCGCGCTCCAGCATCTGCGAGACCGTGTACTTGGCCGCCAGGCGAACCCAGTCCTCCGATTTCATCTTGCCCAGCCACTCGCTGTTGAAGCGCACCTCGGTTTTGTGGAGATCGAGGATCTTGTACACCTGGGTCATGTAGGTCTGGGCATTGCGCCGGATCTCCTCTGTGCTGAGCGGGGGGCGTGTGACGGATCGCCCTGTTGGGTCGCCGATCATGCCCGTGAAGTCGCCGATGACGAAGATCACCGTGTGACCCATGTCCTGGAAATGTTTCAGCTTGCGCAACAGAACGGTGTGGCCAAGGTGCAGGTCAGGAGCGGTGGGATCGAAACCCGCCTTCACCCGTAACGGTTTGCTGGAGGCGAGGGACTTCTCCAGCTTGGCGCGAAGGTCGGACTCGCGAATGATCTCCGCGGAACCTTTTTGCAGATAGGCGAGTTGTTCGTCGACCGCTTTGAAGTCGGGCATTGGCCATTGATTATATTTACGAATTGACGGATTTACGAATTGACGGATTGCGGCGTATGCCTTTGGCCGTCAGCCGGGAGGCTACGAAGATGGCGAACAGTTCATTCGCTTCCTGCTGCAGCGGCACTAAGCGGGCTAGCGGAAGGACGCCGGATTCAATCAGAAGTTCGAGCCAGAGGACTGTCTCATCAATTTCTTCTACGACTACCCCAATTCGGGCTACGAATTCGGCTCCTGAACGTGATCGGCAAACCGCGCGATAGTTCGCGGCTACCGACGTCCCGGAGCAGTAGTTGCTGGCCAAGAATGCGGGCTTCCTCCGTCCGGGGCAGTGCCTGAAAGAGTTTGATCACGCGAAGGCCAAACTTTTTTGTCCGACCTTTGAGCTCATCGGCCGGTTGCATGGCTACTCCGTACTCTTCCAATTCCACAATTCGTAAACTCGTCAATCCGAAAATATCGCCTTCGCGATCATTCCGCTGTGATCTTCCTCACCAGCCTTCTTCCGACGATTTCGAACTTTCCTTCCAGCACGATCTTGATAGCCTCAGAGTACGCGATGTGCTCCTGCTCGAGGATGCGAGCGGCCAGGGTGCGTTCGTCGTCGGCGTCGAGAACGGGAATCGCTCTTTGCACGATGATGGCTCCGTGATCGAGTTCCTCGTCAACGAAATGCACAGTACAGCCGGACACTTTTACGCCATAGGCAAAGGCTTGTTGCTGGGCCTCAAGGCCTGGAAAGGCGGGCAGAAGGGACGGATGAATGTTGAGAATGCGCTGCGGGAACTGCTGCACAAACCACGGGGAGAGAAGACGCATATATCCGGTGAGGCAGACCAGGTCAACCTTATGTTTTTTGAGAGCGGTCTCTATCTCGCGGTCGTGTTCTTCCCGTGGTTTGCCTTTCGAGGGAATGACCAGTGCCGTCAGTCCGCGGCGACTGGCGATTTCAATGCCGGGCGCATCGGCTTTGTTGGAAATCACTATCGCGATGCGAGCATTCGGAATGCGGCCGCCGATGACACTGTCGGCGATGGCCGCGAAATTGGAGCCGCGCCCGGAGAGGAGGATGCCAAGATTTTTCATGAGCAGGCAATCTCAGGAGATTTCAGATTGCAGATTTGAGATTTCAGATGTTTGGATTTTTTAATCTGAAATCTGCAATCTCAACTCTGCAGTCGCCCTACGAGTAGATGACCTTGCGATCGCCCTTGACCACACGGCCGACCGTGTAGGCCTTCTCTCCCGCCCGCTCCAGAACGGTCTGGGCTTTCTTGAACTTTTTCGCGGGAACCACCAGCAACATTCCCATCCCCATGTTGAAAGTCCGCAGCATCTCGTCTTGAGGTACACTTCCTATTTTCTGCATGTGCTCGAAGATGGGGAGCACCGGCCAGGAACCGAACTCAATGGCCGCCGTCATGCCGCGCGGCAGGACTCGCGGCAGGTTTTCGGTGATACCGCCGCCTGTAATATGCGCCATGGCCGTCACGCAATCACCATCAATCAGTTTTCGCAGGACTGGCCAATAGCTCCTGTGCGGGCGCATGAGTTCGTTCCCCACTTTGCCCTTGAGCTCATTTACGTAAGTATCGGCCGTATAGTGGGCGACCTCAAAAAGGAGCTTGCGAGCCAGCGAGTAGCCGTTCGTGTGCAGGCCGTTAGACGGCAACCCGAGCACGATGTCGCCAATCTGAACGTTCTTGCCGTTAATAATGCGCTCGCGCTCCACCACACCCACGATGAAGCCGGCAAGGTCGTACTCGCCTTCGGGATAGAAGCCGGGCATCTCCGCGGTCTCGCCGCCTATCAGAGCGCAACCATTGTGCTTGCAGGCTTCCGCAATGCCTTCGACCACCTTTTCGGCGATTTCCGGTTCCAGCTTGCCCGTGGCCAGGTAGTCCATGAAAAACATCGGGGCGGCGCCTTGCACGACAATGTCGTTGACGCAGTGGTTGACCAGGTCTCCGCCCACGGTGTGGTGAACGTTCATTTCAAACGCCACCTTAAGCTTCGTGCCCACGCCGTCGACACTGGAAACCAGGACGGGATCCTGGTACTTCAGCGGAATCGAAAACATACCTCCAAAGCCGCCAATCTCGCTCAGGACGCTCTTGGTGAACGTTTTGTGGGCCAAGTACTTAATGCGCTGTTTAGTGCGGTTCGCGCGATCGATGTCGACACCGGCATCAGCATAGGTGATGGCGACGGTCTTCGGCATGGGGTCTTGGGTCACAATTAATGATAAATCGGGAAACTGCCGGGCATTGCCTCGAACGGGGAAACGTCAAAAGCGGCTCATTGTAGCACGATGCCAGCGTAGTGCTGGACGGGTGCTGCAGCGCTCCAGGCGCGCGCCAAGCGAGAATTCGCACCCAACTGACCTCAGCTAGACGGCGGTACCCCTCGACCGAGTCTCAGTGAACGATGTAGGAGGAGAAGTAATAAGCGAGAATGCCGAACAATGCCAGCCCCGAGATCCCATAAATAGTTAGGATCCAGAGATTGCGGCTTTCTCGCGGTACGCCTGCTGGTGAGCTTGCATTCGATGCGCCCGCGGCGGGATTCCCAATTGGCCTTTGCTCCACGATAAACCTCATCTAAGTTTCTGGATTCGCGAGGTCGCCAGACAACCGAGGCGGGGAATACAGCCCGAGTCCGGTGATCACCCCACGCTGCCTAAACAGGCAGCTCTCGTGACGCGGATTTTACTACGGTTTTGCGCGGCGGGGGCAGAAATAATCTTGTCATTTGCAATACAAAACCCCGGCCTCGAAGCCGGGGTTTGGGAGTCGAACCGAGAGAAGCGAGAAGGCTTATTTTGCCATGTCGTCTTTTTTCTTCTCTTCCTTCTTCTCCTCTTTCTTTTCCTTCTTAGCCTTCTTCTTGGCAGCCTTCTTTTCGGCTTTAGCTTCCTTCTTGGTGTCGTCGGTCTTGGCAGCGTCGCCTTGGGCGAACGTCACTGACGACAATGAGAAGGCCAGGGCAACTGCAAATAACAACGTGAGAAACTTCTTCATAGTCCTTATCGCTCCTTAGTGGATGTTTAATCGTCTTCAGGACGCACTGCCGCTTGGCATGCTTTTAGCAGATGAGTGTCCCGGATGGCCGAGCATTGTAGACCAGAGTACCGGTTTGCCCCAAGCATAAAATGTGCGCATAAAATGTGCCCGGTGGGTCCTAACTAGGGAGTCTCGTTTTTGGGCAACGGGGCAAGACTCGGTGTTTACCCTTACATGGGGAGGCTGCATCTCGGTGAGCAGTCATTCTGCGGTCCACGCCCGCGGGTGAGTTGTTGTGTTCAGGGTCACAGCATCGAGTATCCGTGTCAGAGTAAACTCTTGGTTTCATGAGTACTACTACCAAACCTGTCAGCAAGCCGGGAAAAATCAAGCAGACTCACGACCGGGCGCACGATGTACTGCGCAGCGAGGGGCATCCGCTGGATGCGATTTTCGCTCCCCATAGCGTCGCCGTGATTGGGGCCACGGAGCGCATGGGCAGCATCGGGCGTGCTGTGTTGTGGAGCCTGGTGAGCAGTCCGTTTGGCGGAACCGTTTATCCGGTAAGCGACAAGCGGCCCAGCGTTCTGGGAGTCAAAGCCTATCGGCGGGTTTCCGAAATACCGGAAACGGTAGATCTGGCGATGGTGGTTACGCCGGCTGCGACCGTGCCCGACGTCATTGGGGAATGCGTGGAGGCCGAGGTAGGCGGAGTCATTGTCATTTCCGCCGGATTCAAGGAGCACGGGGAGCAAGGCCAGGAATTGGAGCGACAGATCTTGGAACGCATGAAGGGGAGCCGCATGCGTTTGATCGGTCCGAACTGCCTCGGGGTGATGAGTCCGGTCACAGGTTTGAACGCGACCTTTGCTCCCAATATCGCGCGCCCAGGGAATGTGGGCTTCATCAGTCAGAGCGGAGCCTTGTGTACCGCGATTCTGGACTGGGCACAGCGCGAAATGGTGGGCTTTAGCGCGTTCGTCTCGGTCGGCTCGATGCTGGACGTGGATTGGGGCGACCTCATCGACTACCTGGGGAGTGATCCGCGAACCCACAGCATCGTGATGTACATGGAATCGGTCGGGGACGCGCGCTCCTTCTTGTCCGCAGCACGTGAAGTGTCGTTGACCAAGCCGATTATTGTGATCAAGGCGGGACGTACTGAAGCGGCCGCGCATGCGGCGGCTTCGCATACGGGTGCGCTGACAGGTCGAGATGAAGTGCTGGATGCAGCGTTCCGACGCACGGGCGTGTTACGCGTGAATGCCGTTGCCGATCTTTTTTACATGGCGGAAGTCTTGGCCAAGCAGCCGCGCCCCAAGGGACCACGGTTGGCGATTGTCACCAATGCGGGTGGGCCGGGAGTCTTGGCTGCTGATGCTCTGATCGCCAATGGGGGGCAACTGGCCGAACTCGCTCCGCAATCCTTGCAGCAACTCAATCAGCTCTTGCCACCACACTGGAGCCATAGCAATCCGATCGACGTTCTGGGAGACGCGTTACCGGAACGTTTTGCCAAGGCGCTGGACATCGCCGCCAATGATCCGAATACTGACGGCCTGCTGGCGATTACTTGTCCGCAAGGGATGGCTGAGCCGACGCAGACGGCAGAGCGGCTTAAAGCTTATGCGAAGAGTACCGGTAAACCGGTGCTGGCCAGCTGGATGGGCGGTCCGGAAGTGGCGGCCGGTATCGACATCCTGAACCGCGCAGGCATCCCAACCTTTCCTTTTCCGGACACGGCGGCGCGCATCTTCGAGTACATGTGGCGGTACAGTTACAACCTGCGTGGCCTGTATGAGACGCCGGTGTTGCCGTCGGAAGATGATGATCTGGACCGGACGGCTGCCGATGGCATCGTGCAGCGGGCACGACGCGCCGGACGAACGGTTCTGACCGAGGTCGAGTCCAAAGAATTATTGGCTACCTACGGGATTCCCATCGTTGCAACAGTTCCTGCACGCAGCGATGACGAGGCAGTGCAGCATGCCGAGGAGATTGGGTATCCCGTCGTGCTGAAACTGCTCTCGGAAACCATCACCCACAAGACCGATGTAGGCGGCGTGCAACTGAACCTGCGGGACGCCGACGCGGTGCACAAGGCGTACCACGGAATCGAGAGCTCGGTAGGGACGAAAGTCGGTCCGGGAAATTTCCTGGGTGTCACGGTGCAACCCATGGTGAAGCTCGATGGCTATGAGTTAATTGTGGGCAGCAGCGTCGACCCGCAGTTCGGGCCGGTGATCCTGTTTGGCACCGGCGGGCAGTTGGTGGAAGTCTTCAAGGACCATGCCCTGGCTCTGCCGCCGCTCAACTCCACCCTGGCGCGACGGATGATGGAACAGACGAAGATTTTCGACGCGCTGCTCGGTGTGCGCGGGCGCAAACCGGTCAATGTTGCGGCAGTCGAAGAATTGCTGGTGCGCTTCAGCCAACTCATAGTCGAGCAGCGCTGGATCAAAGAGATTGACATCAACCCGGTGCTGGCCTCGCCGGAGCGATTGCTGGCCTTGGACGCCCGCGTGGTCGTATATGGGCCGGAAGTCACAGAGGAGCGACTGCCGCGCCACGCGGTCCGACCTTATCCCATCCAATACGTGCGGCCTTGGACAATGAAGAGCGGAGAAGCGATTACGATCCGCCCGATTCGGCCTGAGGATGAGCCACTCATGGTGGAGTTTCACCAGAAACTCTCAGAGCGCACTGTCTATCTGCGCTATTTCCAACCTCTAAAACTAAGTCAGCGGACAGCCCATGAGCGGTTGCGCCGAATCTGCTTCACCGATTACGACCGGGAAATGGTGCTGTTGGGTGAACACAAGGATGCAGGTGGGGCGCCCCAGGTCATCGGGGTAGGTCGAATGAGCAAACTGCACCGCCGCGACGAGGCCGAATTGGCGGTGCTCATCCATGATGGATTCCAGCATCTGGGTTTGGGGACGGAATTGTACCGCCGGCTCATTGCCGTGGCTCGCGACGAGAAATTGCGGCGGCTGCATTCGACAGTGCTGTCAGAGAACCACGAGATGCGCGCCATCTGCCAGAAGCTCGGCTTCCGTCTGCACGCCGACATGGAGGATGGAACCATACAGGCGGAATTGGAATTGTGAGGCCTAATCCCGGGTTTTCACAGGCAGCCCCGAAATGCATAGATCTGGTTTCATAAACGGCACCGTCGCTCCGCGGCCTAAGGCCCGGCTCCACCCTTTTCGAGTGCATAGCTCTGTGCTCGTCGATTCGTATTGCGTGTCACAAATCAAAACGGCGGTGGCTCCTGGTTTTAGCCCAAAGGCGGCATTAGGGCCGTCTCCAGAGGCTGGCGCAGCGCCTTCGGCCCTGCATTCTCAAGCCAACCATTGGAACGGCGGAGGAACCCCTTTCGCGGGCAGCAGTGCCTGCGCCACCCACTTCATCCATTCGATATAATGCCTGCCGCCAAATATCGGTTCACGACAAGATAATTGTCCGGAGGTTCAGATGCGTTCTTTTTGTCTGCTGTCCGTGCTGCTGGTTGCCCTATTGAGTGGAGGACTTGCTCGGCAGGCAGACTCCTCTAAGAGCAGAACCGAGAAGACAAAGAGCGAACAAGCTCGAACGGCCGAGAAAAAGACACCGGAAACCACACCGGCGAGCGAGGAAACGAAACCTGAAACCGAAAAAGCGGCACCGGCGGACAAGGAGAAGGAAGAACATTACGACGTCACGGAAGTTCCGCCAGTCGTCACGCACCATCAGGTCACGGTCGAAGGCAAGCTTCTGAAGTACATGGCCACAGCTGGGCGGCTGCCGATCAAGCGGCCGGACGGGAAAATCGAGGCCGAGATGTTTTTCGTGGCCTACACGCTGGATGGGCAGGATGTAAGCAAGCGCCCATTGACCTTCGCATTCAACGGCGGGCCTGGATCGGCGTCGATCTGGTTACACATGGGCGCGCTGGGTCCGAAACGAGTCGTTCTGCAACCTGATGGCTTCATCCCTCCAGCGCCCTACCGCATGGAGGACAACGCAAACAGCGCTCTCGACCGCACGGATCTTGTGCTGGTGGATGCCATCGGCACGGGATTCAGCCGCGCAGCCAACGCGGAATTATCTAAGAAGTACTGGGGCGTGAAAGGGGACATCGAGGCCTTCGGCGAATTCATCCGCATGTACCTTACCCGCCATGAGCGCTGGAGCTCGCCACTTTACCTGCTGGGGGAAAGTTATGGCACCACCCGGGCCGCCGGAGTGGCTGGCTATCTTACCGAGCACGGCATTTCCTTTAATGGGATTGTCCTGCTGTCCATGGTTTTGAATTTCGAGACTCTAGTGTTCACAAAGACAAATGACGTGCCGTACGTTGTCATCCTGCCCTCCTACACGATGATTGCGGCGTATCACAAGAAGCTTGCGCCGGAACTGACCCAGGATCTGGCCAAGACACGGCAAGAGGTGCAGCATTGGGCATCGACAGAATACAAGCAGGCACTGGATAAGGGAGATTCGCTGAGTCCCGAGGAGCGGCAGGCCGTGATCGATCAGATGGCGCGCTATACGGGGCTAAGTAAAGAGGTGATCGATCAGGCCAACTTGCGAATCAACGTCCGCGAGTTCACACATTACCTGTTAATCGATCGGAAGCTGCGGGTGGGGCGTCTGGACGGCCGTTTTACCGGGCCGGATCCCCAGGGGTTGATGGATACGCCCTTCTACGACCCGACCGGGTCGGCGACTCTCCCGCCTTACACTTCGGTGTTCAACAACTACGTGCGCACAGAACTCGGCTATAAGTCGGACATGCCGTACAACGTGTTTGCGTTCCAGGCGGGTTCAGGATTTTCCAAATGGGAATGGGGATCGGCGATCCAGGGATTTCCGGACACTGCCACCGCCCTGCGCGAGGCGATTACCAAGAACCCATATCTGAAAGTGCTGATTATGGAAGGCTATTACGACTTAGCCACTCCCTTCTACGCCGCAGATTACACGATACAGCACCTCGACCTCCCCGCCGACTATCGCAAGAACATTTCGTACGCCACTTACGATGCGGGCCACATGGTCTACTTGCATACACCCTCGTTGGCGAAGTTCAAGCGGGATCTGGTTAGCTTCATGGATAAGTCAATGGGCGTGGGAGAATAAGATCGGTCTCTTTCTAAGTCGTCATCCTGAACCGGCGTGAGCCGGTGAAGGATCTGGCGTGTACAACCAAAATCTTTGGTCGCGCATGCCAAAAAACCTGGCAGGGAGGTTACTGTGTCCGACGTCGTCTACACCTCAAAGGTGCGTATCGAGCGCGTGAAGGGTCCGCTACGTCGGGCTTACTTACCCGGCGAGTCGCAGCCGGTTACGTTCAGCGTTCATGGTGCGATTGCCGAGCACTATAAAGTTGATCCCGCCACTCTCGGTGAATCGCACGCCTCCACCCTCGACTATGTGATTGCCGCAATTGCCGGTTGAATGATGGGCACCTTCGGAGGCGCGCTGGAAGCGCGTCACATCGATGCCAGCAATGGCCGTCTCACCGCAGAAGTCGTCGGCGAAGTAGAAAAAGAAGAGGGCGTACTCGTGATCCGCCGGGTCCACGTGGATCTTAAGCTGGTGGCGACTGAGGAAGTCCGCGAAACCGTCGAGCGCGTCCACGGCATGTACGCGATGCGCTGCCCGCTGTATCGGACCTTGCACGACGCGATTCAGCTTAGCTCTTCTTACACGCTTCTGCCTCCGGGGGCTTAGGTCTTTGGCCGGTTGCTTATCTAGCTCCTAACATGTCGCCATCCTGAACCGGCGAGCCGGTGAAGGATCTGGCGTGCGGCGGCAATGCTCCTTGCTTCCACACGCCAGGTCCTTCGCGGGCTTGACACCCACTCCTGATGACACCCTAGCTAAGCTAGGCCAGTGAGGGGCTGTGACGGCCTGCCTGCACCAGAACTCCCTTGCGCCGTGCAGCAGCTTGGGATACAAACAGCGCAGGGCCTTCCATGATTCGTCGCGTCATTTCACTTGCCGTGTTCTTCCTGGTATCGATTTGTGCTGTTGCCCAGAAGCCTGAAGGTAAGCCCGCGGAGAAGTCCGCGGAAACCCTCGATTACTCGCAGGAATCGTTCGTCGTAGAGCAGGTTCATACCAGCTATCAGTTTGAAAACGACGGTACCGGGCGGAAAGAACTCTTTGTTCGAGTCAAAGTGCAAAGCGAAGCGGGCGTCGAGCAGTGGGGCCAAGTGGTGGTTGGCTACAACTCCGCCAACGAGCGGATCGAGATTCCTTACGTTCGCGTACACAAATCCGATGGGAACACGGTTACTGCGCCACCCGATGCAGTACAGGACCTAAGCGCACCGATTGAGCGGGATGCTCCCGTCTACACCGACTACCGGCAGAAGCATATTACGGTTCCAGGATTGCGGCCTGGAGAGGTGCTTGAGTACGACATTGTAACCATCATCCACACGGCACTGGCTCCAGGGCATTTCTGGATGGAGTATGACTTCGATAAGAACAGCATCACCCTGGATGAGCAACTCGAGGTCAGTGTTCCCCGCGAGCGGACGATCAAACTCAAAACCAAGCCAGGATTCGATCCGAAAGTTAGCCAGGAGAAGGGGCGGCGGATTTACCGCTGGACAAGCTCTCACCTGATTCGTGAGGACGACGACAAGGATAAAAGCAAGAAAAAGAAAAAGCGGCGGGAGCCGGAGACTCCGGCGGTGCAATTGACCACCTTCAGCAGCTGGGAAGAAGTAGGACGCTGGTATGCGGCTCTGGAGCGTGATCGGCGCATGCCTACACCAGACATTCGCGCCAAGGTAGAAGGCTTGACCAAGGGCCTCACTTCCGACGCGGACAAAATCCAGGCGCTGTACGACTACGTTTCCACCAACTTCCGTTATGTGAGTTTGTCGCTGGGCGTGGGCCGTTATCAGCCGCACAGCGCGGCAGACGTGTTCCACAACCAGTACGGCGATTGCAAGGACAAGCACACCTTGCTGGAAGCAATGTTGGATGCTGCGGGTTACCGGGTTTCGTCGGTGCTGATTAATTCCAGCCGCAAACTGGATCCGGATGTTCCTTCGCCCTCGCAGTTTGATCACGTGATCAGTTTGCTGCCTCTGGGGAAAGATCAAATCTGGATGGATACGACCGCGGAGGTAGCGCCGTACCGGTTGCTGGCTTTCAACCTGCGGAAGAAGCAGGCACTCGTGGTTCCGCCCGACGGGGTTGGACGTCTGGAAGAGACGCCTGCCGACCCACCGGTACCCAATACGCAACTGGAACAAATGGACGGGAAAGTCAGCGAATTGGGCAAGTTGACGGTGCACGTGCATTACACGCTGCGAGGCGATACCGAACTTCTGCTGCGCGTCATTTTCCGGCGAGTGGCCCGGCAACAGTGGGAGCGGCTCGCGCAAACAATGAGCGCGATAGGCGGACTGGATGGTGAAGTCAGTGATCTCAAGGCGAGCGATCCGGCAGCGACGCGCCAGCCGTTTGAACTGGAGTACACGGTTGCGAAGGCAAATTACTTCGACTGGTCAAAAAAGAAGTCCGAACTGAATTTGCCCTTGTCGCAATTTCCGCTGGCTGAGGCGGACGAGGACGAGGACAACCCTGACGCCGGGCCGATCAAATTCGGGCCTCCGGGTGAGTACACCTATCGCGTCAAGCTGGACCTTCCGGCGAAGTACGCGGCCCACGCTCCCCTGCCTTTTTCCATGAAGCGGGATTATGCCGAGTACCAGGCGAGCTACAAGCTGGAAGGCAGCACCTTAACGGCAGAGCGCAAACTGGTCTTGCGAGAGCGCGAACTTCCGGCTGAGCGCACCGGGGATTACCTGGCATTTCGGCGGGCGGTGTTTTCAGACCTGATGCAGCGGGTTTCGATTGAGAGTACGGTGGCCGGAACTCCGGCACCGCCGGCTAACTTGAAAGCTGACGAGCTGAATGAAAGCGGATACGCGGCACTCCAGAATGGAAATTATCCACTGGCTCTTCAGCTGTTGAAGCGAGCCGTCGAAGTCGATCCCAACCATAAGCAGGCGTGGAACAATCTGGGTAACGTCTACCTGGCCCAGCGCGATACCAAAGAGGCAGTTGCGGCCTACAACAAACAGATTGAAGTCAGTCCCTATGACCAATACGCCTACAACAATCTGGGACGGGCATACTGGATCGACCGCGACTACGACGACGCAGCCAAGGCTTTCCGCAAGCAGATCGAAGTCAATCCGCTGGATCGCTTTGCCCACGGCAACCTGGGCACCATGTATGCGGAATGGCATAAGTATGATGAGGCGGTGCCGGAGTTAGAGAAGGCGGTGTCGCTCGCGCCCGATGATCCTCTGCTGCAGGTCAACCTGGGCGATTCCTACCTCAATCTTGGGCAGGATGATAAGGCGCTGGCAGCTTTCGATCATGCGGTGGAGATCTCAGCTACGCCGGTGGTCTGGAACAACATCGCATATCAACTCTCGTTGAGGCATGTCCATCTGGAAAAAGCGCAGCAGTATGCCGAGTCAGCCGTGGCGGCCACTGCCGCTGGGTTGCGCAATTTGACTCTCGAACAACTCAACGCGCGAGATTTGGGGCTGGTGCCGTCAATGGTCGCCTACTGGGACACGTTAGGGTGGATTCATTTTGCTAAAGGCGATCTCGACCAGGCGGAGAAGTATGTCTCTGCCGCCTGGCTCCTGGGACAGCACGGTGAGGTTGGCGATCACCTCGGCCAGATTTATGAAAAACGCGGGCAGAAGGACCAGGCGATTCACACTTATGCGTTGGCGACGAGCGGTATCCGCCCCATTCCAGAAACGCGCGCACGATTGGCAGCGCTGGTTGGTGGCGAGAGCAAGGTTGCTCCCGTGATCGCGAAATCGACTGAGGAGTTGCAGAACCTGCGTACTGTCAAGTTGGGCAAGCTGACCAAGCAGAGCGGCAGCGCCGCTTTTTTTGTGTTATTTGGATCCGGTGCCTCGGGTGTAACTGTGGAGAGTGTGAAATTCATCAGTGGAGAGGAAAAGCTGCGCGCTTTTGGCGACGCACTACGAAAAATTAACTACAAGCTTGCCTTGCCTGATGACACTCCCACTAAAATCTTGCGCCGCGGAATTCTTTCCTGTTCGAGCGTGAGCGCCGATTGCATGTTCGTCATGCTGCCCACCGATGATGTGCGTTCGGTTGACTAG